>NZ_JBEPNK010000006.1:0-205081 GCF_040546245.1 Arthrobacter sp. UYEF3
AGCGAGGCCGGGAATCCGCCATGCCCGAAACCAAGAACCGCGGCCGCCCCTGACAAACAGTCAGGACCAACCGCGGATCGGTGGATCAAGGCTTAACCTGCCCCGGCTCCAAGTGCGGCGCGCCGTCGGTCTCCACCACGATGGAGCCCTCCACAAGGAAGTCGACCTCCCCCACACCGGGGATCTCGACGTGCCTGCGCACCTGCAGCCCTGCCCGGGAGAAGGCCGTGTTAGCGAGGACTTCCAGCAGAGAATCAGCACGGGGAATCACCAGATCCAGCACCGATCTGGCGCGGGCGTTTCGGTTGCCGCCGAGTTTTCCGCGGAGGAACGCCAGAGCAATGTCCCCGCGGCCCACGGCACACTGGACCATGACCAGTGCTTCCAATTGCGGCAGGCAGTTCATGGCGTGGATCAGTACGTCGGCCAGCCCGGCCACCGGGAGATAGGGATGGCGGGGATGCCGGCAGCGGCCGTGCCCCACGGAACCGGGGGGCGTGGACCGATGGCCGACGCATAGATGCAGTCGCTTTGCCGGCGCCAAAGTCCACAAGCCATAGCCCGGCGCAGCCGACAGGCAGGTCAGTAACCCGTTCAGCTCACGCGCGGCCCGGTAGGTGCTGGAATCCTGCGGCAGCGCATAATGCCCGCGGCGGATCTTCAGCAGGGCGCCGTCACCCACGGCCTTGGCGATCCGGTGGCGGCTGAATCCGGCCCGCCCAAGGTCCGCGGCAGCGGCCGTTCCGCCCCGTGATGCCAGGAAATCGACGACGTTCATTCAGCCACTGTGCGCCCCGGACGTCAGCGGAGCCCACTCCGACTGCGCCATGTGGACAACGCCGCGGCGGCCGAGGGGCACTTTGGCGCGGACACGCCGTCCAACCAGGGCTATTGCACCCGTCCGGTGCCCAAAGTGCCCCCGCACCGCCGCGTGGAACACCCGCCAAAATCGGTGTCACGAAATTTACAAATCCCCTAGACAATATGACACAACCGTCATAGGCTCATTACAGGTTCACTAAATGCCTCCGGTGAATCTGATGCGAACGGAGAAATGGCCCCGGTTCCGCACAACGGACGACTCGTACGTTGTGCGGAACCGGGGCCATTCCGTTTAATCTCAGGCCGACACATCCGACGGGGGCGGGCCAGCCATCTGGCGGGGACCCTAGCTGCTGCGGTCCACCACGGCGCGTGCGAAGCTGGTCAGCGAATCCTTGACGACGCCCTCGGGCAGCGGGGCGAGGGCTGCGATGGCTTCATCCGCCCAAGCGCGCGCCACCGTCCAGGACTCCGCGGTGACAGGGTGTTCGCGCAGCGCAGCGACGGCGGCGGCGAGGGCCTCATCGGAGCTGAGGTCGCCGTCAATCAGTTGCAGCAGTTCGACGGCGGACCGGTCGCCGGCGGCCGCGGCCTTGCGCAGCAGCAGAACCGGCAGCGTAGGCACTCCTTCGCGGAGGTCGGTGCCCGGCGACTTGCCGGACTTGACCTTGACGCCGGTGACGTCGATGACGTCGTCGGCGAGCTGGAAAGCGACGCCGACCTTTTCGCCATACTCAACCAGCAGCGCCTCGTACGCCGGGTCGGCGTTGGAGAAGATCGCGCCGAGCTGGCCGGAGGCCGCCACGAGCGAACCGGTCTTGTCCGCGATCACGGAGAGGTAGTGCTCCACCGGATCCTCGTCCGGCCGGGGTCCCACGGTTTCGTGCAGCTGGCCGAGGCAAAGCCGCTCGAAGGTGCGAGCCTGGATGCCCAGCGCGCGGCCGCCGAGCTCTGAGACCAGGATCGAGGCGCGGGCGAAGATGAGGTCACCGGTCAAAACAGCCACGGAGTTGCCCCAGACTTCATGAGCAGTCGGAGCGCCGCGGCGGAACGGCGCAGAGTCCATCACGTCGTCGTGGTACAGCGTGGCCAGGTGCGTCAGTTCGACGACGACGGCGGCCTGCACTACCGCCGGCAGCGAGGCGTCGCCGAGGTGGGCGCAGAGCAGGGCCAGCAGCGGCCGGATACGCTTGCCGCCGGCTTCGACGAGGTGACGCGACGTGGCGTCAGCCAGCGGGTCCGAGTTGGCGATGGCCTCGCGCAGCCTCTTCTCCACGCGCGCCAGGTTCGTGGTGATTGCCGGACCGAGCTCCGGGTCCCCGGCGATTGCTGCGAAGCCGGCCGGCAGTTGAAGGCCGGTCGCGATGGCGGTGGTGTTGAGGCTGGGTTCAGCGCCCGGCAGGCCGTGTCCGGCGTGCGTCCAGCTTTGGTCTGCAGAGTTGGTCACGGGTTAACCCTAACTTGTCGCGGAGTCCGCGGATTTGGGACTGGAACGGGCCGGGTATTGGAGGTGGCCGGGACCAGGGATTCCAGGACCCGGATCATCCGGTCCTCGAAGCCCCTGGCCGAGGGATCGGTCAGGTTGGCCAGCAACCGGACCACGAACTTCATCAGCACGGGAATGGGCATGCCCGTCCGGAGCGCCAGTTTCATCACGGCCGGCTTGCCGATCACCGCGGCAAAGGCGCGGCCCAGAGTGAAATGCGAGCCCCACTGCCCGCGAACAAAGTCCGAGTAGCCGGCGAGGTGCGCATCGGCGTCGGCCCCGCTCCAGCCGGCCGAGGCTGACCGCGCTGCGCTGTCGATGATGAACTCGGCCGCAAAGCGGGCGGACTCCATGGCGTAGGAGATGCCCTCGCCGTTGAACGGGGAAACCATGCCGCCGGCATCGCCAAGCAGCAGCAGCCCCGGCGAGTAGTGCGGGGTGCGGTTGAAGCCCATGGGCAGGGCCGCGCCGCGGATCTCCCCTATCTGGTTTTCGGGCGTGTAACCCCACTCGGGCGGCATGCCGGCGGTCCATTCACGCAGGACCTGCTTGTAGTCCAACTTGCCGAATTCTTTGGAGGAGTTCAGGATGCCCAGGCCCACGTTGGAGGTGCCGTCCCCCACGCCGAAGACCCAGCCGTAGCCGGGCAGCAGCTTGCCGTCCCGGCCGGGAAGCTCAAGCCAGCCTTCCATCCAGTCGTCGTCGTGCCGGGGGCTGGTGAAGTAGGTGCGCACGGCAACGCCCAGCGGGCGGTCATCGCGCTTTTGGATCCCGAGCGAGACGGCGGTGCGGCTGGAGTTGCCGTCGGCGGCGAGGACGACGTCGGCGCTAAAGTCCCGGGTTTCCCCGGTCCTGCGTCCGGCGTCATCGAACAGCGCGGCGCGGACGCCGGTGACGCGGCCGTCCTCGGAGCGAAGCGCCCCGGTAACGCCGTGGCGCTCGAGCACGACGGCGCCGGCGGACTGGGCGTGCCGGGCCAGTTCCTCGTCGAAGCCCAGCCGGGTCCTGATCAGCCCGTACTGCGGGAAGTCGGAGACCTCGGGCCAGGGAAGTTCGATGGTGCGGCCGCCGGCGATGAGCCGCAGGCCCTTGTTCCGCCGCCAGCCCTCTGCTTCGGGGTGCGGCAGGCCGAGCTTCTGGATCTCCCGGACCGCGCGCGGGGTGAGCCCGTCGCCGCAGACCTTCTCGCGCGGAAAACTCGTCTTTTCCAGCACTGTGACATCGATGCCGGCCTGGGCAAGGTAGAACGCGGCGGTGGACCCGGCCGGTCCCGCCCCGACGATCAGTACTTTCACGGCAGCTGTGAGCTAACGCTCGGGCCGGGTGATGTTGCGGCGCAGCTTGGCCACGGGACCGGTGTGGTTGGCCAGCGCGGCCGCGCCCGCGGCGGGATCAGTAGCTCGGCCGGAGGCGGGGGCAGCGGGTTTCTGGGCGCGGTGCACGGCGACGATGCCGCCGCTGAGGTTGCGGTAGCTGACGCTTTCCCAGCCGGCTTCCTGCAGCCATGCGGCGAGGTGGTCCTGGTCCGGCCACGCGCGGATGGATTCGGCGAGGTAGACGTAGGCGTCCGGGTTGGAGGAGACCTTGACGGCGATGGCTGGCAGTGCGCGCATCAGGTATTCGGTGTACATGGTGCGCCAGAGCGGCACCACGGGCTGGGAGAACTCCGCGATGACCAGCCGGCCGCCGGGCTTGGTGACGCGGAGCATTTCGGCAAGGGCCTTCTTAGGCTCGTTGACGTTGCGCAGGCCGAAGGAGATGGTGCTGGCATCGAAGGTGTTGTCCGCGAACGGCAGCCGGGTGGCGTCTCCTGCGATGAAGTCAATGTCCGGGCGGCGGCGCTTGCCCACCTTGAGCATGCCGAGGGAGAAGTCGCAGGCAATCACGTTGATCCCCGCGTCGGCATATGGCTCGCTGGACGTGCCGGTTCCCGCGGCCAGGTCGAGCACGCGCTGGCCCGCCTTCATATCCATGGCTTCGACGACGATCCGGCGCCAGCGGCGCGTCTGTCCCATGGACAGGACGTCGTTGACCACGTCGTATTTCGGGGCGACGTCGTCAAACATGGTGGCTACTTCGTCCGGACGCTTATCCAAGGATGCTCGGTTCACCCCGTTATTGTCTCAAATCTTCCACGCACCCCCTAACCGCGGGCGCATCCGGGGCGCGTCGGACGTCGGGAGTAGTGTTGTCTCATCATGACGAGCGCGTTTCCTACCAGAATTATCAGAACACTGACAGTCCCCCTCGATGCAGATTCGTTCCCCGGGGGGCTGCCGTCGTTTCTGGTCCGCGACGATGTGCTGTGCTGGACCCGCCGCGAAGCCGGCTTGGTTGCCTTCGGCGAGGTGGCCCGGTTCACCGCGACCGGTCCCGAACGGTTCCTGGAGGCGGACATCTGGTGGCGGCACCTGGTCCTCGAAGCGGAGGTCACCGACGCCGTCGACTGCCCCGGCACCGGTCCGGTGGCCTTTGGCTCCTTCGCCTTCTCCAAGGTCTCCGCACACTCCTCCCGGCTGATCGTCCCCGAAATCGTAGTCGGGCTGCGCGACGGAACTGCCTGGCTTACCCAGCTCAGCTTCGACGACGGCGAACTCACCGAAGGTGCTGCCCACGCCGCCCTGCGGCGCTGGCTTGACGTAGCCGGCGCCGCGCAGCACCTTCCGGCTTCGGACGCCCCATCGGACTCCGGGTCTGAGGCGCCGGAACCCGCCTCAGGGATAACCTCGTCGGAGCAACCGGCCGCCGGGAGGGAAGCCAAGCTGAGCACTGGCTCGCTCTCTGAAGCGGACTGGATGGCCGCCGTCGCCGATGGTGTCGCCGAAATCCGGACCGGGGCGCTGGAGAAGCTGGTGCTGGCCAGGGACATCGTCGCCACCGTGCCCGACGGCGTGAACGCCGCCGAGATCCTGCGCCAGCTCGCCGTGCGGTACCGCGAATGCTGGACCTACGGCGTCGACGGGCTGGTGGGCTCCACCCCCGAAATGCTGATCCAGGTGGAAGGCCGCACGGCGCAGGCACGCGTCCTGGCCGGCACCCTGGACCGCCGCGACGCCGAGGGCATAGCCGGTTCGCCGCTGGAATTTGCCGAGCGTGTGCTCGCAGGGTCCGAGAAGCAGCGGCACGAGCACGACATCGCCATCGCGTCGCTAACGACGCAGCTGGCGCCGTTCTCCGAGGCCATGACCGCGCACAGTGAGCCATTCATCCTGGAGTTGCCGAACGTCTGGCACCTGGCCTCGGATGTAAAGGCCGAACTGGCCGAGGTGGAAGGCCACGTGCCCACCTGCCTGGCACTGATCAATGCGCTGCACCCCACCGCTGCCGTCTGCGGCACCCCCACCACGGTGGCCGGGGCGCTGATCCGCAAACTGGAGCACCTGGACCGTGGGCCGTATGCCGGACCGGTCGGCTGGCTCGACGCCGCCGGCAACGGCGAGTGGGGCATCGCGCTGCGCGGCGCGGTGATCGAGGGTCCGGACACGGTCCGGCTTTACGCCGGTTGCGGCGTCGTGGAGGGGTCGGTGCCCGAAGCCGAACTGGCGGAGACCTGGGCGAAGTTCCGCCCGATGCTGGAATCTCTGGGCATCAGCAACTGACGCACGGCGGCCGCCACCACCGCCCGCCCGCCGCGGAGCGCCGTGACGAATCCGGGATGAATCCGGGATAACAGACAACGTCCCAGCGAACCGCTTGCATTTCACCCGGGATTAGTTATCCAATAGTAAAACTAAGTTTTCTGTGACGTACATCTCTTGTTTCGGCGATATACTATTCCGACTTAGTTTTCGCATCCTCCTGCAACAAAAGGTAAGAAAAATGCAGATCTCCCGTTCGCTCCTGAGTAACTCCGCGCTTAAAGCCGCCGCCGTGCTTGCGGTCGGCGCCCTGTCCCTCTCTGCCTGCACCAACGCCTCCGAGTCGGGCACGGGTGGCGGCGCCGCGACGCCATCCGGCAGCGCCAAGGTAAGCTTCGACCCCACCACGGTGAAGAAGGACGATTCCTTGGCTGGCATGGTCCCCGAAGCCATCAAGTCCAAGGGGACGCTGACCGTGGGCGCGGACACCAGCTACGCTCCCGCTGAATTCCTCGGCGCCGACGGGCAGACTCCGGTGGGCTACGACGTCGACATCGCCAAGGCGATCGGCGCGACCCTGGGACTCAAGGTCCAGGTGCAGACGGCCGAATTCACTGGAATCCTTCCTGCGCTCGGCCCGAAGTACGACCTCGGCATCTCCTCGTTCACCATTAACAAGGAACGCCTCGGTGCCGTAAACATGGTCAGCTACTTCAACGCCGGCACCGCCTGGGCCGTGCAGAAGGGCAACCCGAAGAAGTTCTCCCTCGACGACGTCTGCGGCAAGTCGATCGGTGTCCAGACCGGCACCGTCCAGGAAGACCCGGACCTGTCCGACCGGAACAAAAAATGCACTGCCGAAGGCAAGAAGCCGATCGACATCATCACGCTCAAGAACCAGACGGACGTGACCACCCGGCTGGTTAACGGCAGTATCGATGCCATGGCGGCGGACTCCCCCATCATCGGCTACGCGATCACCCAGACAAACGGGCAGATCGAGAAGCTCGGGGATGTCTACGACGCCGCCCCGCAGGGCATTGCCGTCGCCAAGTCGGACACCGCCCTTGCCGACCTCATCCAGAAAACCATGACGAAGCTCATCGCGGACGGCTCGTACAAGAAGATCCTGGAAGGCTGGGGCAACGCCGAAGGCGCCATCACCAAGTCTGAGGTCAACCCGACGGCTGCACCTTGAGTCTTCCCGCCACCGACCACGCATCAGGGGCAGCATCGATGGAGCGGCAGCACGGCAACGACGCGCCGGTACTGAACAAAGCCGTACCTGTGCGGCACCCCGGCCGGTGGATCAGCGCGGTCATCATCCTCGGCTTCCTGGCCGTATTCCTGCAGTCGCTGGTCACCAACCATAACTTCCGCTGGGACATCGTCGGCACCTACATCCTGGACGTTAAGGTGGTCCAAGGCGTGGGCTGGACCCTGATCCTGACAGTTGCCGCCATGGTGCTGGCCATTATTCTCGCCATCCTCCTGGCCTTCATGCGGCAGTCCGACAACCCGGTATTCCGCTGGTCCAGCTGGGTGTGGGTGTGGTTCTTCCGCGGTACCCCGGTGTACACGCAGTTGGTGTTCTGGGGCCTGATCTCGGTGCTTTACCCGAAGATCAGCGCGGGCGTCCCGTTTGGACCCGAGCTCTTCAGCATGGATACCAGTACGATCGTCACCGCCACCGTCGCGGCCATCCTGGGCTTGGGCCTCAACGAATCCGCGTATCTGGCCGAGATTTTCCGGGCCGGCCTTAAGTCCGTGGACCGCGGCCAGATGGAAGCGGCTGAAGCGCTGGGAATGGGCAAGACCAAGATCATGTGGCGGATCATCCTGCCGCAGGCCATGCGGGTGATCGTCCCCCCTACGGGCAACGAGACGATCGGCATGCTTAAGACCACCTCGCTGGTGCTGGCCGTCCCGTTCACCTTGGACCTGACCTTCGCCACGAACACGCTGGCTAACCGGACCTACCTGCCGGTGCCACTGCTCATTGTGGCGGCGATCTGGTACCTGGTCATCACGAGCATCCTCATGGTTGGCCAGCACTTCATCGAGGCGTACTACGGCAGGGGTGTGGACAATCTGGCTCCGGCGACGGTAAACCCCGCAGCCGCCAAGGCCTCCGCGGCGGTAGCGCCCAGCGCCGACGCTGAGCCGGCCTTGAGGATGGATGTCCCCGAGGAGGATACGAAATGACTGCCACCATCGAGAACCCCTTGGTAAAAATCGAGGGCCTACACAAGTTCTACGGACCGCACCACGTGCTGCGCGGCATCGACTTGACCGTCAACCAGGGTGAAGTGTCCGTGGTGATCGGGCCGTCCGGTTCCGGCAAGTCCACTATGCTGCGCTGCGTGAACCTGCTCGAAACCATCAGCGCCGGGCGGATTTCGGTCGGTGACCAGCTGATCGGCTACCGCGAGATCAACGGACGGCTGCACGATCTGAAGACCAAGGAGATCGCCGCCCAGCGCCGCGAGATCGGCATGGTCTTCCAGCGCTTCAACCTGTTCCCGCACAAGACGGCGCTGCAGAACGTCATGGAAGCCCCGGTCCAGGTCAAGGGCCAGCCGCGGGCCGCTGCCCGGAAGCGTGCGCTGGAGCTGCTGGACCGGGTGGGCCTGGCGGACCGGGCCGGCCACTACCCCGCGCAGCTATCCGGCGGGCAGCAGCAGCGGGTGGCCATTGCCCGGGCCCTGGCCATGGACCCGGAACTGATGCTCTTTGACGAGCCCACGTCCGCGTTGGACCCGGAGCTCGTGGGTGATGTCCTGAACGTCATGAAGGACCTCGCAAAGTCCGGCATGACCATGATCGTGGTGACCCACGAGATCGGCTTCGCCCGCGAGGTGGGCGACCGCCTGACGTTCATGGACGGCGGCGTCGTCGTGGAATCCGGCGACCCGCGTGAGGTGCTTGCGAACCCGCAGCACGCCCGCACCAAGGAATTCCTGAGCCGGGTGCTGTAGCCGACGCGCACGGAGCCTGTCGACGCACAAATGCCCGGTCGTTGCTGGAATGCCAGCAACGACCGGGCGTTTCCGTAGCGCGGGGAATGATGCGCCGCCCGGGTCAGCGTCGGGTTTTTTCGCGCCGCAGGGCAACGGCGTGTCATCGGCCGGACGGTGCGTTAGTCCGCGCCGAGGACCCCGGACACTGCGGCGGTAACGGCGGCGCGGATCCGCTCATGCAACTCCCGGAGCCCGTGCCGGTCCGCCCGCACTTCGATGATGCTGCGGCCCTCGATGGGCCCGGCCAGCGCCGCGGCGAGCTCCGCCGTCGTGCCGACCGCGCGGTGCGCCACACCGTAAGCGGCGGCCAGCGCGGCGAGGTCCACCGTGTGCGGGGTGCCGAAGAGGCGTTCGACGGCGGTGCCGTAGCGGCCGGAGCGCTCGATGGCGCCGTGCTCCAGGAGCCCGAAGATGGCCCCGCCGGCGTCGTTGAGGACAACGATCCGCAGCGCGGGCACGGCCTCGCCCGCGCCCAGCAGCAGGCCGCCGGCGTCGTGCAGGAACGTCACGTCGCCCAGCAGCACGGTGGTTTCCTGCCGGCCGCCGACGGCGATGCCGGTGGCCGTGGCGAGGGTACCGTCGATCCCGGCAAGGCCCCGGTTGGCGAAGACGGTGGCCTGCGGTTCCTGCGGCGGGGCGCCCGCCAGGTCGACGTCGCGGATCCCGTTGGAGGAGCCCAGGACGAGCTGCCCCCTGGTATGCGCCCAGACCAAGGCCCCCACCGCGGGGCCCGAGACTGCGGGGCCCGAGACGACGGGGCCCGAGACTGGGGGGCTGGGGACTGCGGGGCTAGCGACGGCTGCCGCATCCGAGGCGCCGGAGAGCACCAGGTCCACGGCGTGCTGGGCGGCGGCGCCGGCCAGCAGCCACGCATCGAGCCAGGCCGGTGTGCCCCGGCCGGCGAAGTCAGCCAGGTCCGCCAGGGTCTCGAGTGGCAGTTCGGTGCGGCGGCCGGGCTCGTACCAGGCCACCGGAACCGGCTGGTAGAGCGCAGACGGGACGTCGGCGCGGGCCAGCAGGACGGAGACCGGACGGGAGAGGGTCGGCCGGCCGAACAGGACGACGCGCTCGATTGGCTGGCCGGATTCCGGCCCGAAGTGTTCCAGCAATAGCCGGTAGGGGCCAACGGCGTTCGGGCCGAAGCGGGCGTTGGAGGAGGGCTCGGCGAGCAGCGGCAGGCCGTGGGCGCGCGCGAACGCCTCGGCGACGGGGCCTGCGTCGTGCCCGGCCAGGACCACGGTGCGCCGCTCGGGCAGGGCCGGGGACGCGGCCGGGAAATCCAGGGCCAGCGGGGGCCGCGGGGCATGGTGGACACGACGGCCAGAGGCTTCGCCCAGGCCGTCGCCGTCGGCCGGGACGAGCGGGTCGCGGAACGCCAGGTTCAGCTGCACGGGCCCCGGCGGGATGTCCTCGAAGGCCCCGGTGGCGGCGCTGAGCGCGGTCTCGACGGCCCGCAGCGGGTTATCCCCCGCCGGTACGTCGACGGCGAAGCGGACGTGCTCGCCGAACAGGTCCGGCTGCACGGTGGTCTGGTTGGCCCCGGTGCCGCGGAGTTCCTCCGGCCGGTCGGCCGAGAGGACCACCAGGGGGACTGCGGCGTGGTTGGCTTCCATCACGGCCGGCAGCAGATTCCCGACGGCGGTCCCCGAGGTGGTGAGCACTGCTGCGGGGGCACCGGTGGTCAGCGCCAGGCCCAGCGCGGTGAAGCCGGCGTCGCGTTCGTCGATCCGGACCAGCAGCTCGACCCGGCCTGCGGCGTCGGCCTCGGCCAGCGCGTAGGCCATCGGCGCAGAACGGGACCCCGGGGCCACCACGACGTAGCGGACCCCGGCGCCAATCAGGGCCGCGACGGCCATCCGTGCGGCCTCGACCGCGCCCAGCCCGCCGCCGCTTGGAGCAGGCGGGGCCGGCCGCTTGTCGACGCTCACATGTTCTCCGGTGTCTCGATGCCCAGCAGGTCCAGGCCGCCGGAGAGCCGCCGCAGGACCAGTCCGCACAGGGCCAGCCGTGATTCCCGGACGGTATCCTCCGCCTTGAGCACGGGGCATTGCTCGTAGAAGGCGGTGAACAGCTGGGCGAGTTCGAACAAGTAGGCGCACAGCCGGTGGGGTTCGAGCAGTTCGCCGACTTTCTGCAGTGTGGAATTGTATTCGAGCAGGTGCAGGGCCAGTGCGCGTTCGGCGGGTTCGACGACGGCGATGGTCGTTCCGGGTGCCGCGCCGGCGGCAGCGCCGAGGTGCCGGTCCAGGTTCCCTGCCTTGCGCAGGATGGAGCGGATCCGGGCGGCCGCGTACTGGACGTACGGGCCGGTGTTGCCGGTGAGCGCGAGCATCCGGTCGAAGTCAAAGACGTATTCGGTGTCGTGCCCGGTGGAGAGGTCGGCGTACTTGACGGCTCCGATCCCGACTTGCCGGGCCGTGACGGCCCGCTCGGCGTCGCTGAGCTCGGGCCGGCTGGCGTCGATGACGGTCCGGGCCCGGTCCACGGCCTCCTCCAGCAGCGCCATCAGCTTGACCGGATTGCCGGCGCGGGACTTCAGGATCTTGCCGTCTTCCCCGAGCACGTTGCCGATCTGGACGTGGGTGGCCTCCACGGTGTCCGGCAGCCAGCCGGCGTCGCGCGCCGTGGCCATCACCATCCGCAGGTGCACGTTCTGCGGCGCGCCCACCACGTAGAGCACGCGGTCCGCTTCGAGTTCCCGGACCCGGTGCCGGATGGTGGCAAGGTCGGTGGTCCCGTAACCGTAGCCGCCGTCGGACTTGCGGATGATGAGCGGCAGCGGTTCGCCGTCCCGCCCGCTGAAGCCGGCCGGGAACGTGCAGAGCGCGCCTTCGCTGATCCGGGCGATGCCGCGCTCCTGGAGTTCCTGACACAGCTGTGCCAGGTGCGCATCGTAGGAGCTTTCGCCAGCGATGTGGTCGTCGGTGAGGCTGATCCCGAGCATCGTATAAATCGCGTTGAAGTAGCGCTTCGACTGCGCAACGAGCCGCTGCCAGACAGCGAACGTTTCCGGGTCCCCGGCCTGCAGCGCCACGACGCGCAGCCGGGCGCGGGTGGCGAAACCGGCCGGGTCCGCAGCAGAGGCGTCGAACTTCGCCCGCGCGGTCTGGTAGAAGGCGCTCGGGTCATCGACTAGGAGGGCGGCGTCGGGCGAGTCCTCCCCCACCTCAAGCCAGTGCTCGATCAGCATGCCGAACGGCGTTCCCCAGTCGCCGATGTGGTTCTGCCGGATCACGGTGTGGCCCAGCGCCTCAAGCACCCGGACGATGCTGTCTCCCACCACGGTGGTGCGCAGGTGCCCGACGTGCATTTCCTTGGCCACGTTCGGGGAGGAGTAGTCGACGACGACGCGGTGCAGTGGCGCCTGCCGTGCGCCGTCGCCAACGGGTTCCGCCGCGTTGACCAGTTCCTGAATCCAGCTGCCGTCGAGGGTCAGGTTGATGAAACCGGGCCCGGAGACCTCCACGAGGCTGCAGATGCCGTCGAGGTCCAGGGCTTCCACGATCCGGGCGGCCGCGTCCCGGGGCGGCAGGCCGACGTTTCTAGCCAGCGCCATGGCCGCGTTGACCTGGATGTCGGCGAACTGCGAGGGTCTGATCACCGGATCCGTGTCACGGAACTCGTCGCCGAACGCGTGGGCGATAGCTGCCTGGACTCTGGGGACCACCATTTCGGCCGGATTATTCACACTGTTCAAATTATCAGTTCCCGCCCTGCCCGAACGCTCCCGTACAGGCAACGCGGGGTCGTACCGGCTTTGACGTAATCCGGAAAGTAGGAGCGCTGGTCCGCGAAGGAGCCTTCCTCGCCAGGGTGCTGACCGGCCACGAAAACGGTGCGCTGCTCGTCGTGGATGATCGGGCCGCGGGTCTCGGCGTCGCGCGGAACGGGTTGTTGGTGCAGACCACGTACACCTTGCCCGCGTATAGGCTCGGCTGGACATCCTCACAGCGGTCCATCTTGGTGGGGCCGACTTTGTCCGCAGCGAGGCGGGTGTAGACCGCTGCCGACGACGGCGAGCGCACCGGCGGCGCTGAGGCCAGGGGCGGGCCGGCGGGACACCGATGATGAGTCCCGAACACCTCACAGGGGCGAACGACGCGAAGCGGATCCGCCGGTGAAGTTCCTGTTAACTCAGGGCATGGATGTTGCTGGTGGGCCGGCTGCGAGCACGGCGTAGGTTCGCCGGAGCCGGTCCAGCCACCAGTCCCTGCGCGCCGGCGGCGCGGCGAACTCGTCCAGCAACCCGGGGTCGACGGCCACATCGCGAAGCCGGATGGAACCGTCGTCGGGGACCAGGGAGTCCCGGGTGACGTCGGCGGCGAGCAGCGACACGGTCCCGAGCCCGCAGGCGTAGGGCAGTTCGGGCAGGGCCGCGGCGAGCGCCAGCCCGGCCCGGATACCCACCGAGGTGTCCAGGGCGGAACTGACCACGGCGGGCAGGCCGGCCTGCGCCACGATGCGGAGGGCGCGCCGCACTCCGCCCAGGGGTGCGACCTTGACCACGATCAGGTCCGCGGCACCGGCGCGCGCCACCTTGAGCGGGTCCTCTTCCTTGCGCACACTCTCGTCCGCGGCAATCAGCACCGGGACCCCCGAGGACCGGAGGCGACGGCGCACTTCGGCAAGGCCGGCGATATCCGGGACCGGCTGTTCGGCGTACTCCAGCCCGACGGC
This sequence comes from Arthrobacter sp. UYEF3, assembly GCF_040546245.1. Lineage (NCBI taxonomy): Bacteria > Bacillati > Actinomycetota > Actinomycetes > Micrococcales > Micrococcaceae > Arthrobacter > Arthrobacter sp. UYEF3. The sequence continues at coordinate 13,584 of NZ_JBEPNK010000006.1, forward strand.
GGCCAGCCGGGTCAGTGCCTCGACGGCCCCGGCGACGTCCCAGCCGCCGTTGGCATCGACCCGGATCGCAGCGTCCGGCAGCACTGCGCGGACGGCAGCCACCCGGGCGGCGTCTTTGTCGAGCGTCTGGCCCGGCTCGGCGACCTTGACCTTGACCGCGTCCACCCGGCCGAAGCGGGCGAGAATATCCGGCACCTGCACGGCCTCGATCGCCGGAACGGTGGCGTTGACCGGGATACTGTCCCGCAGAGGCTCCGGGAAGCCCTGCCAGCCGGCTTCGACGGCAGCGGCAAGCCAGCGTGAGGCCTCCGCGTCGCCGTACTCGGGAAAGGGGCAGAACTCCGCCCAACCCAGCGGGCCGGGGAACAGCAGGGCCTCGCGCTTCGTGATGCCGCGGAACTTCACGCGCATCCGCAGGCTAACCACTCGGGCGACGTCCAGGAGTTCTTCCACGCCGCCGGGGTTCAGTCCGGAAGGGGGTGTGGTCTCGTCGGGGCTCGGCATGTATGTACTCTACCGGCGGGCCCGCTCACTGCGGGCTGCGCGGCGAAGCCGGCGGCGCAAGGCCTTGGGCGGGCCGGCTTCGACTGGGGGTGAGCTCCAGTTTTAGGAGTCTCGTCTGCATCGGCCCGCCCAAGGAGCGCCCCCGGGTTCTACCCACGCGGGTTCTGGAAGTCTATGGATACGGCTCGGGGCCGGCCCGAGTAGCCGCTACTCGTCTTGGACCTGGTGCTGCGCGCTGGCTGGCAGCGCCCGGGCAGCGGTGCGGACATGGGATGACCCGCAGCGTTCTGTGGGACCCTATAACGATGAGTTTTCGGCAGCACCGCAGCAACGTGCAGACGGCGTCGCAAGGACCCCGGCGATTGGGCCTGTTTGACCGTGCCGGAATGCGCCCTGCACCGGAGCTGCGGGGCGTTGGACGGGCGGCCGGATTCTTCTTCCTGCTGGGCACCCTCGTCTGCCCAGCCGTCCTCGCCGCCACCTATTACTTCTTCGTGCGCACCACCACCGGACAGTTCATCGACGAATCTGCGTTGGTCGAGGCCGTTGGGATCCACGGGGCCGCCGGCAGGGCGAGCACCAAGCTCCTGGACTGGCTGCCTGCCCTCTCGGTCGTGCTCGCGTGGGCGGTGGTCGTCGTCGTAACGATTGCGCGCCGCCGGTGGGCCGCCGCCGGCATCGCCGTCACGGCCGCCTTAGCGGCAAACATCGCCACGCAGATCCTCAAGGACCTGGTACCGGTCCGGCCGTTCCGCGGAATTGAAACCCTGGAACTCAATTCCCTCCCGTCGGGCCACACCACTCTGGCGGCCTCGGCCGCCGCCGTGGTGTTCCTGGTGGTCTCGCCGCGCTGGCGGCCGCTGGCTGGCTTCCTGGGCGGCAGCTTCGCTGTCGCCACCGGAGTGTCCACGCTCATCAACCAGTGGCACCGGCCCGCAGACGTGGTGGCAGCGTTCCTGGTGGTGGGTGCGTTTACCCTGCCAGCGGGCTGGTTAGCGACTCGCACCGGGCGCCGGTGGAATGTCTGGGATGGCTACGACAGCCATTGGGCGTCCGCCCGGCTGTGGGTGGTCCTCCCGGTACTGGCAGGACTTGCCTTCGCCGCGGTGGCCGCCTATTCGCTGCTGAAGATCGCGCCGGGGCCGGCCCAGGAAGGCAGCACCACGAACTATTTTTGGGCCGGCACCTCGTTGATCGTCATCGCCGGCTACCTCGCCACCGTTGCGGGCGTGTGGTTGTTTGGGCAGGCCGCACGACGCCGGTTCGCCGCCAGCGCCTGACGCGCGGCCCTTTGGTCCTTAACCTCGGAACCCTCAGTAGTTGCGGCGGTGCCTGAGCCGGGGAATAGTGATCGCGAAGACCGCAGCAGCGGCGAACCCGAGCAGACCGGTGGCGCCCACACCGGCGCCCAGCGAAACCGCGGCCGTGACGCCGGAGAGCAGCATCGGGCCGCCGGTGGCCCCGGCGTCGGCCATGAACCGCCAGATTCCGAGGAACTGGCCGCGGCCGTTGTCCGGCGAGAAGTCGGCGCCGAGGGTCATGTTCAGCCCGGAGCTGATGCCGTTGCCGAATCCGATCAGGAGCGCGGCCAGCATCAGGCCGACGAACCCGGTGCTGAGCGGGATCAGCAGCAGCGCCGTGCCCATGATGAGCGTGGATGGCACCGCCACCCACTGGCGGCCCTTGCGGTCCATCAGCCTGCCGGCCGGGTAGAAGACCAGCATGTCGATGCCACCGGAAATGCCGTAGATCAGGGACGCGTGGGTGGCATCCAGGCCGAGGTGATCGGCCCAGAGCGGGATCACCACCTGCCGGGACGCGCGCAGGGCACTGAGCAGCAGCACGCCCAAGCCAACGCTGAGGAACACGCCGGCGTGCGAGGCCGCGACGCTGCGTAGCGTGGGCTGCCGCACGGGGGTGCCGTCCGATGGGGCCGGCGGTGCCACCAGATCCGGGATGGTTACGGAGAGCCCCGCGGCTGCCGCCATCCCCACCACGCCGGCCCAGTAGGCCGCGGTGATGCCGCCGAACTGCATCACCGCGGCCCCGATGAAGGGGCCGATAAAGATGCCGATCCGGTTGACCCCGCCCAGGGTGGACAGCGCCCGGGCCCGGAGGGTGACGGGGACGGCCTCGGTCAAGTACTTTTGCCGGGCCAGGCTGAATACGCTGGCGGCCATGCCGACCACCACCATCGACGCAGCCAGCAGCCAGATTCCGTCGGCTGCCAGCGGCGCCAGTGCTGCGGCGGCGAGGGCGACGGCGCTCGCGGCGGCGGCGCCCACGATCGCCCAGCGCTCGCCGAACTTCAGGGTGATGAGAGAGGCCGGCAGGTTGAAGAACCATGACCCGAGCCCGATCAGTGTCACGACCAGCGCCGCGACGGCCACCGAGGCACCCAAGTCGCGGGCGGACAGGGCGACCACCGGCAGGATCGCGCCTTCGCCGATGCTGAACAACAGCGCCGGGCCGAAAGCAGGGACGGCGATGCTGCGGAGGCTGAACGGGGCGATGTCTGTGCTGGTCATCCCCTTCATTCTAGGCCGCGGTGCTGCGGCAGCCGGAGCCCACTACGCGGGACCAGAAGTCGACGCCGAATGCGGGTGATGAAGAATTGCGCCGCCAACCGTCTCTAGCGCGGCGGCTTTAGGCAGGACCTCACAACATAGATATAGCTCCTGGTGACCGTCAGGTCCGGACTCTCGATTCGGTCCTTCATGAACGTCACATGCCGGTTGGCATCGTTGGCCAACTCCGTGCCGTAGCGACCCCATTGGAAGCCCTTGCTAAATACCGCTCCAACACGACCCGCTGCCAACCCTGCCACGGCTTTGGCTGCAGCTTCAGGGGTCTTGTCCCGCAAATATGAGAACGTGAAGGGGCGATCCGCAAAGTCTTTCTTGTCCGCCGGCGCAACGGAGTCCATCGCCGCCGAACATACGAGGTCATGGAGAGTTTCCCCTCCCAGTTTTGCCACTGTTGACTCGTCCGAGGCACTTCGCACCGTCGCATGGGCTGGGACGGCCTGCCGGGCCTCCGAGGCAAGGCTTAGCTGGGTACCCGTTGCTGTGGAAGCGGAGCTCATCGCATCCCGGATGGCACGGTGTAGCGACTCACCTCGTTGTAGTGCAGCTACGGCGTCGGGCTGGCTTGCTGCATCGTTGCCTAACGCGGCTCGAGCCTTAGTCAGGGCACGGTTTAAATCGTCGGCGGCGGGGGCGGCGGCGCTCTCGCCGGTCTGCAGCCATTGCGTGCGGTTTCCCACCTTGGACGCGGAGCTGACGACGACACGCTCCAGTTCGTCCAGCGCCGCCTTGTAACTATTACTGCTGCATCCGGCGGCGGTCACGGCGGACGCCGTCACAACCAGCGAAAACACGGTAATAATGCAATGCCGGAATTGACGCATGGTGGCCTCCTCGCACCGTCGGCCCCCACCCCGTGCGGCACCCATCGGTATATCATCGGCCACGCCAAATTGTAAGCCGCCAGGCGAATCAGGCGGGCGGACTACCGTGACAGCCGCGGAGATCAGCCCCTCGAAATGCCTCCGTGAGGGTCAGCCGTCAAAGTGCGTTCGGATTTCCTGACCCGTGAGGTTCTTCAGCACACCCGCGGCGACGTCGCGGAGCTTCTGGTTCCGGTTGCTGGAGACCCGGGTGAGGATCCGCATCGCCTCGTCCTGCGAGCACCTGTTTTGGGCCATCACCACACCGCAGGCGACGTCAATGGTGGTGCGGTGTTCCATCGCTGCCTGCAGGTCCTCAGCGCGGGCCTGAGCGGTCCCGATCCGGACAGCCAGGCGCAACGCCCGGCCCGCCAGGTCAGCGAACCCGGCCGCCTCGGCCACGATGGGCTCCGTGAAGACGCCGGTCGAGGAGGCGAAGAAGTTCAGCGCGGCCGCCGAGTCCTCGCCGATTTCCAGCGGGACGCCGAGGGTGCTGCGGCAGCCGTGGGCGGCGAGCTGTTCCTGGTACTCGGGCCAGCGCGGATCGGTGTCCACGTTCGCGAGGAGCACGATGCCACGGGTCCGCAGTGCCTCGATGCAGGGGCCCTCGCCCAGGCTCTGCTCGATCCGGTCCAGTATGACGGCGTTGTTGCTGCTGCCGGCCACGGTCATGGTCTTCTTCCGGCGCTGGAGCGTCACGCCGCATTCGATGTCCGCACCGACGGAATGGCTCAGCGTCGCCGCGGAGAATTCCGCGAGGCGCTGCAGGAAGTCCTCGACGCTTTCGGTGCCCGCAATCAGATCCTGCAACTGGACGGCGGCGTCGTCTCCGGCGTACTTGCTCATGGCCTAAATGTAGTGCCTAGACATAGCCGTCGACGATGGCCGCGGCAATCTCCCGGTACGCCCGCCGGGTCTCGGGCCGGAGCGCATCAAGGGTGACCAAATCGCCGTCGGCCACCCCGCGGTCGTGCGGGACGGCGATCAGTTGGCGGCAAATACCGGAGAGGTGGTCCTCGATCGCATCTTTGTCCACCCGGGAGGAGACCTCGTCCTTGTCCGTGATGACCACGACGGCGTTGCGTGCCAGGTCCTCGTAGCCGTGGTCGGCGAGCCAGTGCAGGGTGCTCCGGGCCCGTTTGGCGCCGCTGACGGCGTAGCCTGCCGCGATGATGAGGTTGTCCGCAGACTGCAGGATTCCGCTCATGGCGTTGTGCGTGACGCCGGTCCCGCAGTCGGTCAGGGCCACGGAATAGTAGCCGGAGACGAGCTTGCGGATGCGCAGGTACTCCGCCGCGGTGAGTGAATCGGACACCTCTGGATCCTGTTCCCCGGCGATCAGGTGCAGGCGCCCGGCGTGGTGCATGTACCGGGCCAGGGCGGTCAGCGAATCGACCGAGTCGACGTTGCGCAGCAGGTCGCTGATGGTCCGCGGGGCCTGCTGCTGGTAGATCCCCTCGCCGAGGGCGCGTTCTACCAGGTCGCCCGAGTCGGGGTTGGCGTCGATGGCGCACGGCGGGTCGCCACGGTATTCGGCCAGGGTCAGTCCGACGCCGACAGTGGTGGACGTCTTGCCAATGCCGCCCTTCAGGCTCAACACAGCCGTGTTGTAGCTGCCCTGGAGCTGGCGGGAGATCCTGCGCGCCAGCTCCTCCTCTTCGCGCTGCCGGGCACTCGGTCCCAGGTTCAGGCCACCGCCCGTCATTTTGTAGAGCGCCCCGCGGAACCCGCCGACCGGCCGCGGCTTCAGTTCCCGGACAAAGAGGCCCGGCGAGCTGATGAAGTCCGGGACAGGGGAATTGGCCAGGACTGCGGACCGGCTCGCGGAGCGGGTAGGCAGCGGGGGCACGACGGCGGGCGTGGAGTCGTGGGGGTCCGAAGCCTCCGGCGCTGCGGGGGCTTCCTCCGGCGCTGCGGGGGCCGACGTCGGCGGGGCCGACGGCTGCTGCGGTGCAGTCGGCGCCTGTTGCGGTGCGTCCGGGACCTTGTCGATTACCGGGGTGGTTCCGGTAGCCGGGCCTCCAAAGCGCTCATCGGCGGCCTCCGCGGCTTGGGCCCAGGAGCTGCTGCGCGGCGGGGCCGGGCGGGCAGTGGATTCAGTGTTTTCCGCGGGGACGCTGCGGGGGTTAGCGACCGGCATGGTTCCTGTCCGGGCAGCTGCATTTCGACCGTCGGCGCGACGCAGATCGCGGCGGCGGCGAAGTTCAGGCTGTCCTGATTTTTCAGCAGTGGCAGCTGAGTTGTCTTCCACCGGTTCGGGCATCTTTTGGTTTCTCCCAGGACTCACAGCGGAGCACGCTGCGGCGCTTTTCGTGACTTCTTTCAAGGAGCAAGTCTAGGCGCAGTGGTGAGCACCCTCATCTTCCCGTGTTGCGGGCGCCCGTTCAGCGGTGGGCACCGGTCTCCTGAAGGCGCTTGATGAACCACCGGGACTGCTCCGGGCCGTACGGCAGGATCGGGATGGCCTTTGTGGCGTCATTCGGCGTCTCCCGGGTGGCCTGCGTTGCCTGTCGCACCGCCGTACTCATGGTGTTGGCCATGGTCTTGACGAACTCGTCGCTGCCGGGTTCGCCGTGGCCGGGGATCAGGAATTCGTAGCGGTGCCGCAGCGCGGAAATATGCCGCAGGGCATCAGCCCATTCCTCCGGGAAGGAATCCTCGAATGATGGGTGGGCTCCCTGCTCCACTAAGTCGCCAGCGAACAGGGTGGTCCCGGTGCCTACCAGGAGGTCACCGTCGGTGTGTCCGCGTCCCAGGTAGAACAGGGTTGCGGTCTGGCCGCCCAGATCCACCAGGACCGGCTGCTCCCTGACGATCGCGTTCGGCACCACGAGGTCCACGGCGTCGCCTTCGCCGGCGGCCATTTCCGGTTCCGCCGCCGCCACGAGGTGCCGTTGGGCGTCCCCGTTGCCTTCGATGTCCGCGGCGCAGTTTTCGTGGCCCCAGAACTCTGTCACGCCGTCGTCGGCGAAAACGGCGTTACCGAAGAAGTGGTCGTAGTGGGCGTGAGTGTTGACGACCGCCAGCGGCAGCGGCGTCTTTTCGCGCACGGCGGCCAGGATCTCGCGGCCCTGCCGGGGGCCCCCGCCAGTATCGATCACCATAGCCCGTTCGGTGCCGACAATCAGCCCCGTGTTGAGCAGGGATCCCTGGGTGGTCAGCACGTAGTTGCCCTGGCCGACCTCGAGCCATCGTGACATGAAATCTCCCTAGTCCGGCAAGGCGCCGGCGTCTTTGGTGCGATGTTCCGGCCTCGATTCTACCCACCGGGCCTTAGAGATCGGCCAGCACCGACCCCGGGTTTTCGATCGCGTCGGCCACGAAGCGCAGGAAGCCGCCGGCGGTTCCGCCGTCGCAGACGCGGTGGTCAAAGGTGAGCGTCAGCTCGGTGACTTTGCGGACGGCGAGCTCTCCGTCGACCACCCACGGCTTGTCGATGATGCGGCCCACGCCGAGGATTCCCACCTCGGGGTGGTTGATGATGGCCGCGGAGCCGTCGACCCCGAAGACGCCGTAGTTGTTCAGTGTGAAGCTGCCGCTGCCCAGTTCCGCGGGTGTCGCCTTGCCCTCGCGGACGACGGCGGTGAGCCGCCGGATCTCCGCGTCCAGTTCCCGGGCGCTGAGCTTGTCCGCGTTGCGGACCGACGGGACCATGAGTCCCCGGTCCGTCTGGGCCGCGAAGCCGAGGTTGACGCCGTCGAAGGCCACGATTTCCTGGCTGGCCCCGCCGGTGGTGTCCTCGGTGGTGACGATCCGGGTGTTCAGCTCAGGGAATTTCTTGAGCCCTGCAGTGACAAACCGGGCGATGAACGCCAGCAGGCCCGGGGTGTCGTGCGGGTCTGCCTTCTTGAGCGCGGCCCGCAACTCCACGAGGGCCGTGGCGTCCACGTCCACCCAGACGGTGGCCTCGGGAATCTCCGACCGGCTGCGGCTCATGTTCGCGGCGACGGCCTTCCGCACACCCCGGACCGGGGTTCGCGCGGAAATGCCAAGCCCGGTCCGCGCATCGGTGTTGCCGGCGGCAGGGCTTGCCGGCCCCGGCGGTTCGGCAAGCCGCCATTCCGGCTCCTCAGTATCCCGAGCCGGTTTAATGGCGGCCTCGACGTCGCGGCGCATAATCAGTCCGCTAGTACCGGAGCCCTGCAGCTCCCCCAAATCCACCCCATGGTCCCGCGCCATCCGGCGGACCAACGGAGAAATCACAGCCCCCAGCTTCCCCGGAACCCGGGTCCGCATCAGCAACAAATCATCGGCAGCCTTCTCCGCCTCAGACACCTGCGCCACCGGCCGCTTGGGAGCCCGGCTCCGCCGAGCAACCCCATGCCCACCCGGAGTTCCATACCCGATCAGCACATTCCCCGACCCGGCCTTCTCCTCCTCGCGGTAAACCTCGGCAGCAACAGCGGCGGCCGACTCGTCAACAGCTGCGGTCGAGTTGGCGCCAACGGCCCCAACAGGCATCACAGAAATCAGCGGCTTCCCGACGTCGAGCGTCTGCCCAGGCTCGCCGTGCAGCACGGCCACGGTACCGGCGTACGGGGAAGGCACTTCGACCATGGACTTGGCCGTCTCCACCTCGGCAATCGGCTGGTCGACACGAATCTCATCCCCCACGGACACGAGCCAGTTGACCAGTTCGGCCTCGGTCAGGCCTTCGCCTAGGTCCGGCAGGCGGAATACTTTCGGTTCACTCATGGTCAGTCTTCCCACTGGAGGTCGTCAACGGCGTCGAGGATGCGGTCCACGCCGGGCAGGTAGTAGTGCTCGAGTTTCGGTGCCGGGTACGGCACGTCGAAGCCGGTGACGCGGCGGATCGGGGCGGCCAGGTGGTGGAAGCACCGTTCCTGGACCCTGGCGACGATCTCGGAGGCCACGGAGGCGAAGCCATGGGCCTCGGCGATGACCACGGCGCGGCCAGTCTTGCGGACCGAGGCGCAGACCGTGTCGTCGTCGAACGGCACGATGGAGCGGACGTCGATCACCTCAAGCGAGCGGCCTTCCTCGGCGGCGGCGGCTGCGGCGGCGAGCGCCGTGGGAACGGAGGGCCCGTAGGCGATCAGGGTGGCGTCGTTGCCGGGCCGGGCGACGGCGGCGCGGCCTTCGGAGGAGACGCCCCGTTCGGCGTTCGCCGCGTGTTCGGTCCGGAGAACGTCCAGGTCAACCTTGTCCTTGGACCAGTAGAGCTTTTTGGGCTCCATAAACATCACCGGGTCATCCGAGTCGATGGCCTCGCGGAGCATCCGGTACCCGTCGGCCACGGTGGCCGGGGTGAAGACCTTGAGGCCCGCGGTGTGGGCGTAGTAGGCCTCGGATGAGTCGCAGTGGTGCTCCACTCCCCCGATGCCGCCGGCGTACGGGACGCGGATGACGATGGGAAGCTTCACGGTGCCTTTGGTGCGGTTGTGCATCTTGGCGACGTGGCTGACGATCTGTTCGAAGGCCGGGTAGGCGAAGGCATCGAACTGCATCTCGATGACCGGGCGCATGCCGTTCATGGCCATACCGACGGCCATCCCCACAATCCCGGACTCGGCCAGCGGGGTGTCGAAGCAGCGGCTCTGCCCGAAGGTCTTGGTGAGCCCGTCAGTGATGCGGAAGACACCGCCCAGCATGCCCACGTCCTCGCCGAAGACCAGGACCGACTCATCGGCGTGCATGGCGTCGGCCAGGGCGGAGTTGAGCGCTTTGGCCAGGGTGATGGTCTGCGGGCCGGCATTTTCGGCCTCAACGGCGGCCTTAGCGGCGGCGCGGGCGGTGGCGGCGCTGACGTTGCCGTTCGTCTCGGAGGACGTGGTGACGGTGGGGCTCATTTCGCGGCCTCTTCCCGGGAAAGCTCGTCGGCCAGCATGGCGGACTGTTCTTTTAGTTGCGGGGTCGGGGTGGAGAAGACGTACTTGAAGAGGTCCTGTGGATCCACGGGAACTTCCTCGCCCAGGCCCTCGCGCAGCTGGGTGGCCACGGTTTCCGCCGTTCCGGCGATCCGGTTGGCAGCGTCGGTGTCGAGCAGTCCGCGTTCCGTCAGGTAGGTCTTCATCCGGCTCAGCGGATCCTTGGCCACCCATTCGGCGACTTCGCTGTCCTGGCGGTAGCGGGTGGCGTCGTCGGCGTTGGTGTGTGCCTGCATGCGGTAGGTGTGGGCCTCCACCAGCAGCGGGCCGGAGCCCTCGCGGGCGAGCTTGACGGCCCGGCCGAGGACGGCGAGCAGCGCGACGATGTCGTTGCCGTCGACGCGCTCGCCGGCCATCCCGTAGCCGACGGCTTTGTGCGCGAGAGACGGCGCGACGGACTGGTGCGCGAGCGGTACGGAAATGGCGTACTGGTTGTTCTGGACGAAGAAGACCACGGGCAGGTGGAACACCGCGGCGAAGTTGAGCGCCTCGTGGAAGTCCCCTTCGCTGGTCGCGCCGTCCCCGCACATGGCCAGGACGACTGTGTCTTCGCCGCGGAGTTTGGCCGCGTGGGCGACGCCGACGGCGTGGAGCAGCTGGGTGGTTAGCGGCGTGCACTGGATGCCTACCTTGTGCCTGGCCGGGTCGTAACCGCCGTGCCAGTCGCCGCGGAACAGCGTCATGGTCTGGACCGGGTCCACACCGCGGGCCATCACGGCCACCGAATCACGGTAGGTGGGGAACAGCCAGTCGCCGTCGGACAGGCAGAGCGCCGCCGCGACCTGGCACGCCTCCTGGCCGTGGCTGGAGGGGTAGACGGCCATCCGGCCCTGCCGCACCAGGGCGGAGTTCTGGTCGTTGACACGGCGCCCGACGACGAGTTGCTCGTAAGCGGCCATCAGTTCGGCGTCGCCGGGGAGGCTGTATTCGTGGCCCGGCTGGGCGCCCTGCTCGGTGTGCGCATTCAACGCACCGTCCGCGCCCACAATCTGGATGGGGTGCCGGGCCGGCAACATGTAGTCCTCGACCGTGATGCCGAACTTGCGCACGGCATCACCGGCGGCGTTTCCGGCGGCGGCAGTGTTTTCCGCCGTGGCGGGCAGCGCCTCTCCGGCGGCGGGCTGCTGCGCAGTGTGGTCTGCGGAGATCGTCATTGGTCCGTCTTTCTGTAGTCACTATTCGTTCCCAGTATGGTCCCGGGCGTTGTTTCGTATCTACCTCCGCCCGTAATCGTGGAGAAGTCCCGAATATTGCCCTAATCTGGAAGACGAAATGTAAATGTGAGCTGGATTACCGGCGGGGGTTGTAGACGAATGGCAGAGGCCGAGACAGGGCAGCCGGTACCACTGGACGGCGTGGACCGGAACATCATCGCTGAGTTGACCCGGGACGGGCGCATGTCCGTGACCCAGGTGGCCGAAAACGTCCACATTTCCCGCGCCCACGCCTACTCGCGGATTGCCCGGCTGACCGGGGAGGGCGTCCTGACCAAGTTCACGGCGCTCGTGGATCCGTTCAAGGCCGGGCTGAAGTCGTCCGCCTACGTGACCCTCAAGGTGCGGCAACATTCCTGGCGGGAACTTCGGGAGCTGCTCCGCGCGATCCCCGAGGTGCACCACATCGCCCTGGTGGGCGGGGACTTTGACGTCATTCTGCTGGTCCGCGCGGTGGACAACATCGACCTGCGGCGGGTTATTTTCGACCAGCTGCAGTCCATGCCGGGCGTCTTGGACACCCAGACGTTCCTGGTCTTCGAAGACCTCGATACGCGTTAGCTGCGGCGGTAGCCCCTGAAGCTAGCCCTTGAAGACAGGGGTGCGCTTCTCCTGAAAGGCCAGAAATCCCTCGGCGTAGTCCTCACTCTTGCAGAGTCGGGCCTGCTCGGCGTTCTCCTGCTCCATCGACTCCCAGAGGCCTAGCCGCTGGTCGCGGAGGTGCGCCACCAGCTCCTTGCTCGCGTTGAACGCCCCGGTGGCGCCGGTGGCCACCTTGGTGACGATGCCACGGGTGGTCTCCAGCAGTTCCGTCGCGGGCATGGCACGGCTGAACAGCCCCTGCGCCACGGCCTCCGTGCCGCTCATCAGTTCGGCCGTGTAAATCAGGTCGAGGGTGCGGTGCATTCCGAGCCGTTCGGTGAAGTACCAGTGGCCGCCGGAATCCAGCGTGGCGCCCAGCTTGGCGAACGGCGAACCGAACTTGGCAGTGTCCGCGACGTACACCACGTCCGTGCCCAGCAGCAGCCCCAGTCCCACACCCAGGCAGGCGCCCTGCGCGGCGGCGAAGGTGGGCGCCGGGAAGGCGCTCATCTTCTGCAGCAGCGGCTGGACCAGGCCGCCGAGATAGGCCTGGGCGTCGTCGCTCTCGGGGGTCACGCCGGCGATGTCCCGGCCCGCGCAGAACGCGCGGCCCTCGCCGCGGAGCAGTAGCGCCCGCACCTCGCCTCGCGAGGCGGCGTCCGCGGCGTCGTCGTAGGCCTGTGCCAAATCCCGCAACGCCTGCTCGTCCAGCGAGTTCAGCTTCTGCGGTGCGTCCAGGACGATCTCGGCGACGGCGTCGGCGATGGTCAGGGAAATCATGCGGCTCCTAGGTTCGGGCGGGCGGGCGTCGAAAAAACTTAGACGTCGAAGTCGACGGTCACTTCGGGGGTGGTCGGATGCGACTGGCAGGTCAAGACATAGCCCTTGTCCAGTTCGTCCTGCTCCAGCGCGTAGTTCTCGTCCATGGTGACCGAGCCGGTGACCACTTTGGCGCGGCAGGTACCGCAGACCCCGCCGGCGCAAGCGAAGGGAACGTCGGGGCGGACCCGCAGGGCGGCGTTGAGGATCGATTCGCGGGCATGCGTGGGGCTGGTGACCTCGCCCTGCAGGCCGTCGAGCTTGAAGGTGATCTTGTACGTCTCTTTGGATTCGTCCGCGATGACGGGGCGGCCGATGTTGCCTTCGGGGCGGTCGGGCTTGCCGGAGGTGAACAGTTCGAAGCGGATGTGTTCCGCCTTGACGCCGCGCGCCGCGAGGGTGTCCCGGCACAGCTGGACGAGTTCGAACGGCCCGCAGAGGAACCATTCGTCGACGTCGACGCTGTGGACCGCCGTGCCGAGCAGCGCCTGCAGCTTCTCCGCGTCGATCCGGCCGCTCAGCAGCGGGGCGATCCGCTGTTCGCGCGAGAGCACGTGGTGCAGGGCGAGCCGGGACGGGTACTTGTCCTTGAGGTCCGCGAGTTCCTCGAGGAACATCACGTCCATCGCAGCCTTGTTGGCGTAGACCAGGTCGAAGCGGGTCTCGGGGTGGGCCGCGAGCAGCGTGCGGGCGATCGCGATTACCGGGGTGATGCCGGACCCGGCCGCGATGGCGACGAAGTTGCCGGCCGTGCCCGCCAGGGCTTCCGGGTCATTCATGGAGGTCATCACGTTCTGCTCAACGGTCTGGCCGTCGCGACCGTGCTTGGACACGAACGCGCCCATCGGGCTCATGACGTCCAGCACGTCGCCGGCCTTGAGCTCGGCGTTGGCCCAGGTGGAGAACAGGCCGCCCAAGTCCTTTTTGATCGCAATGCGGATTTCGCTGCTGCCGTCGGCGAAGCTCCGCGGCTCGGCGCAGATGGAGTAGCTGCGCCGGGTTTCCTTCGGCTCGCCGTCCTCGTCCGGCAAGGTGGTGCGTAACGCGACGTACTGTCCCGGGAGGTAGTCGAACTGTCCCGCCAGTGCGGTGGGAACGCCGAAGGTGACCTCGATCGCGTCGTCGGTGAGGCGGCGGACCTCGTCCACCGCCAGTGGGTGGAAGGACGCACGACGGCGGCCGGTCGCTGCAGCCGCCTCGGCGGCGGTCTGGCGGACAACAGTCATGGGAGCACCTGTTCCTTACAAAACTTTGAAATAGTCGAACGGTTCCTTGCAGTCCTGGCAGACGTAGAGCGCCTTGCAAGAGGTGGAGCCGAATCGGGTGAGTTCCTTGGTGTTCAGCGAGGAACACTGCGGGCATTTGACGGCAAGGGACAGCCGGACCGGCCCGGAGTGGCCGACTGTTTTTCCACCTGCGGTCGCGCGGCCCGACGGCGGGGCGATGCCGTACTCCTCCAGCTTGGCCTTGCCGGACTCGCTCATCCAGTCCGTGGTCCACGCCGGGGAGAGGACCAGGTCCACGTCCACGCTCGGATAGCCTTCCGCCGCGAACGCCGTCTTAAGGTCGTCGCGGATGGCGTCCATGGCCGGGCAGCCCGAGTACGTTGGCGTGATGGTGACGCGGACGGCAGGTGCCGTCCCGGCGTCGTCGGCTTCTGCTGTCTCTGTCGCCGCGGTCAGCAGTTCCACGTTGCGGAGGATGCCGAGGTCCGCGACCGTCAAAACGGGAATTTCCGGGTCGCAGACCGTGGCGGCGATGTCCCAGGCCTTCTGTTCGGGCGTCTTCGTCTCAGCCATGGTTACCAGCTCGCGCCGGGGAATTCGCGGGCCAGGACCTGCATCTCGGCGAGAAGATAGCCGAGGTGCTCGGAGTGGAGTCCGCGGCGGCCTCCGCCCGGGGACGGCTGAACCTGGGGAACGTCCAGTTCCGCTTCGGCCAGGACTTCGCCGGTGAGCCGGTCGAAGTCGGCCCGCAGGCTGGAGGGTTCGACGGCGGCGCCGGCCTCGCTGAGGCGGCCAGTGAGCTCGTCGTCGCGGAACAGTTCGTCAACGTAGGGCCAAATGACCTTGAAGCCGTGGATCATTCTCTCGCGGGACTCGTCCGTACCGAGCGCCAGGCGGAGCACCCACTGCGCGCTGTGGTCGCGGTGGTAGTCCACTTCCTTGACGGCCTTGGCGGCGATGCCGGCAAGGGTGGCGTCGGTGGAGGCGGCCAGCCGGCGGTACAGCTCGAACTGGTAGTAGCTCACCACGAACTGCCGCGCGATGGTGACCGCGAAGTCTCCATTGGGCTGCTCGAAGAGCTGGACGGAGCGGAACTCCGGTTCGCGGCGGAAGTAGGCGAGATCGTCTTCGCTGCGGCCGTCCAGGCCGCCGGCATAGCTCAAGAACGACCGGGCATGGCCCAGCTGGTCCAGCGCGATGTTGCCCAGGGCGACGTCCTCTTCGAGCTCCGGCGCGCGGGAGATCCAGTGGCCCAGGCGCTGCGCGAGGATCAGGGCGTCATCGCCCAGCCGCAGGGCGAACTCGGCGGCGTCTTCAGTGGGTCTGGCGGTGCCGCGGCTGACGGACAGGGCGATGTCCTCCGGGCGCAGGGCGTTGCCAGGGGTGATGCGAGTGGCGCTGGCCGTGGCCTCGCCGGTGTTGCCGGCTCCGGCGACGCCAACGGAGATATCCCCGTGGCCGCCGTCTTGGGCTGTTGCTTCGGTGGCTGCTTCGGTGCTTGCTTCGGGGGTGGTCACAGGTGCTTCACGCCCTCGCTCTTGGTGTAGTAGGTCGCGTGGCGGTAATCCTTGCCCTGCGGCGACTCGAAGAAGGCGCCCTTGGAATCCGGGTCGCTGGCGGCGATCGCCTCCGCGGGGACCACCCAGATGGAGACACCCTCGTTGCGGCGCGTGTAGAGGTCCCGGGCGTTGCGCAGGGCCATGGCGGCGTCCGGAGCATGCAGGGAGCCGGCATGGACGTGGGAAAGGCCGCGGCTGGAGCGTACGAATACTTCCCAGATGGGCCAGATGTTACCTGCGTGCGGTTCGGTTGTCATGCTGCGGCTTCCTTTTCTGCTTGCTTCTTGGCCTGCTTTTCCGCATAGGCCGCTGCCGCTTCGCGCACCCAGGCGCCGTCCTGATGGGCTTCGCGGCGCCGTTCCAGGCGCTGGGCGTTGCAGGGGCCGCGGCCGGCCAGAACTTCGTGGAATTCATCCCAGTCCAGCGGTCCGTGCTCCCACTTCTTGGTCTCTTCGTTGAAGCGGATGTCCTTGTCCGGCAGGGTGAGCTCCAGGACCTTAACCTGCTCCATCATCATGCCGACGAAACGGTTGCGGAGTTCGTCGTTGCCGAAGCGCTTGATGTTCCAGGCCATGGACTGCTTGGAATTGGGCGAATCGTCGTCCGGCGGGCCGAACATCATCAGGGCCGGGGCGTACCAGCGGTTCACGGCATCCTGGGCCATCTGCTTCTGCTCCGGCGTGCCGTGGGAGAGTTCAAGCAGGATTTCGAAGCCCTGGCGCTGGTGGAAGGATTCTTCCTTGCAGACTCGGACCATGGCACGGCCATAGGGACCAAAGGAGGCGCGGCACAGCGGCACCTGGTTGGCGATCGCGGCGCCGTCGACCATCCAGCCGATGGCACCCATGTCCGCCCAGGTCCGGGCCGGGTAGTTGAAGATGGAGGAGTACTTGGCCTTGCCGTCCATCAGGTCCTGCATCATCTGATCGCGCGGCTGGCCGAGCGTCTCGGCGGCGGAGTACAGGTAGAGGCCGTGGCCGGCCTCGTCCTGGACCTTGGCCATCAGGATCGCCTTGCGCTTGAGGCTGGGAGCCCGCGAGATCCAGTTGGCTTCCGGCTGCATGCCGATGATCTCCGAGTGGGCGTGCTGCGAGACCTGGCGGATAAGGGTCTTGCGATAGGCCGGCGGCATCCAGTCGCGGGGCTCGATCCGGGAATCCTCCGCCATGACCCTGTCGAAGTAGGCCTGTCCCTCGGCGTCACGGCGGGCCGCGTCCCCGGGGCTCATTTCGTGGCGGCTTTCGTGCCGGGCCGGCGATGGCTCGGCGGGCACTGACTGCAGGGTCTGCGATGCCATGGTTGCTCCTATGCATTTTCGATAAATAATTACCGACCGTTCGTTCAGGATATGCGGAAGGCCGGAAAGGAGTCAAGCACCCGGCCCCCACGGCGGCCCAAGCCTGCGGGGCGCCTCGGCAGGGAGCCCACAGACCCGTGTTAAGTTGGGTGCGCGGATCACGCCGGTCCAGCACCAAGCTCCGAAAGAGTTGTTTGTGGAAACGCACTCCCCCGTTCGCATCCTTACCGTCTGTACCGGAAACATCTGCCGGTCCCCGGTGGCCGAGCGCTTGCTTCAGGCGGGCTTGGATCAAGTCCACCCCGGCGCCTTCGTAGTTCGGAGTGCGGGCACCCGCGCCATGGTGGGCGATCCCATCCAGCCCCCGTCGGCGGACATCATTGAGACCTACGGCGGCACTCCGCACGGTTTCGCCGCGCGACAGCTCACCAGCAAGATCCTCCGCGAGTCGGACCTGGTCCTCACCATGGCATCCAAGCACCGCGGCGAGGTCCTCCAGCTGGACGCCTCACTTCTGAAGCGGACCTTCACCATCCGTGAATTCGCCCGGATGCTGTCTCAACTGGAGCTACGTGAAAGCCTGCCGGACAACAGCGTTTCCTCCGCCGGAGGGGTCGAGGGCTGGCGGAGCCTCCCTACCCGCGCCGCCTCGGTTCGACATCTGGCGCTCGCTGCGGAGCCCGGGGACAACGACGTCGTCGATCCCTACCGGCGGGGGCAGGACGTCTACGACCAAATGGAAGACCAGCTTGCCCCGGCTATCTTGGCCGTCTTGCGTTTCGCGCGTCTCACCTGGCCGGCATAGCGCGGCGAGCACCGTCCGCTGGGTAGAGTCCGTTGACTGCCCACTTAATTCTAGGAATCAATGATTCACCCCCTGAACACCGCACCCGCCGATGCCGAGGCAACCCCACCGATGCCGAGGCAACCCCACCAGGGATAGCGGCCCAAATGCACCGGGGCCGCAGACTCCTGCTCGACGTCGGCATCTTTGTGATCGTGGCGGCGGTGATCGCTGGCAGCTATCTCTTCAACCTGGCCCGGACGTTCGACACCAATAGCACCAAGATCGAGCAGGCCTTTCCGGCGGAATCCACCCGGCCCGAGAAACCGCCGCCTGCGCAGGGCGCCGGCAAGACCCCCATGAACATCTTGCTGCTGGGCAGCGACAGCCGCGGCGCTACTGAGGCGGATGCGGAAAAGGGAGTCGCCACTGACCCGCGCGCAGACACGCTGATGCTCCTGCACATCCTGGCCGAACGGAAAAACATCTACACCATGTCCGTCATGCGGGACCTCTGGGTGGATATCCCCGGCCACGGGAAGGCCAAGATCAGTGCGGCACTTGCCCTGGGCGGGACGCCCCTGATGGTGCAAACCATCGAATCCATTTTCAAGCAGCGAATTGACCATGTGGCGATGGTCGACTTCCAGGGCTTCAAGGGGCTTACAGATGCACTCGGCGGCGTCACCGTGGACATCAAGGTGCCCTTCAATTCGAGCCATCTCAAGGGGCATTATTTCCAGGCCGGCCCGAACACCCTCAACGGTGACGAGGCGCTGGCCCTTGTGCGGGAACGCTACGCCTACGCCGACGGCGACTACCAGCGGGTCCGCAACCAGCAGGACTACCTGAAGTCTGTCATCAAAAAGACAATCGACGGCCAGACGTTGTCCAACCCTGTGACCATTAACAACCTCGTGGGCGCTCTCTCCCCTTATGTCAGCGTCGACGAGTCCCTGGACGCTGCCTCGCTGGCCGGGCTGGCCCTGGAGTTGAGGGACGTCCGAGCGCCGAACACAGTCATGTTTACGCTTCCTACGGCCGGGACAGGAACGTCAGCTGACGGGCAGTCGATTGTGTTGCCACTCCCGGCAGCTATCACACACATATCGGACGCGCTGGCCGCTGACTCTCTGGGCACCTACGTCGGTGAGAACCACTTCCAAAACGGCAACTGACGCGCGGGCAGGCACGGGTTGGGGTCCGGCAGCGCCAGAGGTAATTTGGGTTCCTTCGGCGTCGGCAAATTTCGGCTTACCCGGAAAGCGCACCTCAAAAAGAACAAGGTTTTCGAGTGGCTTATGGCCAAGCGTGATTTCGTTTAGAAGATGTCCGACATAATCAATTGGTGAGCCGTATCCTCAACCCCTCTTCGCGTATCCGCAGCTGGCTGTCCACCGGCGGAAACCTCTCCGACGCGCTCTGGCGCCTCCGCCACTGCGCCTTACTCGGGGCAATCTGGATTCACGTCCCACTCCTGGCTGTCATCGGGTTCGTGAATAGCATTTCGCCTTCTCAGCTGGCGTTGGAAACTGGCGCGCTCGTTCTTGGTGGGGTACTGGCAACGATGCCCGGATTCAGCCGGCGAATCAGAATGCTGGCTGCTGTGCTGACACTGATGAGCTGTTCCGCCGTACTCATCCATTTCAGCGGTGGGCCGCTTGAAAGCCAGTTCCACTTTTTTGCGGTCATCGCTTTAATCGCCCTTTACCAGGAATGGCTTCCCTTTGCTGTCGCACTGGCCTTCGTAGTGATCCACCACGGCGTCATTGGAGTAGTTTTCCTTCGCGCGGGCTACAGCCACGATGTCGGGGCGCCGGTTTTGTGGGCGTTCGTTCAAGGCGGCTTCATTCTCCTGGCAGGCATGGTCAGCGTCGCTTCGCGGCGGCGTACCGAACCGGAACTTGCGAACGTCCGTCGAGTGCTCGACGCGGCCGGGGATGGCATCTACTGTGTCGATGCCGCCGGCCGGATCACTTTCGTCAACCAGCCGCTGTGCGAACTTGTGGGTGCGGATCTGGAGGCCCTGGTGGGTCAGGACCACCACCATGCGCTGGGGCACTGTCCGACGGTAAATGACGTGGCTGGCGGGACGCCCGCAGGGGACCGCGAACCGGAAGACCTGGGCGATTGCGCGCTCTGTGCCGCCGTCGGCCACGCGGAACCGGCACGTTGTGACATGTCCTTCCGGGTCGCCGACCAGCAGTTGCAGCCTGTTGAATTCATCTCCCAACCCATCGGAGAGGACGGGAGGTGCCACGGCGCCGTGATCACCATCCACGACTTGCGGGAACGCCGCGCCCTGGAGGCTCAGAACCGCCATGCACAGGCGGAACGTGACCGGCTGGTTTCCGTGGTAGAGGCCAGCCCCAACCTGATTGTGCTGGGCAGGTCCGATGGCCAGGTGCAGTGGGTGAACACGAGCGGCCGCAGCATGCTTGGCATCGGCACGCATGAGGACATCACCGCCTACACCATCCAGGACATGTTCTCGCCCGAAGAGCTGGACCGGATTTACGAGGTGGACATGCCGGCTCTGGTCAAGAACGGCCAATGGCAGGGGGAACGCACTTTGCTAACCCGCGCCGGAGAATCAATTCCAGTAGATGTCGCCTCCCATCTGCACCACGACGACGATTTCCCCGAGGGCTACTACGTCACGGAAATCATGCGGGATCTCCGCCCGCAAATTGAGCAGGAACGGAATCTGCGGCTCAGCGAGAACCGCCTTTCCACGGCCGAGACGATCGCCCGGATGGGGAGTTGGGAATGGAATCCTGAGACGGACAACGTCGAATGGTCGCGAGGGCTCTACCAGCTGTACGGCATGGCTGGCAGCGGTGCGGAGTCCCTGGATACCTGGCTGATGACGGTGCATCCGGATGATCAGGAACGCGTCAGGGAGATCTGCGCACGGGTTGCCGCGGGGACCGGCACCCTCGATTTCGTGTGCCGTTCCAGCCGCGCGGACGGCACTCTGATGGTGGTCCACAGTCGGGGCGGGATCGTCGATGAACCCGGCGCTCCGCGCGTGGTTGTGGGCACCTTGCTGGACATTACAGAGCAGCACGCCGCGCTCGCGGCGGTGCAGCGGAGCCAGGAATTGACCCGTCGAATCCTTGAGTCTGCCGGTGACGCATACGTCCAGCTCAGCGCAGAGGGACTGGTCACCGAATGGAACGTCCAGGCCGAAAAAACATTCGGGCACACCCGGACCGAGGCGATAGGACAACCGCTGGTGTCACTGGTCACACGGCCAGCGAACCGGGAATCCCTTGAGCGGCTGCTGGGGCTGCACGGTGGCTCTGATGACCCTTGGCAGCCAACAGAACATTTTGAACAGCCGATGCTTCACCGAGCGGGGCATGAAATTCGCGCTGAAGTAACCGCCTGGTCCACCGACGACGGCGCAAAGCGTGTCCTCAGCTGTGTAATCCGCGATGTTAGCGAACGCCACGCCGCGGAGCGGGCCAAGAACGAGTTCGTCTCGGTCGTAGGCCACGAACTGCGGACTCCGCTCACCTCCATCCATGGGGCCCTCGGCCTGCTGCGGGCCGGTCTTCTCGGGGAATTGAATCCTAGAGGACAACAAATGGTGGACATCGCCGCGCACAATACGGACCGCTTGGTCCGGCTGATCAACGACATCCTGGATATTGAGCGGCTAAATTCCGGCAAGGTGGCCCTAGAGTTGCGGGAATGCGACGTCGCCGTCCTGGCCGAGCGGTCCCTGGAGGTAATGCGGTCCATGGCCGACGGCGCCGGGGTCCGCCTGACACTCGACTCCCAGCCGGCCGTGCACGTGGTCGACCCGGATCGGATCGAACAGACCATAACCAACCTGCTTAGCAACGCCATCAAGTTCTCCCCCGCCGGTGCGGAGGTCCGCCTGGCGGTCCGTTCAGAGGCGGGCCAGCTCACCATTCAAGTCCGGGACGATGGCCGCGGCATCCCCGCCGACGACCTGGAACGGATCTTCGACCGTTTCCAGCAGGTGGATGGCTCCGACGCCCGGGACAAGGGCGGAACGGGCCTGGGCCTGGCCATTTGCCGCACCATCACGGAACAGCACGGCGGCCGGATCTGGGCGGAGAGCAGCCCCGGGGGCGGGGCAACTTTCACCATGACACTCCCGGCCGCCCAAGCCGAGGTCCCGGAGGTGAGGGCCGAGGCGCTGGGCGGTCCGAGGGTCGTGGTATGCAGCGAGGATGCCTCTGTACGTGCCCGCATCGTGGAAATGCTGCTGCCACGCGGATACGACCCCATCGAGGTGACCATCGGGTCGCTGCTCCTCGACGCGGCACTCCAGCACCGCCCCTCAGTCATCCTGTTCGAGCAACGGACCCCTATTATGGCCAGCTGGGAGGCCGTCGCTCGCCTGCGAGACCTCCCCGAGACCCGCGATATTCCGGTGGTCTTCCTAAGCTTCGACGGGGACAAGATTTTTGCCGAATCTGATGGCCTCACTTCCGCCGACGAGCCGCTAGACATGGGTGGACTCTTGGCGGCAGTCGGGGAGGTCATCAGCAACCGGGATGTTGGACCGACGTTGCTGCTCGTGGAGGACGACGAGGGCTTAGCTGCCGTCCTGGCAGAGAGATTTCGCCAACTCGGCATCGAGGTCCATACCGCGCCCACTGTCCGTCAGGCACTGGCGTTGTGCGCCCATATCATCCCGGACCTGGTGGTGCTTGACATTCAACTGCCCGACCAAGACGGTTTCGCCGTCGTGGCGCAATTCCGCCGGGACGCGCGGCTGCGCAGTGTGCCCTTAGCCGTGTATAGCGCCCGAGACCTCGACGAGGCAGACCGGAAAAGGCTGCGTCTAGGCAAGACCGGCTTCTTCACCAAGGGAAGAGTCACGCCGGATGAGTTTGAACAACACGTCCTGGACCTGCTCGGCCACTTGACCCAAACTGCAAAGGTTCCCACGCTTGGATAGCCCCCGCCGCATCTTGTTAATTGACGACGACCAGGGCATCCGGGAAGTGGCCCGTGCCGTCCTCGAAATGGTGGGCGGCTACGACGTCGAAACGGCAGCCTCCGGGCTGGAAGGTCTCGAGAGGGCGCGCACCAGTCCGCCGGATGCGATCGTGCTGGACGTCATGATGCCCGGGCTCGACGGGCCCGAAACCTTCGCTTTACTGCAACAGCACCGGGAAACGTCCGGCGTCCCGGTCATTCTCCTGACGGCCAAGACACAGGCAGCCGACCGCAGCCGGTTCGCCTCGCTTGGAGTTGCCGGGATGCTGGCGAAGCCTTTCGATCCAATGGCACTCTGTGACCAGATTGCGGGCATCCTAGGCTGGGAATCGTGAGCGGCGGCGCGCCGAAGACCGGCGTGAATGACCCGGCCGCCACAATCCGGGCCATCTGGAACAGCAACCGCGAGGAAGTCATGAATCGCGTGACCGTGCTCGAGGACGCGGTGGCGGCCATAATTGAGGGCCGGCTGTCCGTGGCGGATCGCAGCGCCGCCGAACGTGACGCCCACAAACTGGCCGGCAGCGCCGGCACCTTCGGCTTCCGGCGCGCCTCCGAGGCGGCCCGCGAGCTGGAGGGGATCCTGGCGGGGACGTACCGTATTCCGCTTGACCGGACGCTCGTCGCGGCCGACCTAGTGGTGGCCCTCCGCGGTGACCTCGGCCGGGATCCTTCGCCCGCTCCGGAACCTGCAGTGGACCGCTCCCCGAGGCAAGCGCCGGCAGGCCGTGTGGACCCCTCCGCGGCCGGCGCCGCAAAACACGGATCACCCGCCGGGCCACTCCTCGCCATCGCGGTGACCGCCCGGGGACGCCGGGAACAGTTAGCCGCTGTCGCCACCGACCTCGGCTTCCAAACCTTGGCAATCGGCGCCCACGGCTGGCTACCGCAGGACGGAGCGCCGCCGGCCGCCGCGCTGATCGAACTTTGCGCAGGCAGCGGCAGCCTTGATCTGATAGCCCGTCTGGCCGCGCTCGATCCTCCCGTGCCCGCGCTGGCCCTGACACCATCGAATGCACCCTGCGACCGGGTCGCGGCTGCGCGCGCGGGCGCCCGCGGCTTCCTCAGCGCCGAGGCATCCCCCGAGGACATCCTTAACATCGCGCAGGGCCTGCTTGCAGCTGGCAATGCGTCCGAAAGCCGAGTGCTGGTCCTCGACAACGTGCCGGCGAGCCTGTCCTCAATGCGCGCCGCCTTGATGAACGCAGGGCTGGGCGTGGTGGGGCTGGCGGACCCGGCGCAGTTCTGGGAAGTGCTGGCGAACACGCAACCGGACCTGGTGATTCTGGAAAATGGTTTGCCCGGAGTTGGCGGGGCGGAACTATGCCGCGTGCTCCGCAGCGACGCCAGCTGGGCGGGCCTGCCTGTGCTCCTGTTGTCGGCACACAACGATGCGGACGCCGTGGCTGCCCTCTACGAAGCCGGCGCGGACGACGTGCTAGCCAGGCCGTTCACCGGCACCGACTTGGTGGGCCGCGTCCGCAACCGGATTGAACGCGCGCGGGTGCTCCGCGCCGAAGTGAACAGTGCTTGGGACGAGGACGCGCTTGCTGCCGGCCGGACCGCCACGCCGGCGGCCGGAACTGTCGCCGCCGAATACGATGTGGATGTGGTGGTCGTTGAAGACGATCCGCTGCTCGCAGAGCTCCTCGGACATGCCTTGACCACGCGCGGCTACGGGTTCCGGCACTTCACCGACGGGCAAGCCGCAGCGGTCGAACTCACGGGCAGGCCGCCGGCGCTCCGATCGCGCGTCGTCCTGCTCGACGTCGATCTGCCCGTCCTCAACGGGTTCGGCCTGTTGCGGCAGATGGCGGCCACGGACAACCTCACGGCCACCCGGGTCATCATGCTGACCGCCCACTCCAGCGAGAAGGACATTGTCAATGCCCTGGAACTGGGAGCATTTGGCCACGTCGCCAAACCCTTCAGCGTGCCCGTGCTGATGCAGCGCGTGCGCCGGGCCCTGGGAGACTGACGTGCAGCTCTACGAACTGCTCACTGTTGTTTTGCTCATCGAAGGCGGGATCCTCTGTGCCGGGTTGAGTCTCATTCTCGGCCATGCGGCTTACGGGCAGGCTAGGTCCGCGCGACTGCGGCCCGGGATGCGGGTCAGCATGCAAATTTTGGCCCGGGTCCTGGCAGGCGCCCCGGACCGCCCGGCCCTTGTGAGGCTTCCGCTGGACAAGACGATCGAAGCCGTGGCCCACGCAACGCGCAGCGTCGACGATGTGGGCCGGGCACGGCTTGCGGAACTCCCCGTGTATGCGGTGCTTAAGGATCGCGCTGAGCGGTGGTGCACCAGCGCGCGATGGCACCGCCGGCTCAAGGGCATCCGGCTATTGGTCATCCTGGGCGCCGGCGAAGGCGCCGTCCCCCCGTTGCTCGAGGACCGCGGCGCTGAAGTGCGCAGCGCCGCGGCTGCCTGGGCTGCGAACCACCCGAGTCCACAGATTGCCACCAGGCTGGTCCGGATGCTCAGCGACGAGGCACTCGCTTGCCGACTGACCGCCCACGCCGCCCTGATCCGGCTGGGCCGCCACGCCGTACCCGCAATCATCAGCCATCTGGCCGAGGCGTCCCCGGCGTCATTGGCCCCAGCGCTCCTCGTCGCGTCCCGCATCCACGACTCCGCGTTGGCGGGACCCGCGCTGGTGCACCGGAGCCACGGTGATCCGGAGGTTCGGGCGGCCGTCGCGCAGGTAATAGCCTCCGGGGGCGGCACCACTGGCGTCGAGGGGCTGAAATCTTTCCTTATTGACCCCGCGGCTAAGGTGCGGGCAACGGCCGCGGCGGGGCTCGGCGGACTTGGGGACTGGCCCAGCGCGCCCCTGCTGGCCGAGCTGCTGGGTGATCCGGCCTGGGAGGTCCGCCGCGCGGCCGGTTTAGCGCTCGACCGGCTCGGCAGCCCGGGTCAACTTTACCTTCAGCGGGCGCTCAACAGCACGGACCGGTTCGCGCAGGACATGGCCCGGCAGGTCCTGGACCGGGCCAGGCCGGGCCTGGGCGCGGCGGCCCGGGCCGCACCCCCAGAATTCGCAATGAACGGGCAGGAACGCGGATGATCCCCGACGTAGCAACCATGATCCTGGCCGGTTTCGCCTGGGCGGTGTTTGCCTATTTCATTGTGGTCAACGGTTGGCAAACGGCCCTGGTCGTCAGCGCCACAGCCGCCATGCGCCGTCACCGGCAGCAGACGTGGGAAGAAGACCGCGTCGGCCTGCTCGGCTCTGCGGTGACCCCCACAATCAGTGCCCTCGCGCCCGCCTACAACGAAGAAGCCAACGTCGCCGAAAGTGTTCACGCGTTGCTGATGCTTCAGTACCCGGCGCTGGAAGTGGTGCTCATCAACGACGGTTCCGGAGACTCGACCCTGGACGTGCTGATCCGGACCTTCGAGCTGCACCCAATCCACCCGATCTTCCGGAACCAGGTACAGTCGCAGCCTATCCGGGGCCTCTACCGCTCACAGCTCCACCCTCAACTCCTGGTGGTGGACAAGGAGAACGGCGGGAAGGCGGACGCGCTCAACGCCGGACTCAACTGCGCCACCGGCGAGCTTGTCTGCGCCATCGACGCGGACACGCTCATCGAGCCGGACGCGTTGCTGCGGATCGTCCGGCCGTTCCTGACCGACGAGAATGTAGTGGCCGCCGGCGGTACCATCCGCGTAGCCAATGGTTCAAAGGTGGCCAACGGGCGCGTACTGGCCCCGCGGGTTCCCCGGGGGCTGCTGGCAGGCTGCCAGTCCGTGGAATACCTCCGCTCGTTCCTGTTCGGAAGGCTGGGCTGGAACAATCTGGGCGGGAACCTGATCATTTCCGGCGCCTTCGGTCTGTTCCGCCGGGCATCAGTGCTGGAAGTGGGTGGGTACGTCCATGACACGGTCGGTGAGGACATGGAGCTCATTGCCGACCTGCGCCGCCACGGCCAAGACCGCGGGACCGCGAGCCGGGTGGACTTCGTTCCCGACCCGGTGGCATGGACTGAGGTCCCGGAGTCCTTGCGTGTTCTCGGACGGCAGCGCGACCGCTGGCACCGAGGCCTGACCGACGTGCTGCGCCGGCACCGGGGAGTACTGCTCAATCCGCGGTACCGCGCTCTGGGCCTGGTGGTATATCCCTACTTCGTTGTGGTGGAACTGCTGGGACCCGTAGTTGAGGCGCTTGGGGTGGTCGCGGTACCGCTGGGTTTGATGCTCGGAGCGGTCGATCTGACATTCGCCCTGTTGTTCCTTGCGGTGGCCTATGGCTGGGGCGTCCTGCTGAACGTGGCGGTCATCGTGCTCGAGGAACTGACTTACCGACGGTACCAGCGGTGGTCGGACCTGCTGCTGTTGCTGTTTTGGAGTGTCGTTGAGGGAGTTGGCTACCGTCAGCTCACCGTCGTCTGGCGGCTGCTCGGACTATGGCGTTACGCGCGGGGCAGCAAGGACTGGGGTGTAATGAGCCGGAAGGGCTTCGGGGCGCCTACACCGGTGTGATGGGCGCGATCCATGGGGCCCACGCGTTCATGGCCGCTGGTGCCGGCTAGTCAGCGCTTCCGGCGAACGGTGACTGCACTGCCCGGTAGATTGGGTGCATGACGCAGACCCCCGTGCAGCCCTCCCCGCAGCCCTCCCCGCAGCCACCCGTCGCAAAAAAGGTTCCCGCCGTCCGGACCCGCCACGGCGACGTTTTCGAGGACAACTATGAGTGGCTGCGGGACAAGGAATCCGCCGAAGTCGTGGAACTGCTGACGGCCGAGAACGCCTACCAGGAAGCAGTCACGGCCCGCCAGGAACCCCTGCGCGAGGCCATCTTCCAGGAAATCAAGGGCCGCACCCAGGAAACAGACCTCTCCGTGCCCCACCGCAAGGACGGCTGGTGGTACTACACCCGCTCGGTCGAAGGCAAGGAATACGGGATCCAGTGCCGGGTCCGCGCCCGGGACAGCGAGGACCGCGTAGCCGACTGGACTCCCCCGGCCGTCGGCGTCGACGTCGAACTCCCCGGCGAGGAAGTGCTCCTGGACGGCAACCTCGAAGCCGAAGGCAAGCCCTTCTTCGCCGTCGGCGGCTCCGCGGTGACTATCGACGGCAACCTGTATGCGTACGCCGTGGATAACGCCGGCGACGAACGGTTCACGCTGCACATTAAGGACCTCCGCACCGGTGAGCTGCTGCCGGATGTGATCGAGAACGTCTTCTACGGCATCTCCTTCTCCCCCGACGGCAGCCGGATCTTCTACACCGTGGTGGACGCGTCCTGGCGCCCGTACCAGGTAAAGGCCCACGTCCTCGGCACGCCGGTCACCGAGGATGCGGTGATCTACCAGGAGGACGACGTCGCAATGTGGCTCGGGTTCGAGCTCTCCGCGGACCGCCGCCACCTGGTACTGGGGATCGGCTGCTCCGAATTCAGCGAGACCCGGCTGCTGCGCTTCGACGCCCCCGACGCCGGGCTCACCACCGTGATACCCCGTTCCGAACGCGTCCTCTACGAGGCCGAACCGTTCCTACTGACCGATGCGTCGGGTGCCCAGCAGGAAACCATTCTGCTCACCCACAACAAGGACGCCATCAACTCGATGGTCTCGCTCGTGGACCCGGCCGAACTGGCTAAACCTGCCGCCGCGCAGCACTGGCGGACCGTCGTCGAGCATTCCGGGCAGGTACGCGTCAACGGCGCCGGCGTCACGGCCACGCACCTGGTGCTGTCCATCCGCAAGGACACGATCGAACGCGTGCAGGTCCTGCCGCTGGCTGGCCTTGGCACGCCCGAACAAGGCGCCGCCGTGGAACCCGCGTTCGACGAGCAGCTATACACGGCCGGGGTTGCCGGTTCCGATTACGGGGCCCCGGTGATCCGGATGGGCTACACGTCCTACTTCACGCCGTCACGGGTCTACGACTTTGTGCTGCCGACTGCGGAGCTGCCCGCCGGCGAGCTGCTGTTGCGCAAAGAAAGCCCCGTACTGGGCGGCTACTCGCCGTCCGACTACGTCGCCACCCGGGAATGGGCGGTGGCCACCGACGGGACCCGAGTCCCGCTCTCGGTGCTGCGGCACGCATCGGTGCGGCAGGATTCGACGGCGGCCGGCATGGTCTACGGCTACGGCTCGTACGAAATGAGCATGGACCCGGGCTTCGGCATTCCCCGGCTGTCCCTGTTGGACCGCGGCGTCGTGTTCGTGATCGCCCACGTCCGCGGCGGCGGCGAGCTGGGCCGGCACTGGTACGACGATGGCAAGAAACTGCACAAGAAGAACACCTTCACGGACTTCATCGCGGCGACCGACTGGCTCGCCGGATCCGGCTGGGTGGACCCGGCCCGGATCGCGGCCATGGGCGGCTCCGCCGGTGGCCTGCTGATGGGCGCCGTCGCTAACCTTGCACCGGAAAAGTACGCCGCGATCGTCGCCGCTGTCCCGTTTGTGGACGCTCTGACCACCATCCTGGATCCGGAACTGCCGCTCTCGGCCCTGGAATGGGAGGAGTGGGGCAACCCGATCACAGACCCGGAGGTGTACGCCTACATGAAGTCGTACACGCCGTATGAGAACGTCCGGGCGGCGGCGTACCCCAGGATCGCGGCGGTCACCTCGTTCAATGACACCCGTGTGCTCTATGTCGAGCCCGCCAAGTGGGTGCAGCGGCTGCGGGAGCTGAACACCGGCAGCGAGCCGATCGTCATGAAGATCGAAATGGAGGGCGGCCACGGCGGCGCCTCGGGCCGCTACGTGCAGTGGAAGGAACGCGCCTGGGACTATGCCTTCGTCGCTGACTCCCTCGGCGCCACGGAGCTCCTGCCGGGCGCAGGGGTTAAGTAGCCCGCGCCGCCTTCGATCGGTTGCTCCGTAACCGCCCTTTTGCACCTCCAAAAGGGCGCTTACGGAGCAACCGACGGGCCGGGTAGTGCCAATTAATGATCATCATGCTTACTATTGACCGTCACTAGGCACATCCGCGTTGAAACTGCTCACTGGGGGCAGCAGAACCGGTGCCGG
Source organism: Arthrobacter sp. UYEF3 (assembly GCF_040546245.1). Lineage (NCBI taxonomy): Bacteria > Bacillati > Actinomycetota > Actinomycetes > Micrococcales > Micrococcaceae > Arthrobacter > Arthrobacter sp. UYEF3. Next base: position 42,875 of record NZ_JBEPNK010000006.1, read on the forward strand.
AACTGGAGTCAACTGTGAGTACTGACGGAGCAATGAACGGGTTGTCCGACGCGGAACTGATGGCCGAAGGCGCCACCGCACTTCCTGACAAGGAGGTGGCATCGGTCCTGGATCTGAACGCGGACCTGAACCTCGGCATCAGCGCCGCGGCACCGATCGACCTCGGCGTCGCAGCAAACGCCAACGTCGCGGCACCGATCGATGCCGCGGCCTCGGCGAACGTCCTCTCCTTCGGGTCCGAATCGCAGGCTCTCGCCGACCAGGGAACCCTCATCAACCAGGGCATCACCGCCGACGCCACGGCCCATTCGGTGCAGGACAGCGCCATCGACCAGGGCACCGCCGCTGCCCCTGCCGGCCCGGCCGGCCCGGCCGGCCCGGCGACGACGGATCCAACGGCCGCGGTACCGACGGCGTCCGTCCCGGCGGGCGCGACGGACGGCGGAGTTGTCCCCGGGGGCGTGCTGCCGGCCGGAACCACTCCGGATCTCGGCGCTACCGCCGCTGGCGCCGCAGGGGCCCTGAACGGCAACCTGCTCAACGTGAACGTAAATCTGGACGCCAATGCCGGGATCGCGGCGCCCATCAACGGTGCTGTTGCTGCCAACGCCAACGTCGCTGCGCCGATCGACGCGGCCGTCGGTGCCAACATTGGCTCCATCGACAGCAACGCGTATGCCGTCGCCCATCAGGATGCCATCATCAACCAGGACATCCACGGCAATGCCACGGCCTCGGCGGACCAGCAGTCCACGCTGAAGCAGTAGCACCCAGATGAGCACTGTGCACGGAGGGCCGTCCGAACAGGGCGGCCCTCCGGTCCGCCCTGCCGCCCCGGGCGCCGCGGCGCGCCAACCGCCGTCGGGCTCTGCCACTGGCACCCTGCCGCCCCCGGTCCTGGCCGACGGCGTCCAGCTGATCGGCGAGACGAAGGGTTCCGGCTACAAGCAGGCCCCATCCCTGGTCCGGCGCGCCGACGGACAGACAATCCAGCTGACTCGGCTGCTTTACCAGGTGCTGGAAGCTGTGGACGGCCGCCGCGGCTTGGAAGAAATCGCGGAGCACGCCGGCAGCAGATCCGGCAAGCCCGTCAGTGCCGCGAACGTGCAGACCCTGATCGACACCCAGCTTCTCCCGCTGGGCCTCCTGCGGCTAGCCGATGGCTCCCAGCCCGAGGTCAAGAAGTCCAACCCGCTCCTGGGCATGCGGTTCCGCTACTCCGTTACGGATCCGGAACGAACGCGAATGCTGACCGCCCCGTTTGCCACCCTTTTCAACCCGCTGATCGTCGTGGCTGTAACGGCCGCCTTCCTCGCCACCTGTTGGTGGGTGCTGATGGTCAAGGGCCTCGCCTCGGCCACCCATGAAGCCTTCGCCAACCCCGGTCTGGTGCTGCTGATCCTGCTGGTCACGGTGCTGTCCGCCGGCTTCCACGAATTCGGGCACGCCGCCGCTGCCCGTCGCGGGGGCGCAACGCCGGGCGCCATGGGAACCGGCCTGTACCTGATGTGGCCGGCGTTCTACACCGATGTCACGGATTCCTATCGTCTTGGCCGGGCCGGCCGGATTCGTACCGACCTGGGCGGCCTCTACTTCAATGCGATAGTGGCTGTCGCCATCACGGGTCTCTGGTGGGCCACCGGCTTTGACGCGCTGCTGTTGGTGGTGGTCACTCAAATCCTGCAGATGGTCCGGCAACTGATGCCCATGGTCCGCTTCGACGGCTATCACATTCTGGCCGATGCCACCGGCATCCCGGACCTGTTTCAACGGATCAAGCCGACCCTGCTGGCGTTGGTTCCCTGGCGTAAAACAGATCCAGAGGCCCGGCTCCTCAAGCCCTGGGCCCGGGCCGTCGTCACCGTTTGGGTGCTCGTCACGGTACCCCTCCTCGTCTTCAGCATGGCCACGATGGTGCTCACCCTGCCGCGGGTCCTCGGCACCGCCTGGGACAACGGCTCGAAGCAGCAGGCCATGCTCTCGCACAGCGTGGCCACGGGAGACATTGCCGACGCTGCCGTGCGCGTGCTCGCGATCGTCTGTATCGCACTGCCGATTCTCGGGATCTTCTATATCCTGTTGCGCTCCGGGCGGCAGATCGTCACTGGCCTTTGGCAGCGGACCCGCGGCAAGGCATTGCAGCGCGGAGTTGCCATGGCTGCCATAGCGGCCGTCACGGCGGGCCTCGCGTGGGCCTGGTGGCCGGGCGCCGAGAGCTACCGCCCTGTCCAGCCCTACGAACGCGGCACCCTGGCAGATGCCACCACCGCAATCTTCCCCGCAGCCTCAGCCCAGGGGATGAAGCAGGGCCAGGCCGGCCGGACGGTGGCGCTCTGGCCCGAGGGCACCCGGAAACCCAACCGCGAAAACCCGCAGCTGAGCATGGTGCTGATGCCCCGGGATGCGTCGGCCACGGCGGGGGGACCCGGCAGCACGACGGCGGCACCGTCTTGGGTGTTCCCGTTCGACAAACCGGCACCGCCCCAAGAGGGCGGCAACCAGTCCCTCGCGGTCAATACTACGGACGGCTCCGTGGTCTACGACGTCGCTTTTGCCCTGGTTTGGGCCGAAGACGGGCAGGACGTCCGCAACCGTAACGAGGCCTACGCCTTCGCCAGCTGCAAGGACTGCGCGGCCGTCGCGGTGGGGTTCCAGGTGGTCCTGATTGTGGGGCAGGCGAATGTGATCGTTCCGGAAAACCTCTCGGCCGCGGCGAACTATAATTGCGTCCGCTGCCTCACCTACGCCCTGGCCCGGCAGTTGGTCCTCACGCTCGACGGGCCGCTGAGCCCGGATGGCATGTCCAGGCTCAACGCACTATGGCAGCAGATCTCGGAGTACGGCCGCAACCTGCAGGACGTACCGCTCGCGGAGATCCAGGGCAAACTGGAGGGCTTCAAGGAACAGATCCTGGAGCTTGTCCGAACGGATCCTAGCGCTTCGCCGAGGGGGCACAGCACGCCTCCCACCACTCCGGGTAGCTCGCCGGCGTCGGCGTCACCGGGTGCGAGCCCAACTGCAACCCCCGGTGCGACGGACTCTGCGCCGCAGCCAGCTCCTGGCCGGACGGCTGCGACCGTTCCCCCGGGTCCTGCCCCCGCTGCCCCGGCCCCAACGTCTACCGGCACCGCACCGCCGGAATCGCAGCCGACGGTCTCCCCGGGAACCGCCACCACGCCGGTCCCTGGGCCGACGTCGGCTGCTCCTACGGCCACTGCCCCGGCGGCGCCGTAGGCCGTCGTCGGGCCGGTGCGCTCCGTGGAGCACGGCGTGAGGACGCCCGTTCGCCAAAGATGGCCGCTATGCCACTTTCCATAGCGGCCAGCTTTGGCGAATCGAGGACGTGCGATCAGGCCACGACGCCCGTTCGCCCGGGCGCGCCGCTCGTCGAAGATGGCGTCTCCGGCACCCGCCATAGCGGCCAGCTTCGTCAAACCTTCGGGTCCTTGGCCTCCGACCGGGCCTTCCATTCCTCGGCGAGGATCGCGTAGACCACTTCGGTGGCCCACTGGCCCTTGTAATGCCATTTGTCCACCTGGGTCGATTCCAGCCGCATGCCGAGGCGCTCGCATAGTGCCGCGGAGGCGGTGTTGAGCGCGTCCAGTTTGGCGTCGATCCGGTGGAAATCGAGCTCCTCGAAGCCGAGCCGCAGCATCTCGAGGGCAGCTTCCGCCGCGTACCCATTTCCGCGGGCTTCCGGGGCCAGGCTCCAGCCCACTTCAGCCTGGCCCCGGCCGGGCGCCCACTTGAGCACCACTTCGCCGAGCAGCCCGGGCGAGTCCGCGGCCTCGATGGCCAGCGCCACCCAGTCGCCTTCCTTCTCGAATACGAAGTTCGCATACTTTCCCACGGACTCCATGGACTGGGTGTAGTTCTTCGCCTCCCTGGGCAGGAACCGGGCGGTTTCGGGCAGTGAGTGGTAGGCGTGGAAGGCGTCAAGGTCGGCGGCTTCGAAGCGGCGCAGCACCAACCGCTGGGTGCGGAGGGGCAGCGGAGGAAGGGGCGTGGGTTCCGTCATGCCCCCAACGCTACCCCGCACCCAACTGACTCGCAGTTGAGGCCGTTTTGGACGCTCAAAACGGCCCCTGCTGCGAGTCACTTGGGGCTAGGGGGCAACCGATGACCGGGCGACGACGGCGGCGGTCGCCTCCGCGATGGCGCGCTCCTCGTCGGTTGGGACCACCAGCACCGGCAGGGCAGACCCCGTCGTCGAGATCACCCGCGGTTCCTTGGACCGTTCACGGTTCAGTCCGGCGTCGAGCTCCACGCCGAGCGCCCCCAGCCGTTCCGCGACGAGGCTGCGGAACTGGTGTGAGTTTTCGCCGATGCCGGCCGTGAAGACAAGGGCCTTCGCCCCGCCGACGGCCACGTGATAGGCGCCGATGTATTTCGCCAGCCGGTAGGAGGCCACGGCCAGCGCCATGGCGGACCTGGTATCCCCGGCGTCGGCCGCCTCGACGACGGAGCGCATGTCGTTGTTGCCGGCGAGGCCCTTAAGCCCGGACTGGCGGTGGAGCATGGAATCGAGGTCCTCCGCGGACCAGCCGGCCCGGGCCAGGAAGACCAGGATCGAGGGGTCCAGGTCACCGGAGCGGGTGCCCATCACGAGGCCCTCGAGCGGGGTGAAGCCCATCGAGGTGTCCACCGACTCGCCGCCGCGGATGGCTGTGACGGAGGCACCGTTGCCGAGGTGGGCTATCACGGCGTCGAACTCTTCCACCGGCACATCCAGAAGCGCCGCGGCCCGGTGCGCCACGTACTCATGCGAGGTGCCGTGGAAGCCGTAGCGGCGGATGCCATGGTTCGTGTAGAGCTCGTCCGGCACGGCATAACGCCAGGCGTGCTCGGGCAGGGTGCGGTGGAAAGCGGTATCGAAGACGGCCACCTGCGGCAGCTCCGGCCACTTCTCGGCGATCGCACGGATCCCGAGCACGTTGGCGGGATTATGCAGCGGCGCCAGCGGGTTCAGCCGCTCGATGGCACGGGTGATCTCGTTGTTGACCAGCACCGGTTCGGCGAACCGCTCGCCGCCGTGCACCACACGGTGGCCGACGGCGTCGAGGGTCCGGCCGCCCAGCGCCTCGTGGATCGCACCGGCCACCTGTTCCAGAGCCTCAGCGTGGTCGCGGGGGCCCTCGATCCGGCCGTCGCCGTCCCCGCCGTTACCCATCCCGATCTTCTCGACCAGCCCCTCCGTGAGAACGCTGCCCGCTTCGACGTCGCGGACCTGGTACTTCAGCGAGGACGAGCCCGAGTTGATCACGAGCACCAGCATGACGGCCTCCTAAGCCTTGGCTTCGACAGGCTGTACCGCGGACTGTACCGCGGACTGTTCAATGGCCCCGGCGGTGGCCGGCCCGCTCCGGACCGGGTCGCTGCGGACCGGGTCGTTCTGAACCGACTGGGCCTGGATCGCGGTGATGGCCACGGTGTTCAGGATGTCGTCCACCGTGCAGCCGCGGGACAGGTCGTTGACCGGTTTGCGGAGACCCTGCAGCACCGGTCCGACGGCGACAGCGCCGGAGGACTGCTGGACCGCCTTATAGGTGTTGTTGCCGGTGTTCAGGTCCGGGAAGATGAACACCGTCGCCTGGCCGGCCACAATCGAGCCGGGCATCTTGGACTCGCCGATGGCGGCGTCGACGGCGGCGTCGTACTGGATGGGGCCCGCCACCGCGAGGCCGGGGCGGCGACGGCGGACCAGTTCGGTGGCCTGCCGGACCGCGTCAACGGCCTCGCCGGACCCGGAGCCGCCGGTGGAGTAGGACAGCATCGCGACCCTGGGCTCGACGCCGAACTGGGCTGCCGTTTCGGCCGAGGCCAGGGCGATGTCCGCGAGCTGTTCAACGTTGGGCTCCGGGTTGACCGCGCAGTCTCCATAGACCAGCACCCGGTCCGGCATCAGCATCAGGAACACCGAGGAAACTATCTTGACGCCCTCGCGGGTCTTCACAAACTCAAGCGCCGGCCGGATGGTGTGCGCCGTGGTGTGCGCTGCGCCGGAGACCATGCCGTCCACCACGCCGAGCTGAACCATCATGGTGCCGAAGTAGCTTTCGTCCTGCATCACTTCGAGCGCCTTCGCAAGATCGACACCCTTGTGAGCGCGCAGCTCCGCGTACTTCTGCGCAAAGCCCTGGCGCAGCTCGGAGGTCACAGGATCCACAACGTTGATGCCGCTGAGGTCGATTCCCTGCGTGGCCGCAAGCTCGCGGACGTCGGTCTCACGGCCCAGCACGGTGAGCTCGCAGACGTCGCGGCGGTGCAGGATCTCAGCGGCCCGCAGAATCCGGACGTCGGTGCCCTCGGGCAGGACAATGTGGCGGCGCTGCGCGCGGGCCCGTTCGATCAGGTCGTGCAGGAAGCGCAGCGGCGTCATCCGTTCCGGCCTCGGCAGGTGCAGCCGTTCGAGCAGTTCCGCCTCGTCCACCCGTTTGGCCCACAGGCCCAGCGCGGACGCCACTTTGCGGCGGTGGCCGGACCAGATTTCGCTGCGCACCTCGGAGACCCGTTTGGCGGTCACGTAGGTGTCGTCGGGGGCGGCGAAGATCGGGAACGGGGCCTGCGCCAGCAACGAGTAGACGGTGGGGTCCGGGGCCAGGCCGCCGGTCAGGATGAGCGCCGACGGCACCGCGAAGTCAGGCGAGAAGGATGAGGCCAGGCAGGCCACCAGCACGTCCGCCCGGTCGCCGGGCACGATCACCAGTGCGCCGTCGTCGAGCACGTGCAGGAAGTTGGCGACGTTCATGGCCGCCACTTTGACCGAGCGCACGTCGCGTTCCAGGTCCGGCGTGCCGGCGACCTGGCCGAGTCCCAGGGCGGCGGCCACTTCCCCGGTGGTGGGCCGCGCGATGTCCTCCAGTTCAGGGAAGACGTACACCGGCCGGCCCGAGGCGCCCGGACGGACCGCCGCGGCGATAGCCGCCAGGTCCTCCGGAGCGGCGCGGTTGACCATGATCGCCAGCAGGCTGCACCGCTCGGCGAGGAGTTCCTTGCGGGCGACCTCGACGGCGTCCGCGGTCTCGGCCACAGTGCGGCCCTTGGCCCCGACGACGGCGACCATCGGAGCCGCCAGGTTGTTGGCGAGCCGGGCGTTGAGGTCGAATTCGACGGCAGCGTCCTGGCCGGTGAGGTCGGTGCCTTCGATGATGATCACGTCGCAGTGCCGGGCCATCTCCGCGAAAATCTCGACGCACCGGGAGTCGATCTCCTCTCGCTTCCCCTCGGCGAGCAGGCCGCGGACCTCGGCGAAGGTCAGCCCGCTGCGGCAGCGTTCGTCGTCGAGGTCAAAGCGGGACTTTATCAGCGCCACCATCGGGTCCGCGCCGACGCGGCCGTGGACCACTGGCCTGAAAAAGCCAATCCGGTCCGCGTGCCGGTGCAGCGTGTCCGCGAGGCCCAGCGCAATGAGCGACTTACCGGAGCCGGGCGTCGTCGCACTGACATATATTCCTTTGGCCATGTGTCCCAGCATACTTACAGCCCTTGACAGCAGGCACCCGAATGGGATTACCTAATGAACATTCGGTAAATAAAGCTGGAGGCAACGACGCATGGCTGAAGTGACAATTTCCGGTGACACCCACCCGGTCCTGAAAGACGACTATGCCTCCGAGTGGATGGGCATTGAGGTCCTGGCGCTCGACGACGGTCACGCCACCATCCGGATGGCGCTCCGTCAGGAAATGCTCAACGGCTTCGGCATGGCCCACGGGGGAATGATCTTCGCCTTCGGCGACACCGCCTTCGCCTTGGCCTGCAACCCTGCCAGCCCGGGGCCAGGCGAGGAAGGCAACATCACCATCGCCTCCGGCGTCGACATCAACTTCATCAAGCCAGCCTTCCGCGGCCAGATCTTGACCGCCGTCGCCAACCGCCGCGCCAGCACGGGCCGCAGCGGCCTCTACGACATCCAGATCTACGCCGCGGCCCCCCACGCCGCCACCCCGGAGGCCTCCACCGCCGGGGCGCTGACGGCCGCCACACTCCCGGGCGGTCTCCCCGCCGATGTCCTTCCGGGCGAACTCGTCGCCGAGTTCCGCGGCCGCAGCCGCACCATCTCCAAGAAATAGAAACTTAGGACCCTGATGACCACCCCCACCGCTGAATCTGCCCTCGCCACCAGTGGCGCCGTCCTGGACCGCGAAGAAACCATTTCCCGCGACGAGCTCGAGGCCCTGCAGCTCAGCCGCCTGCAGCACACCCTGGCGTACGCCTATGACCGCGTGCCACTGTACAAGCGCAAATTCGACGAGGCGGGCGTGCACCCCACCGACCTCCGGGAGCTCTCGGACCTGGGCAAGTTCCCGTTCACCACCAAGGAGGACCTCCGGCTCGAGTATCCCTTCGGCATGTTCGCGGTCCCGCAGCAGGAGGTGGCCAGGATCCACGCCAGCTCCGGCACCACCGGCCGCGCCACAGTGGTGGGCTACACCAAGAAGGACCTCGCCGACTGGGCCAAGCTCGTGGCGCGCTCGCTCCGCGCCTCCGGCGTCCGGCCCGGCATGAAGGTCCACAACGCCTACGGCTACGGCCTGTTCACCGGGGGCATGGGCGCCCACGCCGGCGCCGAAGCGCTGGGCTGCACGGTCATCCCGATCTCCGGCGGTCAGACCGAACGCCAGATCACCCTGATCCAGGACTTCAAGCCGGACGCCATCCTGGCCACCCCGACCTACCTGCTGACCATCGCGGACGCCATGATGAAGCAGGGCATCGACCCGGCCTCGACCTCGCTGAAGTACGCGGTGCTCGGCGCCGAGCCGTGGACCGAGGAAATGCGGCACGAGCTCGAAGTCACCATGAACATCAAGGCGTGCGACATCTACGGCCTGTCCGAGGTCATGGGCCCCGGCGTGGCCGGCGAGGCCGTGGAAACCCAGGACGGCAGCCACATCTGGGAGGACCACTTCCGCCCCGAGATCATCGACGCCTTCGACCCGTCCGTGGTCCTCGGCGACGGCGAGCCCGGCGAGCTGGTGTTCACCTCGCTCACCAAGGAAGCCCTGCCGATTATCCGGTACCGCACGAAGGACCTCACCCGGCTGCTGCCCGGAACCGCCCGTCCCGCGCACCGCCGCATGGGCCGCATCACCGGCCGCAGCGACGACATGATCATCCTCCGAGGTGTGAACCTGTTCCCCTCGCAGATCGAAGAAATCGCGCTGCGGATCCCGGAGCTGAGCCCGCACTTCCAGCTGGAGCTCACCCGCCCCGAGGGCCAGCGGATGGACCAGCTGACCGTGAAGATCGAGCGCCGCGAGTCCGTCACGGTCGAGGGCGTCGCGTCGGCTGCGAGGGTCCTGAAGGAACAGATCAAGATCCACGTCGGGTCCTCCTGCGCCGTCAACGTCGTCGAACCGGGGTCGCTGGAACGCTCCAACGGCAAGCTGCGCCGGATCTACGACTTGCGTCCCAAGGCCTGACCCGCCCCTGCGTTTGCACCCGACCTGGGGCCCGGCCGGCGTAATTCAAGGGCAACGCCGGCCTAGCCTCCGTACATGAGAAACTAGCGAGTATGCCCAGTACAGGAACCACCGCCAAGCGAGGCCGCCCCGGCTATGACCAGCAGTCGGTCCTGCTGATCGCCGTCGACGTCTTCAACCGGCACGGCTACGACGCCACGTCGATGGGCATCCTCGCCGAAAATCTGGGCATCTCCAAGTCCGCGATTTACCACCATGTGCCCTCCAAAGGCGATCTCCTGAAGCTCGCCCTCGACCACGCGCTCGGCGGGCTCGAAGCCATCCTGGAACAGCCGCAGGCCGCGTCCGGATCCGCGGACGCCCGGCTGGAGTTTGTGCTCCGCGAGACCATTGCGGTGCTGGTGGAGCGGCTACCGTTTGTTACGCTGCTGCTCCGGCTGCGCGGCAACACTGAGGTCGAGCGGAACGCCCTGGAGCGTCGGCGTACCTTCGACCACAAGGTGGCGGACCTGATTTCCGCGGCCCGCGATGAAGGCTCGCTCCGCCAGGACATCGATCCCCGCACCGTAACCCGGCTGCTCTTCGGTACCATCAACTCGATCGTCGAGTGGTACAGGCCCGGCGGCTCCCTCTCCCCCGAAAAGCTCGCCGACGATGTCATCACCATGGCGTTCAACGGCCTGCACGTCCCCAGCTAGTTAGTTCGTCCGGGCCGGGGGCGCCACGCTCCCGGCTGGTCCGAGGGAAACTTCTGCGCCCCGTGGGTCCCGTGAGCATGTCCCGTTCCCGGCGGCTGGATTGGGCATGTCCGTCCGGACGCCCCACTGCCCAACGGACATGCCCTCCGCTGGAACCAACCGCTGAGCATGATGGTGCTACGTCCACTCGTCAGAGCCAGCAATGGGCATGTCCCGAAGATCCGAGGGGGGAGCGCCGCCCCAAGCGGAAACGTGTGCGCGTACATGGGCGCCGCTAGCTACTGGCATACCCCGGCGCGGCGAGCGGCCAAAATCTCGCGTGGAGCTACGCCCGACGGTTCCGGGATGCTGCCCAAATCCACGGCCTGGTCAGCTTCTTCAACGAACGGGCGGACCTGACTGCTAAAGGCTTGCTCCAGGCTTGTCCCATCCCACCGTGGTCCCGTCCGAGCGATTTGAGGGATCCGGGGGCACTTTGACGCTCGCCGCGTGCTGTTCGACGCCTGCTTCCGGCATGTCCGTGCCAATGTCGCCCCGCACGGCCGACGTCGGCGTCGCAGCGCTGAGGCCGAGGCCGAGGCCAGTCAAAAAAACAGCACCCCGGCTGTCCGGGGTGCTGTTCCGGCATGATGCCCGGACTGCCGCTTAGAGCTGGTAGTCGGCTGCCGTGGTGATGTTCTCGTGCACGCAGAGAATATTATGCTCGGTGTCCATGAACCAGGCACACTTTTCGGAATCCGTTGCACAAATGTGGTTCTCGGTCTTGAGATCCGGGAGATCGTAGTCCTGGAACGTCACGCCCTTGGCTTCCATCTCCTTGACAGTGCGTTCAATCTCGCTGACTTCGAAACTCAGGGTGGTGTGCTCTGAATGCATTCCATCCTTGACTGGCATCAGCTGCAGCATGGGGCCACCGTCTGAGCCGAACATTTCGCTTCCGTCCTCTGCCACGCCACGGTGCGGGAGACCCAGCGTGTCCGCGTAGAAATGCCGGGCACGCGCCGCATCATCGACTGGAAGGACTGTAGTGGCTTTGTTAAGGACAAGTGTCATTTCGCCACCTCCTACAAGGAGAATTTTACGCCGGAAGCGGGCGGAAAGAGCCAGCCGAATACGCCCTCAAAACACGTGACGGTCCTCGGCTATTGCAGCAACATCACGGACGCTCCCTCACGGTGTGAAGGAGCGTCCGGAAGAATCCCGCCACACCTCAGGGAAGGTCGGGGAGGGGTTACTTTTCCACCAGGGTCAGGACGTCGTAGGTGGCCACGATGGCGTCGTCCTGGTTGGTCAGGACGGCGTCCCAAGCCACCTCGCCGTACTCATCGGTCTCGCGCGGGGTGATCTTCTTGGCGGTCAGGGTGACCCGGATTGAGTCGCCGGCCGCCACGGGCGTGATGAAGCGCAGGTTCTCCAGGCCGTAGTTCGCCAGGACCGGGCCCGGCGCGGGCTCCACGAAAAGCCCGGCGCCCCATGCGAGGAGCAGGTAGCCGTGGGCCACGATTCCCGGAAAGAACGGGTTCGCCGCGGCGGCTTCCTGGTTGGTGTGGGCGTAGAAGGTGTCGCCGGTGGAGTTGGCGAACTTGGTGATCTCCTCCAGCGAGACCTCACGCAGCCCCGAGCGGATGGCGTCGCCGATGTGCAGGGCGCTCAGATGCTTCCGGAACGGGTGCTGGCCCTCGGTCTCGAGGGTGAAGTTGCGGTCCGCGCCGGTGTGCCAGACGCCGGTGACCGCGGTGAGCATGTTGGGCGAACCCTGGATGGCGGTGCGCTGCATGTGGTGCATGACCGAGCGGATGCCACCGAGCTCCTCGCCGCCGCCGGCGCGGCCGGGGCCGCCGTGGACCAGGTGCGGGACCGGGGAGCCGTGGCCGGTGGAGCTGCGGGCGTCCTCGCGGTTGAGCATGAGGACGCGGCCGTGGTGGGCTGCGATGCCGGTGACGAGCTCACGCGCCACCGCGGGGTCGTTGGTGCAGACCGAGGCAACCAGCGAGCCGCCGCCGCGGGCGGCGAGACGGACGGCGTCGGCCAGGTCCGTGTAGCCGATCACCGAGGAGACCGGGCCGAAGGCTTCGAGTGAGTGGACTTCCTCGGCCTCCGGGTCGGCCCAGCTCAGCAGCAACGGGGACATGAACGCGCCGCCGTCGACGACGCCGATGCTCCCGTTCGCGCTGGTGACCTTCGGCGAGTCGAGGGTGCCGTAGGCGAGCTCGCCGCCGGCGTCGAGCATGGACTGGACCGCAGCGCGCACGTCGGCAAGCTGCTCCAGCGACGCGAGGGCGCCCATATTGACGCCCTCGGCGCGGGGGTCGCCGACGACAATGCGCTCGGTGATCCGCTCACCCACGGCTGCGACGACGTCGGAGACCAGGTCCTGCGGCACGATCGCGCGGCGGATCGAGGTGCACTTCTGGCCGGCTTTCGAGGTCATCTCGGTGACCAGGGACTTGATGAAGGCATCAAATTCCGGGGTGCCCTTGACGGCGTCTGGGCCCAGGATCGCGGCATTGAGGGAGTCGGTCTCGGAGGTGAAGCGCACGCCGCCCCGGACCACGTTGGGGTGGGACTTGAGCGTGTTGGCGGTGGACGCGGAACCGGTAAAGGCGACGAGGTCGCGGTAGTCGAGGTGGTCCAGCAGCGTCCGGGCAGAGCCGGAGACGAGCTGCAGCGACCCTTCGGGCAGGATGCCGGATTCGTCGATCGCCTTCACTACTGCCGCAGCGACGTAGCCGGTGGGGGTGGCGGGCTTGACGATGGTCGGGACGCCGGCGATGAAGGCAGGGGCGAGCTTCTCCAGCATTCCCCAGACCGGGAAGTTGAACGCATTGATCTGCACGGCGACACCGGGGATCCGGGTGTAGATATGCTCGCCTGCGAAGGAGCCGTCTTTGGACAGCACCTCCATGGGGCCGTCCACCACCACCTGGGAATTGGGCAGCTCGCGCCGGCCCTTGGAGCCGAAAGTGAACAGCACGCCGATGCCGCCGTCGATGTCGACCATCGAGTCGATCCTGGTGGCCCCGGTCTGCGCGGAGATAGCGTAAAACTCGTCGCGGCGGCCGTTGAGGTACTGCGCCAGCTCCTTCAGCTTGAGGGCGCGCTGGTGGAAGGTCAGCTTGCCCAGTTCCGCCTGGCCGGTGGTGCGGCCGTAATCGACGACGGCGGCGAGGTCCAGTCCCTCGGTGCTCACCCGGGCCAGGAGTTCACCGGTGCTGGCATCCAGGACTGAGGCCGCACTGGAGGCGGAGGCGGCGTCCGGCGTCCACCAGGAATTCCGGATGAAACTGGGGACGATCTCGACGGTGTCGACTGAGGGTTCCGGAGCTGTTGCAGTGGTGGTCATCGTTGACGGGTCCTTCCAACGCGGGGCAAGATCAACACGGCCAGCGCATTACTGACCGTCCGTTCGGTAATATATCTACAGTACATGACTGCGCTCTGGGGCACACTAGTAGCAGCAGGACCGACCGGTCCGTGATGGGCCAGACCCCCAACGAGGAGACGCTATGACGCCCGAGCCCCGCGGTACCGAACTGTGGAAGATCACCCTCGGCGAGCTGGACGAGAAGATGGGAGTGAAGATCGTTGAGGAATCGGTAGAACGCGTCGTGGCGACGATGCCGGTGGAAGGCAACCGGCAGTCATTCGGCCTCCTGCACGGCGGTGCCTCCCTGGCCGTGGGAGAGGCAGTCGGTTCCTGGGCTTCGGTGCTCCATGCCAGCACGCTGGGCAAGACCGCGGTGGGGGTGGACGTCTCGGCCACGCACCACAAGTCCGCCCGCGAAGGGCTGGTGACCGTCACCGCTACCCCGATCCACCTCGGCGGAACGGTAACCACCCACGAGGTGCTGATCACGAATGAGGCCGGCGAGCGACTGTGCACGCTGCGGATCACTAACCTGCTGCTGGACCGGAAGGGCTAAAACAGCAGCCCTTAACGCACCTTCCGGCGGCGTCCGACCGCGATGACGGCCGCACCGAGCAGCAAAGCCCCGGCGCCGAGTCCCGCTGCGGGGAGGAGACCGCCGGCGCCGGTGTAGGCCAGCCCGGCAGGGCTGCCAGGCTGGTTCAGGGCCACCGCGGGCGCCGGCGGGACGGTCGGCTCGATCGCCGGAGGGGCGGCCGCGGCGGCAGCGGCGGCGCTGATGGAAAATCTTGCCATGACCGGTGCTGACGCGATGCCATCCACCGACTGCGAGACAGCCAAGGTATGCGTCCCGACGGTCAGTCCGGCCGGGAAGGGGACACTCCAGCGGCCGCCCGCCACCAGCACGTGCGGAACCAAGGACGGGACCACGGCTCTCGCCCCGACTCCGGATCCGCCGCCCGCTCGTGCGACGCCAACCGGCAGCTCATCGATCAGCACGGTGACTTCGGCGCCGTCCACGCCGGACCCAGAAATTGTTGCCGGGAGTGCGTCCTGGCTCAGCTGCAGCCCGTCGGTGATGCTGGTTTCGACCGGCACCGGGGGTACCACCTTGAATTCCACCGCGCCTGGCGGACCGTCCACATGGCCGGGCGCCGTCTGAACAGCTGAAACGGAGATCTTGCCGTACACCGGCGGGTTGCCGATAGAAACATTCCAGCGACCATCGGGCGCCACAGTGGCCGAACCGGTCGCGTCGCCCGAAAGCCTCACGACGTTGCCCGGCGTCCCGGTCCCCTCAATGCGATCCAGGGCGGCAAGGGTGGCTCCCGCGGCAGGGGTGCTGATTGTCGGTGCGACCAGCTCAGAGACGTTCAGACTGAAGGCTGTCGTGCCCGACCGGCTGTAGCCATTCACGGTCTCGGCCGTGAACTGGTACGACCCTTCGGCCGCCGGTGCATTGAATGACCAGTTTCCTGCCTCGTCCACCGGAATGTCGACTGCGCTCTGGTTAGGGATAACCAGGCGCACCTTGGAGTTGGCCGCGACAGCCGAGGCCGGGGCGGCGGCCACCCGCCCATGAATGAGGCTGCTCGGGGCGACGGTGCTTGCAGTCAACGTTCCGACCAGCTCCGGCTTATTCAGGAAGAGCTGCAGCTGAACGCCGCCGGGGATGTGCGTGAGGGCATCCGCCAGAGTCGTGGCGATGGCGCTGACCTGCTTGCCGGCGTCGCGTTCGGCCCCCGTGTGGGTGCCGACGGCATAGTTGCCGCTGATCCACGGGCCGCCCGAGTCGCCGCCGCTGGACTTCACGTCCCGGGAGAGGAATCCGCGGAACGCCCGGGAATCGGTATCGCTGGGGGAAATACCGCCTGCGACGTAGATTCCCAGCTCACTCACCTTCCCGCAGGACCACCCCGTGGTCCGCCCGGAGCGGCAGACGTCCTGGCCGGCAAACGGGGCGAGGGCGCCGATGATTTTTACGGAGGTCGGGGCAGGGTTCCCGACGTTGTCCCACTTCGCCACGGCAGGCTGGACGTTTACTCCTCCGTCGAGTGACTCGATCACGGCAATATCGGTGCCGACGTTGCCGGGGTCGCCCGGATTACTGGTTGTCCAGTTCGGGTTGAGGACAGGTGCATTATTGACTCCGCCGAATTGACTGAAACCGAAGCGGCCGAGCTTGGGCAGCGTGCCGGGCAGGGGCAACGAACCACCAGCGGTCGAGGAACTCGGGGGCTCCAGCCCAACTACGGCGCCAGCGCCGTCCGCGGCGCAGTGCCCTGCTGACAACATCACCGGCAGTCCGAGCGAACTGAAGGCACCAAAGCCGATGGAGCATATGGTCCGCCAGGATGCCGCATCAATGACGTATCCGGACCCGCCGTAAACGTCCGCTTCGGTCCTGACCGGTGCGGCCTTCTCCACCAGCTGGACGTTGGCGTAACGGGCCACGAATGCGGCGGGAGAGATCTTGCCCGGCGCCGCAGGTACCGCCGCCGGGGTTGCGGCCGTCGCCTTCAACGTCGAGGGTAGTTCCGGCTCCAGAACGGCCGGGGCTAGGGCTTCGGGCATGTAGATTCCGCCCGTTCGGATGACAAAGTGACCGTCCGTGTAAGCAACGGCCTGCAGCCCGGCGGCCCCTACGTCCCGGAGATAGTCCTGGAACAGCTGTTCGGTGCTGGAGGCCACCAGCTCGGCCGCAGCGGGAGCCGCCGGAGAGGGGGGCGCACTCGCGGTAAAAGCTGCGGGGGCTCGGAGCTCAAAAACAGGCGAGCCGGCCGCGTTCAGTTGGTCGATCCGCGTTTGGAGTTCAGCACCACGGCCTTCGACAACGATTTTGCCGTCCTTCAGGCTGATCCCGACATAGCCGGGGAGCCCCCTCAGGGACGGCGCGGCGTCGGCGGCTCGCCTTCCCAGCTCCCCCGCGGCGTTAAATTCGTCCAGCGCCATGCCAAGATCCCGCCGAATCGCCTCGGCGAGCCCGGCCTCGCTGATGGCCGGGGCGGCGGGCGAGGACTCCCGCGACGGCATCGGGGACGCGGGCTGGGACGCGGTCGGCGAGCCGGTCGCCGTCGGTGCGGCCGAGGACGCGGTCGGCGAGTCGGTCGCCGTCGGTGCGGCCGCCGGCGTTGTGAGGCTGCCGCTGCCCGGCGCGGCCGGGGACGCCGTGGCCGTAGCCGCGGGCTGGGCTGCGCCGGTTTCCGCGAAGGCGGGCACGGCGAGGGACGATCCGGCAAGCACGACGGCGGCGGCCGCCACCGCCCTCATCACCATCGCGTAGTTGGGAGTCTTCACCCGGTTACTTTAGCGCCCCAGTTTGCCCACAATGGCCGCCAACTCCGGGACCGTTACCCCATTGTGGCGCAAAAATGCGGCTATCTTGAGGTCGCGCACAAAGCGCAGCAAACTTTCCTGGCGTCTTTCGATCAGCGGCGCGAGGAGTTCCTCGGGCAGGTACCGCTCATGTGGATGCGGGATGCCGGACACCCGGTGGTGTTCGTTGATGCCCCGCATTGCGCGTTCATAGGCAAGGGCGATCGCGTCTTCTCCGTCTCCGGCGAGATCCTGCAACATGGCCGCGATCATGCCGCTGCGGTCACGCCCGGCCGAGCAGTGGATCACGACGCCTCCGGGTGCCGCCGCCAACGCCCTGAACACCTGCGCGAGCTTCCCGGGGAAGATCCTGGCATTGTCCGCGTAGGACGCAGGGTCGTTCAGGTAGGGAACGCAGAGCGCGCGGAATTCACTGTTGGCGGGGTCTTCCGTGGGCGCGTGCACGACGTCGAACGCCGCCAGGGTCGCCTCGCCCACCACGGGATCGGTCTCGCGGCGGCGGACCTCCACCGGGTTGCGGAGATCGATCACCGTCCGGATACCGTCGGCGTACGCCTGCTGCCAGCCGGTCTCGGTGAGCCACTCCCGGCGCCCCATCCGGTGCACACCGCCACCAATGTGCCAGGCGTTGACCGCCCCGTCCCAGTACATCGGCTTGGGCGCCGTCGTCCCCTCCGCCGGGCCCGGCGCGGCAGGAAATGTCATCCTTACAGCTAAGCACACGGTCATACGCCGAGCCACAGGCTGGATTTGCGCAAGATGTCCACACCGGGACTAATGGCAGGGTTCGGCAGTCCGGCACCGGCGTAGGGTTGCGGTGAATCCGGTAGCTGCCGGGTTCTTTTTCGGCCCGCCGGCTGCCGGGACTGTCACCTCGGCGCGGCACGGGGGCTGAACCTGCGTGCTACCGAGGAGAACACCATGGGAACTTTGAAACTTCGACGCCGGCGGACGGCGCTGGCGGCCGGTCTCGCCACTCTGGCGATGGCGGTCGGTTTGGCGGCGGTCCCGGCACAGGCCCTGGACAAGACCAAATACATTGCGCTGGGCGACTCCTACGCGGCCGGGCAGGGAGCCGGCCCATATCTGGATGCTTGTTACCGAAGTGAGAACGCCTACTCCGAACTCGCCGCGGACGCCAAGGCCATCAAGCTGGTCAGGAACGCGGCCTGCAGCGGCACAACGACCCAGGACGTCGTGAACACCCAGTTGCGCCAGTTGAACAAGAGCACGGAACTGGTGACCATTACGGCGGGCGGCAACAACCTCAAGTTTGCGGATATCGTCACGACGTGCGGCGCTGCCGTGCTCGATCCCACGGTCGCTCCGCTGTGCGCCAAGGCCAGCTCTGACGCGGCGGCCCAGATCGCCAGCGGACAACTCGCCGGCGATGTGGCCTCGATGGTCCAGAGGGTTCAGGCTGCCGCGCCCAACGCCAAGATTGTGGTGACCGGTTACCCTTACCTCTACGACCCGGTAATCCCCAATCCAGCTGATCCGATGTCCGTCTTCATCTACCAGGCCGCTCGTCTGGCTGATGGTCTGAACGGGTCCATCACCGTTGCCGCCGGCGCCACGGGAGCGGCGTACGTCGACGTCAGGGCTGCTTTCCGTGGCCACGGCATCAACTCGGTAACTCCGTGGATCAATCTGGACCTTGCCAACCTGGGCAGTCCCGATAACTTCCACCCGAACGCCGCGGGCTATAAGGCGTACCTCACAGCGCTGAACGGCGCCCACGTCTATTCCGCCCGTTAGCGCCGTTTGGTCAGCCGGGCCTCAAGGCCATTGCGGACCATCGGCCACTCATGCTCCAGGATCGAAAACACCACGGTGTCGCGCAGCGCGCCGTCGTCCGTTCTTGTGTGGCTGCGCAGCACGCCGTCCTGTTTGGCGCCCAGCCGCGCGATCGCCTCGCGGGACTGGTGGTTGAGCCAGTGGGTGCGGAATTCGACCGCGGGGCAGCCGAGTGTTTCGAAGGCGTGCCGCAGCAACAGCAACTTGGAGTCCGGGTTGCTGCCGCCGCCGTGCGCAGAGGCGGCGTTCCAAGTGGAACCGATCTCCACCCGCGGCGTGGCGGCGTCGATGTTCATGTACGTGGTCATGCCGATGGCCTGTCCGGGGGTTCCGGTGACCGGATCGAGCAGCCGGGTGGTGAACGGCAGCATCGAGCCTTGATCCTGAAGTTCCAGGCGCCGGTCGATCTCCGCGGCCATCGCCTCCGGGGCGGGGACGGAGGTGTACCAAAGTCGCCAGAGTTCGCCGTCCCGGACCGCGTCCACCAGCCCGTCGTGGTGGTCCCGGCTCAACGGCTCCAGGACCACGAACCTGCCGGTGAGGGTGATCGGTTCAATGCGGGGCGGCGCCGGGGTAGTCACCCGCCCATCCTAGACGCGGGAAGCGGCGGCCCAAAGGATCACCGGCGATCCGCGCACGCCCCCGCCCGTGGCCCGAAGTTGTAGGTAGGCTGGGGCCATGATCACAGTCACCGGCACGGTCCGCACCACACTGGAGGCCGGCGAGGCCTTCGCGTATCTCGCAGCTTTCGAGCACACCCCGGAGTGGGACCCCGGAACCCCGGTGGTGAAAAAGCTCTCCGACGGCCCGGTGGCGGTGGGACACCGCTATCACGCCGAAGCGGAGTTCCGCGGCAAACGGCAGACGCTGATCTACGAGGTCGTGGAGCTGGCAGGAACCGTCATCAAACTGCGCGGTGAAAACAAGACCGTCATCTCCGTGGACACCATCGATGTCCGGACGTCCGGTTCCGGTGCGGAGGTGCGGTACACGGCCGAATTCCAGCTCAAGGGATGGCTCAAGCTCGCCGAACCATTCGTGAAGCCGGCATTCCAGTCACTTGCCCGTCCCGCCATGGACGGGATGAAAAAGGCGCTCGACTCGCGGGCCCCGAGGTAACCACGCCGGCGGGCTCAGTCGGCCCAGTCGAAGAAGCCCTTGCCGGACTTCCGCCCGAGTTCGCCGCGGGCCACCTTGTCCCGGAGGATCTGCGGCGGCGCGAAACGTTCACCCAGTGTGGAGGCCAGGTATTCGGCGATGCCGAGCCGTACGTCCAGACCCACGATGTCGGTGGTGCGCAGCGGCCCGGTGGGGTGCTTGTAGCCCAGGACCATGGCGTTGTCGATGTCCTCGGCCGACGCGACGCCTTCTTCCACCATCCGCATCGCCTCAAGGGCGATGGCCACACCTAGGCGGGAGGACGCGAAGCCGGGGGCGTCGTTGACCACGACGGCGGTCTTCCCGAGTGCCTCCACCCACCCCCGGGCGGCGTGCGCGAGGGTCTCCCCGGTCCGCTCGCCGAGGACCACTTCGATCAGGGTGGACGCGGGGACCGGGTTGAAGAAGTGCAGGCCCAGGAAATTCTGCGGCCGCTTCAGCTCCCGCGCCAGACCGTTGACCGAAAGCGATGACGTGTTGGAGGCGAGGTAGGCGTCCGCGGCGAGCCGTTCCTCGATCCCCCGCAGCGAGGACACCTTCAGGTCCCAGTCCTCGGGTACGGCCTCGATAACGAGCTCGCGGTCCTTGAAATCGTCGTAGTCCACTGTCACTGCGAGCCGGGAGACCATCTCGTCCAGGTTGCCGTCGATTGCGCCGCGTTCGATGCTCTTGGCCGCCGCCGATTCCACCCGTTCGCGGGCCGCTTCGGCGGATTCCTCGTCACGTTCGACGACGAGGACGTTGGCGCCGTTGATCAGGAAGGCGTGGGCGATGCCGGCGCCCATCCGGCCGCCGCCGAGCACGCCCACGAAGTGGGGAAGGCCGCCGTCGGGCAGTTTTGCGGGGAGTACGGAGTTGCTCATGTCTACTTCTTCCGGTCCGGAGTGGGGTCTGACGCTGCGGATTTCTTGGCCGATTTTTTGTCCAGAAAGTCCTGCATGCGGTCGAATTTCGCTTGCGATTCGAAGAGGATTCCCTGCGCCAACTGGTCGATCAGCGGGTGCGCCTCCGCCGGGGCATGGAACACGGACTTGGTGATCCGCACCGCCAGCGGGTCCTGCCGGCCGATCCGGTCCGCCAGATCATGGGCGGCGTCCATCAGCTGCGCGGGTTCGTGGATCTCGGTGATGAGCCCGACGGAGAGCGCCCGGTCGGCGCGCAGCACCGCTCCGGCCAGCAGGATCTCCTTGGCCACGGGCTCCCCCACCAGCTCCTTGAGGCGCCAGCTGGCCCCGGCGGCGGCCAGGATACCAAGGCCCGTCTCGGGGTTTCCGATCCGGATCCCGGGGGTGCCGATCCGGAAGTCGGCCGCGTAGGCCAGCTCGGCGCCGCCGCCGAGGCAGAAGCCGTCGAGGGCAGCAATGACCGGCATCGGCAGCTTGCCGATCCGCACGAAGATCGTCGAGTTAATCCCCTGCAGGGCGTCGTCGCGGCGGCGTTCCCGCAGCTGCGCAATGTCCGCGCCGGAGGCGAATACTCCTTCGGTGCCCGCAAGGATGAGCACCTTGGGCGTCTGTTCCAGATACGCGCAGACCCGGTGCAGCTCATCGACCATCTGTTGGTCAATCGCGTTGCGGACCTCAGGGCGGTTGAGCAGCACCACCAGCCGGTCTTCGTGTTCCTCGACCAGAAGCGTGCCGAAGCCCGCGGTATCCAACCCGCCGGGCCGCTCCGCCATTAGACGCGCTCCAGCAGCATGGCGGTGCCCTGGCCGACGCCGATGCACATGGTGGCGAGGCCGATCTTGGCATCCTCACGTTCCATCCGGCCCAGCAGGGTGATGGCGAGCCGGGAGCCCGACGATCCGAGCGGGTGCCCGAGGGAGATCGCTCCGCCGTCGCGGTTTACGATCTCCGGGTCCAGCCCGAGCCGGCGCATGCTGGCCAGCGACTGGGTGGCAAACGCTTCGTTGAGTTCGACGGCGCCGAGGTCACCCACTCCCAGCCCGGCCCGGGCGAGCACCTTTTGCGTGGCCGGGACGGGCCCGATGCCCATGATTTCGGGTTCGCAACCGGCGGAGGCGCCGTCGATGATGCGGGCACGCGGAGTGAGGCCCAGCTTTCGGATCGCGGCTTCGGAGGCGACGATAATCGCGGAGGCGCCGTCGTTCAGGGTGGAGGAGTTCCCGGCAGTGACCACGGAACCGCCGGCGACGACGGGGCGCAGCCCGGCGAGCACCTCCATGGTGGTGCCTGCGCGCGGCCCCTCGTCGGTGTCCACCACCGTCTCCGCCTTCCGGGTCTTGACCGTCACCGGCACGATCTCGTCAGCGAAGCGTCCGCCGGCTATCGCGGCGAGCGAGAGTTCGTGGGAACGGACGGCGAAGGCGTCGGCGTCCTCGCGGGAAATGCCGTCCACGCGGGCTACTTCCTCGGCGGTTTCCGGCATGGAATAAGTCATCTTGCTGCCGCGGGACAGATCGCCCTTCTGGAACAAGGGGTTGACGAAGCGCCAGCCGATCGAGGTGTCGAAGATCTGGCCCGGCTTGGCGAACGCGGCCTGCGGCTTTTCCTGGACCCAGGGGGCCCGGCTCATGGACTCGACACCGCCGGCCACCACAATGTCCGCGGCGCCGGACTTGATCATCTGGCTGGCCATGATGATGGCGCTCAGGCCGGACGCGCAAAGCCTGTTGACGGTGATTCCGGGGATATGCAGGGGAAGGCCGGCCAGGATGGTGGCCATCCGGGCGACGTTACGGTTTTCCTCGCCGGCGCCGTTGGCGTTGCCCAGAATGACCTCGTCGATGAAGTCCGGGTCCACGCCGGCGCGGGCCACGGCTTCGCGGACCACCAGCGCCGCCAGGTCATCGGGACGTACCGCGGAAAGCGCGCCGCCATAACGACCCACGGGAGTGCGGGCACCGCCAACAAGAAAAGCCTCGACCATGAGAACATCCTTCACCAAGGGAGCAGGGCCGGCAGGATAAATTACCGACCGTTCGTTCTATAACGATTACACGGCGGGTCATGGCGGTCAACCGGGCGGCCCCGGATGACGCGGTGACGGCCCGGACTGAGTCCCAGGTGACGGCTCAGGCGACGATGAGGCCGAGGTGGTGGGCCAGGAGCGGCGCGAGCAGGGTGAGTTGGTACTCATCGACTACCAGTCCTGCGAGGCTGCCGAGGCCGCTGACCGACCGGAACTCCGTGCCCCGAAGGTCGACATCCTTGAGCCGGGCACCGCTGAGGTCCAGGCTGCCGATGGTGCAATTTTTCAGCGCCACACGGGTAGCCGAACACGAACCTAGGTCCAGTTCATTGATGATGCAATCACTGATTTGCACGTCCACGAGTGTGGAGCCACGGAGATTGACGTAGTCCAGCTTGCCGCCGTCGAGCCGCACGGACTGCCAGCCACTCTCGTACAGTTCCGCCGAGCCCCAGCGGGGATTACGGATCTCGACGTCGCGCAGGCTTGAACGAGCCGCCATGAAAACTGGGGCAAAAGGCTCGGCCAAGATGCAGTCGCGAAAGGTCGCGCCGCGCAACTGGGTTTCGTTGAGGGAGACTCCGCTGAACTCGCACTCGGCGAAATCGGTACCGCTGAGCTCCAGCCCGTCAGCCGCCGCCCGGCTGTACGCGAACCCGTCGTAGCGCTCCCCGCGCCGGAATTCCGGCGCCGCATCCTGCACGAGGTCCGCCAGCCGGACCGGAGTCAGGCGCGGTGGAGCGACCTTGGGCTTGCTGGAAGCGGCCGCCATCACTGCGCCTCCGCCCTGGCAGCTATCTCCGCCAGATCCCGGGCGAGGCCCTTGCGGGTGATGCGCATCCCGAGCGGACCGAACACAGTCATCAGCGCCTTGCCCAGCCGGCCGGAGCCCACCCGGGCGGAGCCCACCCGGCCGGAGCCCACCCGGGCGGCGGCGAAGGTCAGCGTGAGGTCCGTCCCGCCGTCGCGCTCGGCAATGCTGAACCGGGAGGTGTAATCGGTGCCGTTCTGGCGGGCCTGGACCGTGGTGCTGCCGGCCGGGCCGCCAGAACGATCCCCGGCGGGAGGCTCGCACCGGGAGACCCACATTTCCAGGGTTTCGGACCGGCCCAGCAGGGTCCGCGTCTCCTTCCACCGGGTTCCCTTGGCGTAGGGGCCCTCCGTAAGCAGCTGGACGGATTCCACCGCGGTCAGCGTCGCCGCCGAGCCCGGAACGTCCGTCACGACAGCCCACACCTTGTCCGCGCTGGCCCTGATGTGCTGGGTGATGGTGGTTTTGAGCTCCATGCATCCGAGCCTAGCCCGGCCCGGCGGAATCCCCAGTTCCGGGGCGGAATACTGGCAGGTCATCTGGAATTAGTAAGCATGCTTTGTGTTATGGTGAAGGCGCGTCCATGTCAACCGGAAACGAAAGGTTTACACACCATGGGTATCGGAGACAAGATTCAGAACGAAGCGGAGCACCTCGGCGGCAAGGCCAAGGAAGCTACCGGAAATGCCACGAACAATGACCGCCTCAAGGCCGAGGGCCAGAAAGACCAGGTCGTCGCTGACGCGAAGAAGGTCGGCGAGAACGTTAAGGACGCCGTCAAGCGGGACTAGTCCCCACCTAGAAGGCGTCAACAGCGACGGCGTCGAGCATTCCTTTGGGGGATGCCCGGCGCCGTTTCTTGTGCCCGGATGCAAGACTGAATACGTCACCAGCACTGCGACGGTACTGACAAGGGAGCACGCATGGGCAACGGCCCGGATTTGCACAATGTCGATCTCAGCCGGGCCAGCATCGCGGCAGGTGGCTCGCCGGTGTTGCGCGGCTACCTGGCGGCGCCGGAAGGGGACGGGCCGTTCCCTTCGGTCCTGATGATCCACGAGGTCTTCGGCCTCGACGACATCACGGTCCGGCATGCGGAACGGATGGCGGCCGCCGGCTATCTAACCCTGGCCGTGGACCTGTTCAGCGACGGCGGCGCCCGCCGCTGCCTGGTTTCGACCATGCGATCGCTCGTCGCCGGGGAGGGGCGGGCGTTTACCGACTTGTCGACGACCCGGCAGTGGCTGTTGGACTCCGGCCGCAGCACGGGAAAAATCGGCGTCATCGGTTTCTGCATGGGCGGCGGCTTCGCCCTGCTGCTGGCCAATGACGGCTTCGACGCCGCGGCCGTGAACTACGGAAGGCTCCCCAAGGAGCCCGAGGCGGCGCTGGCAGGTGCCTGCCCCATCGTAGGCAACTTCGGGGCGAAGGACCGCATGCTTCCAGGTGAGGCGGCGAAACTCGCGGCCGTGCTTCACCGGGTGGGCGTGGAACACGATATCAAGGAGTTCGAGACGGCCGGGCACTCCTTCCTCAGTGACGCACCGGCCGGTCCGCTGCCGCTGCGGCCGCTCTTCCGGGTGCTCGGCATCGGCCCGGATCCGCGGTCCGCGCCCGAGGCCTGGCGCCGGATCGAGGACCACTTC
The DNA here is from genome assembly GCF_040546245.1 of Arthrobacter sp. UYEF3. Classification (NCBI taxonomy): domain Bacteria; kingdom Bacillati; phylum Actinomycetota; class Actinomycetes; order Micrococcales; family Micrococcaceae; genus Arthrobacter; species Arthrobacter sp. UYEF3. The sequence continues at coordinate 68,044 of NZ_JBEPNK010000006.1, forward strand.
GCCCGGCATCTCAAAGTGTGAGTCCCAAACCCCGTCGATTGCTCCCCAGAGGCCCTTTTGAGGCCCCAATAGGGCACTTGCGGAGCAATCGATGCCGGAGACGACGACGGTGTTAGACGACGGCGGTCGGTGCTAGCTGAACAGCTCGTTCTTGGGTTCGTTGTTCTTGACCTTCTGCCAGCCGAGCCAGAGCACCACTGCGAAGAACGGGATGGTCGCCAGGGTCCAGAGTCCCAGCTGGAAGACCTCGCCGGACTTGCTGGTCATGGTGTCGAAACCGATCAGCCCCGTGACTGCCAGCAGCGCCACTATTCCGGCCCAACTGGTCCATGGGGAACCCGGCATGGGCAGTGGCGAGGCCTTGCCCTTGATCCTCCGCAGCGCGATCTGGCTGGCGAAGATCGACCCCCAGGTGAAGATGACGCCGATCGAGGCGGTGTTCAGTGCGAGGTCGAAGGCGTGCGAGCCGCCGAGCCAGATGTTGAGCAGGATGCCGATCAGATAGACGCAGCCGATCGCCAGGATCGCGGCGTAGGGCACGTGGTTCTTGGACATCCGGGTCAGCCACTGCGGGGCATGCCCGTTGTTGGCCATGGTGCGGAAGATCCGGCCGATCGAATACAGCCCGGTGTTGCAGGACGACAGCGCCGCGGTGATGACGATCAAGTTCATGACGTCGCCCATCCACGCCAGGCCCATCTGACCGAAAACGGTGACGAACGGTGAGGTGCCGGCTTTGTACTGGTCGGAAGGCAGCAGCATGGCAAGGAGGGTCACCGAGCCGATGTAGAACACGACGATGCGGATCACGACGGCGCGGATGGCCTTCGGGACTTCCTTGGCCGGGTCCTCCATCTCGCCGGCGGTGATGCCGACAAGTTCGATGGCGTTGTAGGCGAAGATCACCGCGTTGAGCACCAGGATCATGACCAGGGCGCCCTTAGGGAACATCCCGCCGTCGGCCGCGAAGAGGTTCGACACAGAGGCATGGCCGTCGCCGACCCTGGCGTTGGTGACCACCATGAAGGTGCCGACGGCCAGGAAGATCAGGATGGCCGCGACTTTCAGGACCGAGGCCCAGAATTCAAACTCTCCGAACGCCTTGACGCTCAACAGATTCACCCCTACGAGGAGCAGCAGCGCTGCGATGGCGCTCAGTTCCACGGGCACGTTGGGGAAGAAGAACTGGAAGTACAGGCCGATCGCGATCAGCTCCGCAATGCCCGTCATGGCCCAGTTGATGAAGTACATCCAGCCGGACAGGTAGGCGCCCTTCTTGCCGAACATCTCGCCGGCGTAGCTGACAAAGGAGCCGGAAGTCTGGCGGTACATGATGAGTTCGCCCAGGGCACGCATCAGCAGGTAGGCGAGGACGCCGGCGATGGCGTAGGAAAAAATCAAGGCGGGGCCGGTGGAGGCCAGTCGGCCGCCGGCGCCCATGAAGAGGCCGACGCCGATGGCGCCGCCCATGGCGATCATGGTGACCTGGCGGCCGGTCAGGGACTTCTTGTAGCCCTCGGCGCTAGTGTTGGGTCGGCGACGGCGGTCTGCGCCGGCGCGTTCTGAGGTTCGATGGAAGTACTTTTCGGCACAACAGTTCCTTGTAGCTAGGGTCTTGCCGGGACGGGAACGCGGGCCCCGGCCGCATGGAAGCGGAAACAAGCCCGGGGTGGGGGGTCAGCGGTGGCACCGGAGCCCTCAAGGGCTCGGAGCGTCGCTCGGCTCATCTATTCTACTAGCTGTGGGGGCCGTACCGTGACGCGGGCAACATCCCGGACCGGGTCGACGTTAGGCTGATGTTATGGACACCGCCCTCCGTCAACTCCCTCTGCCGCGTCCGGAACTGTACGCTTTTTCCCGGCTGGACCTGATCACGGCGGGGTTCTATGCGGCCGTGGCCGCGTTCTTCACCACCGCTTCCGGGCTGCTGGGCCCGCTGCTGTTGCAGCTCTCGCCGAACCCGGCGGTGGCGTCGTACGCCGTCAATCTGTTCTTTTACGGCAGCATCGGCCTGCTCGCCCTGGCCGCGGCACGCCGCGTGGCGGGCCGGGATCTGCGCGTGCTGGCCACCCGCCCGTGGTTCACGTTGCTGATGGTGCCGGTGGCGGTGGTGGCCGCGATGGTCCTGACCGCGGTGCTGGCAGCCCTCGCCGGGGTGCCACAGACCTCCGCCAACCAGGCCGGACTGCAGGCCCTCATGCAGCAGGTCCCGGCGTGGCTGATGGTGCCGCTGCTGGTGGTGGTAGGCCCCTTCGTGGAGGAGTACATTTTCCGGCACCTGCTGATCGGCAAGCTGAGCCGGAAGCTGAACATCTGGCTCTGCTGCGCCCTCTCCGTCGTACTGTTCGCGGCCCTGCACATCGTGGGCCAGGAGGCGCTGACCCTGCCGGTCCTGATGCCGTACCTTGCCATGGGCGCCACCCTGGTGTTCGTCTACGTCTGGACCGGCAAGAACGTCATGTTCTCCTACTTCGTCCACGCCGCGAAGAACCTGCTGGCCGTCATCTTCATCTACGCCATCCCGCCGGAAATCCTCGAGCAATTGCGTTAAGTCCAAGGACAGCCCAAGCAACGCTGGCCGGGACCTTCCCCGGCACCTAGCGCCGCGGGCGCCGCCGTCGTAGGTTTCTCTCATGGCATTGAACATCCAGATTGCTGTCGACTGCGTCGATCCGCACGGCCTCGCGGACTGGTGGGCTGAAACCCTCGACTGGGCGGTGGAGCCGCAGGACGCGGACTTTATCCGGTCCATGATCAAGCAGGGTTACGCGACGGACGCGGAAACGAAGCTGCACCAGGGGAAGCTGGTCTGGCGGGCCGGCGCCGCTATTCGTCCGCCGGAGGACCTCGACGCCAAGCCGCCCACCCGCCGGATCCTGTTCCAGACGGCGCCGGAGCAAAAAAGAGTCAAGAACAGGGTTCATTGGGACGTGAATCTGTCCGGTGCGGACAAGGACGCGGTCCGCGCCGGCTTGGAAGCCCGCGGCGCCACGTTCCTGTGGACCGCCAACGAGGGACCGCATTCCTGGCACACCATGGCGGACCCGGAGGGCAACGAGTTCTGCATCAGCTGAGCCGATTACTAGACTCGGAGTGTGAGCAACGAAATCCCCGCCAAAGTATCCGACGTCTTTGACCCATCCCGCTGGCGCACCGTGTCCGGCTTCGACGACTTCCAGGACATGACGTATCACCGGCAGGTGGAGCGGTCCGCGGATGGCTCGGTGGTGCGGGACCTGTCCACCGTCCGGATCGCCTTCAACCGTCCGGAGGTCCGTAACGCCTTCCGCCCCGGCACCGTGGACGAGCTCTACCGGGCCATGGACCACGCCCGGATGACTCCGGACGTTGCCACGGTCCTGCTTACCGGCAACGGTCCCTCGGCCAAGGACGGCGGCCACTCATTCTGCTCCGGCGGAGACCAGCGGATCCGCGGCAGGGACGGGTACCGGTATGCAGTACAGAACACAGCCGAGGGCGACACCATAGAGACCATCGACCCGGCCCGCGCCGGCCGGCTGCACATCCTCGAGGTCCAGCGGCTGATGCGCACCATGCCCAAGGTGGTCATCGCCGTCGTCAACGGCTGGGCGGCCGGCGGCGGTCACTCACTGCACGTCGTCTCCGACCTCACCATCGCCTCCCGGCAGCACGGCAAGTTCAAGCAGACCGATGCGACGGTGGGCAGCTTCGACGCCGGCTACGGCTCGGCGCTGCTGGCACGCCAGATCGGCCAGAAGTCCGCCCGCGAAATCTTCTTCCTGGCCCGCGAATATTCCGCTGAGGACATGGTCCGGCTGGGCGCCGTGAACGAGGCCGTGGACCACGAGCGGCTCGAAGAGGTGGCGCTGGAATACGCCGCGGACATCGCCCGGCAGTCGCCGCAGGCCATCCGGATGCTCAAGTTCGCCTTCAACCTCGCAGATGACGGCCTGGCCGGCCAGCAGGTCTTCGCCGGGGAGGCGACGCGGCTGGCCTACATGACGGACGAGGCGGTGGAGGGCAAAGAGGCCTTCCTGGAGAAGCGCGATCCTGACTGGTCCAAGTTCCCGCACTACTTCTAAGGCCGCCATGACTTCCGGATCCGTGACCATCGAACCCGCCCTCGCAGCCCTCGCTGCCGCCCTCCGCGGTGAGGGGCCCGCCGTCGAGCTGTCCGCGGGCGCGGACGGCTCCCCCGTCGTCACCTTGGTGGAAACCCCGGGATTCGAGGACGCCGCCGTCGTCGTGCGGACGTCAGGCTCTACCGGAACACCCAAGGCCACGGTCCTGACGGCCGAGGCCCTGGCGGCCTCCTCGATGGCGACGGCACTGGCGCTCAGGGGTGAAGGCCAGTGGCTGCTGGCGCTCCCGGTGCAGTTTGTGGCCGGCGTCCAGGTGCTGGTCCGTTCGCTGTTCGCCGGCACCCGGCCGTGGGCGATGGACCTCTCCGGCGGGTTCACCCCGGAGGCCTTCACGGCGGCGGCCGCGGAGCTCACGGATAAAATCCGGCTCACCTCGCTGGTTCCCACGCAGCTGCAACGGCTGCTGGAGGAACCCGCCGCGGAGACGCTGGCCGTGCTCCGGCGCTTCAACGCGATCCTGCTGGGCGGCGCGCCCGCCTCGGCTCAGCTGCTCGCGGCGGCCCGTGATGCCGGCGTCCGGGTGGTGACCACCTACGGTTCCGCCGAAACCTGCGGCGGCTGTGTGTACGACGGCGTGCCGCTGGACGGCGTCGAGATAAAACTGGGCGGGGACGGGCGCATCCTGCTGGGCGGGTCCACCATAGCCGCCGGTTATCTGGACGCGCCCGGGTTGACGGCGCCGGCCTTCGTCGAGGAGGACGGCGTCCGCTGGTACAGCACCAATGATCTCGGCGAGGTGGGCCAGGACGGGCGGCTCACCGTGCTGGGCCGCGCCGACGACGTCATCATCACCGGCGGCGTCAAGGTCTCCGCAGCGCACGTCCGGACGGAGCTGGAGAAGCTCGACGGCGTCCGGGCCGCGTTTGTCGCCGGCGTGCCGTCAGCGGAGTGGGGGCAGGCCCTCGCCGCCTACGTGGCGCTGGAAGACAGCTCGCCGGCAGGCATCCAGGACTTCACCTCAAGGCGGCACGATGGCCTGGGACGGCTGGCGCCAAAAACCGTCCTGGCGGCCGCCGAGCTCATCATGCTGCCCAACGGCAAACCGGACCGGCTGAGCATGACCGGTCTGCTGGACGCCCGGCATCAGGGAAAATAGAAAAGCATCACTCAAGTCTGACCGACCAGATCTTCACCGAATCAACGAGGTACTGAACGTGGCCACAGCCGCACAATGGATCCAAGGCGCCCGGATGCGCACCCTGCCGGCTGCGATCGCGCCGGTCCTGATCGGGTCCGCAGCCGCCTATGCGATGGATGCGTTCCGTCCCGTCAACGCGCTGCTGGCCGCCATGGTGGCACTTCTGCTCCAACTCGGGGTCAACTACGCCAACGACTATTCCGACGGCATCCGCGGCACGGACGAGGACCGGGTGGGCCCGCTCCGGCTGGTCGGCTCCGGCGTCGCGAAGCCGGAGCACGTCAAGCGTGCGGCGTTCGCGGCGTTCGGCCTGGCGATGCTGTTCGGGCTGGCCCTGGTCATCATCACCCAGGCGTGGTGGCTGATCCTCGTGGGTTTGGGCTGCGTTTTCGCCGCGTGGGGCTACACCGGGGGCAAGAACCCGTACGGGTACCTCGGGCTGGGCGACTTGTTCGTGTTTGTGTTCTTTGGGCTGGTGGCGACGCTGGGCACCACGTACACGCAGGCCGGACGACTCAGCGGGGAGGCCGTCGTCGGCGCCATCGGCACGGGACTGATCGCCTGCGCCCTCCTGATGGCTAACAATGTCCGGGACATCCCCACCGACCGGGTCGCGGGAAAGAAGACCCTCGCCGTACGGCTCGGCGACAAGCACGCCCGGGAAAGCTACGTGCTCATGCTCGCGGTCGCGATCCTGCTGGTGATCGTGCTGGCACCGGCCCGACCGTGGATGCTCATCGTGCTGCTGCTTATTCCGGCCATCCTGATGCCGTCCTGGCTGATGATTTCGGGACGACGCCGCAAAAGCCTGATCCCGGTGCTGAAGCAGACCGGGCTGATCAACCTTGGCTACGCCGTGCTGTTCTCGCTCGGGCTGGTGTTAAGCCGCGGGTTCTAGGGCGGGCTTGAGGGTTCCCCGCGGCGGGCGAGGTCCGGCGGGTTCCGCCCGGCCTAGGAGCCTTTCTGGTCCTTCGGGCGGCTGTCGGTGTGCACGGTAACGTCCGGGTGCTCGTCGACGAGGCGGTCCTCCGCGTCGGCGTCGTCGACCTCCCCCGCGCTGCGCAAAGGCTTGGCCTGGCCGGAGAAGCGGGTGTGGATCGAGGCGGTGGCCGCGTCGCGCTGCCGCTGGAAAAACAGGAAGCTAATCGCGAAGGCCATCATTCCGGCGCAGAGCGCGGCGAGCAGCCAGCCCAGCTGCAGATAGATAAACAGCGCGAACAACGGCAGGAACAACGCCAGACGGATCAGGGAGTATTTCAGGAAAGCCACGCTCCCAGTTTAGCCGTCCCGGGCCGGCCGCGGCTGCCCTGGTGGGCGGGGCCCCTGTCGCCCGGCCCCGTCGGCCGGTCGCTGCAGGCCGACCCTCGCGGGCCAAGCGCCGGAAACCCCCGCGGAGGCTAAACTGAAGCTATGCTCCGTGTTGTGGTACCAATCATCGTGCTAGTCGTCTTTGTCTACGGATTGATCGACCTGATCCGGACTGACGCACGCCAGACTAAGGGCATTTCCAAGCCAGCCTGGTTTGTGGTGCAGATTCTCCTCCCCGTGATCGGGGCCATCCTGTGGTTCCTCATCGGCCGCCCCCGCGACGGCGGCGCGGAAGCCACTCCTGCCACGTACCGGCACCCGACCGCCCCGGATGATGACCCCGACTTCCTCCACAACCTGGAGCAGCGCCGTCGCAACCAGGCCGAGGCGGCCCGGCTCAAGAAGCTTCAGGACGAGCTGGATGCCAAGGAACGCGGACTCCGCAACGGCACTGACGACTCCCGTAGCCCGGACTCCGGCGGAACCCACGGCAGCGGCGACTCCGCACAGGGCACCGACGAGGTCAAATAACCCTCTCCCGTTCCTCGCCAGCACCTCTTTCTCCCTCGGCACGTTCCCTTCCTCCCAGCGGCACCTTCCCGCCCCGTTCCCCACAAATGGCCGGAATCCAAGCCTTAGTTGCGGCTAATTCCGGCAAACCGCTGCCACGAGGGCACCCAGGCCAACTGCCCCACGTACGCGCACTTCTCCCCCACACCCTGCCCCCTCTGTGGATAACGCTGGTGTCCCCTCCTCTCGGGCGCAGAATGCTCATATGCGCCAGCCCAGCGAACTTCCCCCGCATCTTCGAAGCCAGCCCTTCACCGTGGCAGAGGCCCGCGCTGCCGGGCTGGGCAGACGTCGCAGCCGGGCTCGTGATCTCGTCAGCCCCTGTCATGGAGTGCGCGCTTTAGCCGCTACCCCGGACAGTTTGCTTGAACGCGCACGTTCCCTGGCAGCTGTCACCGGCGCGGTCGTGAGCCATCTATCCGCAGCTGCGTTAGGGGGATTCCCACTACCTCAGGCTTTCGAGAACCCGGCCGTCGTCCATCTGACAAGTCCGCCGGGCCGGCGGGCGCCGCGGCGCAAGAACGTAAAGGGCCATGAGCATTCACTAGAGCCAGACGAGATCGTGGCCGGCACCCGGGTCCGCTGCACCTCCCCATTGCGGACGTGGTTCGACCTCGCCTGCATTCTGAGCCTCGATGAACTGGTTATTGCCGGCGATTTCCTGTTCCGGCGGCGGAACCACTTGACCGCGATAGACAAGTTGGAGGCGTATCTCGAAGGGAAGCAAGGCAGGCCAGGCTACCGGCGCGCCATACAGGCCCGCGCCCTGATCCGAGCCGGCACGGACTCGCCTAAAGAAACCGAACTCCGGTTTCTGCAGGTTCGACATGGCCTGCCTGAACCCGGAATCAACGTCCCGATATTCGACGAGACCGGCGGTTGGATCCAGGACCCCGATCTCTCCTACGCGGAAGAAAGGATCGCTATCCAATACGACGGCGGGCACCATTCCACTCCGGCACAGCGTCGCAGTGACATCGTCCGGGACGAGAACGCGAGGGATGCCGGGTGGCGGGTTGTTGTGCTGACTCAGTGGGATCTGACCCCGTTCGCCTACAGCATGGAGCCGACAGCCGTGACCAAGGTGCGGGCAGCTTTAGTGGAACGCGGCTGGGTGCCCGCCCCCGGTCCGACATGGGAATGTCGACCCATCTGACCTGAATGGCGAATCGACGCGGCACCTGCGCCCGCGGAGCCGTCGGCACCGGGCGCCGGCACCTAAGCCCGCGTACCCGTCACAAGCCCGGTGAAGGGACCCTACAGTCCCGAGTAGGAGTGCAGGCCGTTGAAGAACTGGTTGACGATGGTGAAGTTAAAGACCACGCACAGGTAGCCCACGATCGAGAGCCAGGCCGCTCGGGTCCCGGTCCAGCCGCGGGTGGCGCGGGCGTGCAGGTAACCTGCGTAGACCACCCAGATCACGAAGGTCCAGACTTCTTTGGTGTCCCAGCCCCAGAACCGGCCCCAGGCCTTCTCGGCCCAGATGGCGCCGAACATGAGGGTGAACGTCCAGCCGACGAACGCGATCGCGTTGATGCGGTAGGACAGGTTCTCCAGGCTCAGGGCGTTCGGGACAAGGCGCATGAAGCCGAGCTTGTCGGCACCGCCGGCGGCGATGGCCTTTTGCCGGTGCGACTGCACGAGTTGCAGCGCGGACATGGCGAACGTCAATGTGAACAGCGCCGAGGACATCACCGCGATGGAGACGTGGATGATCAGCCAGTAGCTCTGCAGCGCCGGCACGAGGTGTCCCACGGGCGTCCAGAACGAGATGGAGGCGGCCACGAGCATAATGATCGCGAGGCCCACCACGAAGGTTCCCAGGAAGCGCAGATCTCGGCGGATCAGGACCAGCAGGAAGACCGCCACGGCCACGAACGCACCCGTGGTCAGGAACTCGTACATGTTGCCCCACGGCACCCGGCCCGCGCCGAGGGCCCTGGTGATGACGCCCGCCGCGTGGATCGCGGCACCCAGCACCGTCAGGGCGACGGCAATCCGGGCGGGAGCGCGCCGCTCGGCGGAGTAGCGCATGGCGCCGTCGGCGGTCTGGCCCGCGCCGCCGCCCTGGCTGCCCGCAGCGGACGACGTCGGACGCTCGGCGCGCCCGGCCGGGCCGCTGACGTCGGAGTCGGCGCGGTCAAGGGCAGCGGATGAAGCCCCGACGCCGGCGCCGACCGGTACACGCGCGGCCTCGGCGCCTGACAGTTCAGCCGCCTTCAGGTCCACCGCTCGCAGCATCTTGCTGCTCTTGGCCAGGTCCCAGGCGAAGGCGATGAAGGCCACCGTGTACGTGCCGGCCGCCAGCAGCATGAAGAGCTCGCTGTACTGGCCCATGGTTTCGTTGATGGGGAACATTACTGATCCTTCTTTGACTCAGGAGAGCCTGCTGTGGACTGGATGGAGTCTGCTGCGGGTTGTTCCAGGGACGTCGGCGTGCCAGCTGCCCCGCTCGGGCAGGTCTCCGCCCGGCCATTATCCGCCTTCGCGCTGGGAACAGGCTGGGAATCGACGTCGTCCAGCGGCCAGGCGGCCGCCAGCAGGCCGCGGATGGCGCTGGCTTCGCCGGCCAGCCGGTGGTCCTCGCCCCGGGCCAGGAGGCCGTACTCCACCATGGTCCGGCCGTCCTCGTGGGTTCCGGTGCGGACCCAGACGCGGCGGCGGTTGACGTAGAGCGAGATGACGAGTCCGGCGACCGCGAGCAGTGCGAAAAACAGCGCGTAGCCCTGGCCGGGGTTGTGGTGGATGTCCACGCCGACGTAGCGCTTCACGCCGTCGAACGTGATGGTGCCCTTGCCGTCCGGCAGGGTGTGGGTGGCACCAGGGGTCAGCACGATGCCCTTGGTGTCCAGGTTGCGCGCGTTCAGCGGCGTCAGCTTCTTCACGTCGAGCTCAAACACATTCTGCGGAGTGCCGCTGTCCAGCCCGAGGTCGCCGTAGTAGGAGTTAAGCGTCAGCTGCGGGTTGAACAAGTCAGGATCGCCGCTGAAGGACACGCCCTCCGGGGTGACGAACGCGGTCGGCAGGAAGAAGCCCGCGAAGGCCAGCTGCTCGGGCTTGGCATCGGGGACCTTGATGACCACCGAGGAGTAGTAGTTCTCGCCCTGCAGCTTGGCCACTACCGGTCCCTGCATGGCGACATTGCCGGCGCCGTCGCGCACCGTGACCACCGGGGCATAGCCGTTGCCGGTCAGGTAGATGCTGGTGCCGCCCAGGCTGAGCGGATCGTTGACCTTCAGCACCTCCTGCTTGGCGGGCGCGTCCGGGTTTTCCTTGGTGGTCACATCAGCCTTGAAGTCGATCGGCTGGCCAAATTTGCCCTTGGATTCGCGGTCAAAGGTGATCTGGAACTTGTCCAGCTGGATGGAATAGGGCTGCAGCTGGCCGCTCTGAAAATTGGTGCCCGGGGTGAACTGGTCGTAGCCCACCAGGGTGTTCACGAAGGTGTCGCCCTCGACCAGGATCCGCTGCCCGCTGTAGCCGAACAGGCCGCCGGCCGCGACGGACACCAGCACGCCGATCAGAGCGGTGTGGAAGACCAAGTTACCGACCTCCCTGAAGAAGCCGCGTTCCGCGCCGAGCGAGGGCCGCGCGCCGTCGCGGTCCCGGACCTCCACCCGGTAGCCGCGCTTCTTCAGCAGTGCCGCTGCGTCGTCAATGGCGCCCGACGCCGGGATCCCGGCGTCGGCGGGGATGACCAGGGTGCCGTACTCGGGCAGCCGGGACAGCCTGGCCGGGGTGCGCGGCGGCTGGGAGCGCATTGCCTTGTAGTGGGCGATGGCGCGCGGCACCACGCAGCCGATCAGCGAGATGAACAGCAGGATGTAGATGGCCGAGAACCACGCTGAGGAGTACACGTCGTAGAGCTGCAGCGAGTCCAGGATCTTGCCGTAGTCCGGGTGGTCCTTGATGTACTGGGTGACGATCGAGGGGTTGGCGGGCCGCTGCGGGAACAGCGATCCGGGTACGGCGGCGACGGCGAGCAGCAGCAGCAGGAACAGCGCGGTGCGCATGCTGGTGAGCTGCGTCCAGGCCCAGCGGAGCATGCCCACCGGTCCGAGCGAGGGCAGGGCAGCGTCTGCCCTGCCGGCGGAAACAGCCCTGGCGGGGCCGGTGCCGGGCTCGGGCGTGCCGGGGGCCGGGGATTTCTTCTTTACGTTCACTCGCTCGCTCATCAGATCGGCAATGTCACATCGGTTTGGAACCAGTACTGCAGCCCGGACACCCAGGCTCCCCACACCCCGCTGGCCATCAGCAGGCCGAGCACAATCAGGATGCCGCCACCGGTGCGCTGGATGGCGAACCGGTGCTTGCGGAAGAAGGACAGCACGCCGATGCCGCGGCGCATGGCCAGGGCGATCAGCAGGAATGGAATGCCCAGGCCAAGGCTATAAACGAAGGCCAGGAGGGCGCCTTTCGCCGCGGAAGATCCGCCGGAAAGGCTCAGCAGCTGGACGGCCGAATAGGTCGGGCCGATGCACGGCGCCCAGCCCAGTCCGAAGGTGATGCCCAGCAGCGGTGCGCCCCACAGCCCGGCCGGCGGTTTGGCGTGGATCTTCGCGTCGCGTTGCAGCCAGCCGAAGCCGCCCATGAAGACGATACCCATCACGATCACGAGGCCGCCCAGCAGCTGCGTGATCCACGCGTTCTGCGAGCCGGTGATCAGCGTTCCGAGCTGGCCGAAGGCGCCCCCGAGGAGGACGAAGATCACCGAGAAGCCGAGCACGAACAGCCCGATGCCGGCGAGCATCCGGCCGCGCTTCTGCTTCTGCAGGTCGACGCCGGTCAGCCCGGTCACGTAGCCGAGGTAGCCGGGCACCAGCGGCAGCACGCAGGGCGAAAGGAAGGATACGAGTCCGGCCAGCAGCGCCACCGGGATGGCAAGCAGCAGCGAACCGCTCAGGATTGCTTCGGCGAAGGGGCTATTCACGATGCCGGCCTTACTCGGCCACGGCGGCGGCGATGAGGGATTTCAGGGTGCCCTTCTGGATTTCGCCGAGCACCCGGGACGCGACCCGGCCCTGCTTGTCGAGGACCAGCGTGGTGGGGACCGCGCCGGGCGGGACCAGCCCGGAAACGGCCAGCAGGACGGCCCCGTCCTTGTCGTTGAAGCTCCGATACGTCAGGTTGAAGGTCTTATCGAACGCTTCCGCCGTCGGCTTCTCATCGCGCAGGTTGACGCCGAAGAACTGCACGCCGAGGTCTTTAAACTCCTGGTGCAGGGCCTCCAGCGACGGCGCCTCCACCCGGCACGGGGCGCAGGCGGCGAACCAGAAGTTGAGCACCGTGACCTTGCCCGGGAAGTCCGACGCCGTGACGGCGGTGCCGTCAAACAGCGTCCCCTTGATGTCCACCGGCGCTTTCCGGTCGGCGACGGCGAATTCGGTCACCGAGCCGTCACCGGCGACGTAGTTCTTGTTGTCGCCCGCCTTGGCTTGCTTGGCGAGGGCGTCCTCCTGGGCGCAGCCGGACAGACCCAGCACAACGGCAAGCGCACCGCCGCCGGCGGTGAGGAGGCTGCGGCGGCTCAGTCGCGGACCCTTCCCGTACATGCTCAGGCTCCCGGGGTGCTGGACGCACCGGGCAGAAGGGCGGAAGCGGGCTCGCTGTAGTCGACGCGCAGCAGCCTCCCGGCGTCGTCGAACACGAGCGACGTTACGGAGGTCAGGGTGCACTCGCGTTTCCGCGGGTCATGCCATAACGGCCGGCCCTCGGCGCTGAGACGGGCGGCCCAGATAGGCAACTGGTGGCTGACCAGGATGGCCTCCGCGCCGGCGCCGCCGAGTTCAATGGCCCGCAGCCGCGCGTCCTGCACTGCGGCGGTCACCCGCGCCGCTTGCTCGCGGTACGGCTCGCCCCAGGACGGACGCAGCGGGTTGCGCAGCATCCGCCAGTGCTTGGGCTTAAAGAGTTCGCCCTTGGAAACCTGGAGCCCCTCGAAGTAGTTGGCGGCCTCGATGATCCGTTCCTCGGTCACGATGTCAAGGTTGAGCGCCCGCGAGATCGGCTCGGCGGTTTCCTGGGCGCGGGTCAGCGGGGAGGCTACAAGATGCACGATCCTGGCCCCCTGTGCGGCGCGGTCACTGAAGTGTTCCGCTAACGTTCGGGCCATCTCCTGGCCCAGCTCGGAGAGGTGGAACTCCGGCAGCCTGCCATACAGGACACCTTCGGGGTTGTGGACCTCGCCGTGGCGGAGCAAATGAACAGTGGCTTGGGGCATGTCTACCAGTTTCTCAAAGGGCAGGGGCAATGGCGAAATCTTCTACGAAAGGTAGAACTCAAACTTTTTGAGAAATGTTCCCCGGCGACGGAATAAAAGATGCAAATGCATGTTTATACTGGGTGGAGCAGTTAGTTGAGACTTCAACAAATGGAGCTTCGGCCTGGGCTCAGTCGAACCTGAGCACCACCCACCCGACCCAAGGAGAACCCCCATGGCACTTCCTACCAACCTCACCACCGGCACCTGGACCCTCGACCCTTCGCACAGCGAAATCGGCTTCAGCGTCCGCCACGCAGGCATCAGCAAGGTCCGCGGCCAGTTCAAGGAAGCCGACGCGACCCTGGACCTCGCCAACTACGTCATCGATTCCAAGGTGAACGCCACCATCAAGACCGCGAGCTTCGACTCAGGCGACGCCAACCGCGACGGCCACGTCCGCGGCGAGGACTTCTTCGACGTCGAGAAGTTCCCGGAGATCTCCTTTGTCTCCACCGCCATCGTCGCCAAGGGCGACGCCTACGAGCTGCTGGGCGACCTGACCATTAAGGGTGTCACCCACCCGGTGGCGCTGGACACCGAACTCAACGGCGTGGCCGTTGACCCGTTCGGCAACACCCGCGCCGGCCTGACCGCCGAAACCACCATCAGCCGCAAGGACTTCGGCCTGACCTGGAACGCAGTCCTCGACGCCGGTGGCGTGCTGGTCAGCGACAAGGTTGCCATCAACCTCGAACTGGCCTTCATCGCCCCCGCAGCGTAGTCCGCGCCGCCCCCTGAGGGCGGACAGGCTCCTCCGGCGCTCGCCGGAGACGCTTCCAAACGCCCCGCCCCATCCCCGGATGGAGCGGGGTGTTTGGCTTAAGCGGGCCGACCCCCGCGGTGTTCCGTCTTTCTCCTTGCGACGACATGGCACCGCCGAAGGAGTCCGCTAGGAAGCACTGGTCCCGGAGTCTAAAGTGAAAATCATGAGCAATCCCGGCGACGCCTCCGAACCCGAGCAGCCACGGGGCACTCCCCCGCAACCGGGTGGCTTACCGCCGGGCGGGGAACGGCTAGGCGGGGCGTCCGGCCAGCCGGTCGGGCCGGGCTGGCCGGGCGGGTTCCGCTTTGAGTGGCCCGCCCACCGACCGCGGACCTTCCATGACGTCCTGCCTGCGGGCGGCTATTCCGGGATGTTCACCGTCCCGGCGATGCCCCCTGAACTGAAGATCTCCTACTGGGTGTGGGTGGTCGGAGGCCTGCTGGGACTGCTCGCGGGAGTGATCGGGCTTTTCGGCGCGGTGGTTCTGTTTGTGGTGTCGCCGCCGGCGGGCATCCTGCTGCTGCTGCTGGTGCTGGTTGCCCTCGCCTTGGCGGGTGCGCAGGTCACGCTCGCGATGAAGATGAAGGAGGGCTGGGCGTGGGCCCGCTTTGCGCTGACCATCGCCGCCAGCGTCAGCCTTGTCCTCGCAGCCTTCAGTACGGGTATCGCCGGAGGCGGCAGCTGGCCCGGCTTTGTCATTAGCCTGGCCGCGACCGTGCTGATGTGGCTGCCCAACTCGCAGTCGTGGTTCAACTCCTTCACTGGCCGGCTCTAGTCCCGACTGAGCCGGAGAATACCCCGCACGGCGACGGCGGATGCAGTGGGCGAGAATACCGCTGAGGAATGACCCAAACCTCGGCAGGGCCGGGGTACCGTGGAGTTAGACCACGCTGGGCAGGGTGCGACACCGGTCCGGTAGCCCATTCCGCCACAGAAACGCAAAGGACCGCCATGAGTATCCCGCCAGTCGAGCCTTCCAGCCCGGACGGGTCCGAGTCGGGCAAGCCGGCTCCGCAGTACGGCCAGCAGGCCCCGGCCCCGCAGTACGGCCAGAACGCACCGCAGTACGGCCAGCAGGCGCCGGGCTACGGCCAGAACGCACCGCAGTACGGCCAGCAGGCGCCGGGCTACGGCCAGTCCCCCTATGCTCAATCACCCTACGGTCAGCAGCAGACCCCCGGTGCTGTGCCCAGGCTCGTCAATATCGCTTTCTGGCTGATTGTCGCCTCCGGCGCAATCTGGGTCCTCTCCCTCCTGCTGTCCATTGGTGCCCTGGACACCCCGGCCTTGCGGGACATGTTCCAGCAGCAGATGGCGGCAAGCGGCGCGGCCGTCAATTTCAATGACGTCAAGCCCTTCCTGACCGGGACAATCGTGGTGTTCGCCGTGATCAGCGTGGCCCTCTACGCGCTTGTGGCGCTCAACGTCCGCAAGGGCAGGAACTGGGCACGGATTCTCGGCACGGTCTTCGCCGTACTGTCGATCTTCAGCCTGCTCCCGCTGAGCATCGGCACCCTCGCGGTGCTGGCAGGCATTGCGGGCATCGTGATGCTGTACCTGCCGGCGACCTCCCCCTACTTCCGGAAGCAGCAGCCTTTCGCCAACCCGTCCGCCCAGTACCCGTACGGGCGCTAAACCGGGGCACCCCCGCCGCAGGCGGGATATCGGGCGGGATAACAGTGCGGGTTCAGGGGGGTTAAGGGCGCAGGATCCGGAACAGCCGACTGAAGCTAGTCGGCGTCCTCCGGATCCTGCGCCCTTTGCGCGTGATAAGCGAGGATCTGCAGCTCGGTGGCCATGTCCACCTTGCGGAGATTGACTCCGGGGGGCACCTGGAGCATGACCGGGGCAAAGCTGAGAATGCTGCGCACGCCCGCGGCCACCACGCGGTCGCACACGCCCTGCGCCACTGCGGCGGGGAGCGCCAGAACCACCATGTTGGTACCCGTGCGGTGCAGCACGGATTCGAGGTCCGCGGCGTCGCTCACCCGCAGCCAGCCGACCTCGCTGCCCACCACCATCTGGTCGGCGTCGAAGATCGCCACGATGTCAAAGCCGCGCGATTCGAATCCGCCGTAACGGGCGAGCGCCTTGCCGAGGTTGCCCGCGCCGACAATCGCGACCTTCCAGTCGTGGGTCAGGCCCAGCGCCGCGGCGATGTGCCGGTTCAGGTACTGCACTTCATAGCCCACGCCGCGGGTCCCATAGGAGCCCACGTAGGAGAGGTCCTTGCGGAGCGTGGAGGAACTGACACCGCAGGCCTCGGCAAGCGACTCGGAGGAAACGCGGTCCACTCCTTCGGCCAGCATTGCCGTCATGGCGCGCAAATACAGCGTCAGCCGTGCCACGGCCGCCGGCGGGATCTGCTTGGCCGCAGTACCGGCTCCCCCGGGCAGGGCATCGGGTGATGAATCCAGCGAAGTCACTATCTGCTCCATTGCGTCGCGTTGTTTCTCCACTTTAGAGCCACGGTGGTAAGTGTCACAAAGCAGACCGCGGCCGCACCGGCCCCAAGGTCAGGGAGTATTCAGGCCGTCTGGCCCAGGGCACGGCGCAGTGTACGGGCCAGCCGCGCCTCGTCGATGCGCCAGAAATCCCGCTGGACACCATCCACCAGCAGCACTGGGATTTCCTCGGCATAGCGCTCGCGCAGGCCGGCGTCGTCGTCGATGGACCGCTCGGACCACCCGAGTCCCAGCGCTGCGGTGACGCGCCCGACGGCGTCGCGCGCGTCAGCGCACAGGTGGCAATTGGCTTTGGTGATCAAAACTACACAAGGATGGGGCGCGGGCTGGGGTGCGGGTTTGGCCATGGTCCCACGGTAGCCCTGCCCTCGTCCTGGCGTCGACGCGGTCCGCGCTCCCGCCGGCGTCCCCTCCGCGGCCCCGACGGATTCGAACGGTATACCAACGCTATTTCGACGCGGTAAGGGGGCATGGCGGCGGGTCAACTGCGCGTACGGGCCGCCGGTATTGACTAGACTCGAGGCATGCCCGAGGAGAAGATCGTCGCTGTGGCCACGCGGCCGGCTGTGACACCGCAGCACAGCGAGGCGGCCTTCTTCGACGTCGACAACACCCTCATGCGGGGTGCCAGTCTCTTCCACGTCGCCCGCAAAATGCACCAGCGCGGAGCCTTCACAATCCCGCAGGCTGCCGGCTTCGCCTGGAAGCAGTTGATGTTCGTGCTCCGTGGCGAAAACATCGACGACGTCCACGCCGTCCGCGACAGCGCCCTGAGCCTGGGCTCAGGTCTCACAGTGAAGGACATCGAAGCCCTCGGCGAGGAGGTCTACGACGAGATGATCGAGTCGCGGATCTGGCCGGGCACCAAGGCGCTGGCCGAACAGCACCTGCGCATGGGCCGCCGGGTCTGGCTCGTCACGGCGACCCCGATCGAGGTGGCAACCGTCATTTCCAGCCGGCTGGGCCTCACCGGCGCCCTCGGCACGGTGGGTGAGATCCGCGACGGGTCCTACACCGGACGGCTCGTGGGCGAGATCCTGCACGGTCCGGCGAAGGCCGTGGCGGTCCGCGGCGTAGCCGAGGCGGAGGGCCTGGATCTGGACCGTTGCTGGGCTTACAGCGACTCGCACAACGACATCCCCCTGCTCAGCATGGTCGGGCACCCGGTGGCCATCAATCCCGACGGCCGGCTGCGCCGCCACGCACGCGAACACAATTGGCCGGTCTACGACTTCCGTTCCGGACGCCGGGCGGCGACCCTGGGCCTCAAGTTCGCGACCGTGGGCGGGGCGGTCTACGGCCTCTGGCGGGGCTTCTCCCGCTTCCGCGGCCCCTCCGCGTAGAGCCGCCCGGAGCGGGAGTCGCGCTACCGAGACGCGGGCCCGGAAGCAAAAGAAAATGCCCGCCGCCGGGAGGGCAACGGGCACTTCGTTTGTGTGAAGTATCTCTACTTCTTATTGCGACGCTGGTGGCGCGTCTTGCGAAGCAGCTTGCGGTGCTTCTTCTTGGCCATACGCTTGCGACGCTTCTTAATAACTGAACCCACGAAAGTTCCTTACCGGCTAGATGCATTACCTGCCCGTTGGATAGGGTCCGCGGGCTAAGCAGCAGACTGCACAACTGACAGGTTCTTACAATGACGTAAAACGTTCCTTAACAGAGTACCGCTTGTCGGGGGCACACCACGACCTCAGGCCTCGCGAGGAGGTCTGCTTTGGCCGCGTGCGACGGCAGAAGTCTCAGCCCGTCTCGGTTCGTCCGTCGACAACGGCACCCTTAAGGTACTGTTCGACGGCGGTTTCCGGAACCCGATACGAGCGGCCGAAGCGCACTGCCGGCATCTCGCCGGAGTGCACCAAGCGATACACGGTCATCTTTGACACCCGCATGACGTCCGCGACCTCGGCCACGGTGAGAAAGCGCGCGTTGGAGAAGTTTGCCTCCGAAGACATTTCCCTTATTCCTTTTGCTCAAGCGAACGGCTGCCCCGTCTGAACGACATGGCGGTGTGCCGATGCTGAGCCATCAAACAACCATGTGCTAGATACTCTAGAGGTTCGTGGTGCCAATGGGAAAGCCTTGCGCAGGAATCAAGGAGGATTTCCGCAGGAATCCCGCACCGGCCGGCTTCCTTACGCCCGGTTTCAGCCCCGGGTGCGCCTGGTGCGCGCCGACGCGGCCAGCTGGCCAAGCACGGAGGCGGTGACTTCCCAATCCATGCAGGCATCCGTGACGCTCTGGCCGTACAGCAGCTGGTCGGTTCCCGCCGCGTGTTGGGCGACATCCAGGGCCTGCGCACCGCCCACCAGGAAGCTCTCCAGCATGATTCCGGCAATGGCACCTGCCGAGGTTCCGCCGTTCTCGAGCTGGGCGCCGACCTCCAAGGCGACTTCGGCCTGCCGGTGATGGTTCTTGCCGCTGTTGGCATGGCTCGCGTCCACGATCAGCCGCGGGTTCAGCTGCTGCCCGGCGAGCCGGGCGGAGGCTGCCTCGACGTCGGCGGCGGAGAAATTGGGCCCCTGGCTGCCGCCGCGCAGGATGATATGTGTGTCCGGATTGCCGGCGGTGCTGACCAGTGCGGCCCGTCCGTCGCCGTCGATCCCCAGGAACGCCTGGGCGGCGGCCGCGGCGCTGCACGAGTCGAGCGCCACCTGCAGGCCGCCGTCGGTCCCGTTCTTGAAGCCAATCGGCATGGAGAGGCCGGAGGCGAGCTGGCGGTGGATCTGGCTTTCCGTGGTGCGCGCGCCGATGGCACCCCAGGCCACAAGGTCCGCCATGTACTGCGGGCTGATCGGTTCGAGGAACTCTGTGGCGGTGGGCAGCCCCAGCGCCGTGACCTGGCGCAGGAACTGCCGGGCGGCGCGCAGGCCGGCCGCAATGTCATGGCTACCGTCAAGCCGCGGATCATTGATCAGGCCCTTCCAGCCCACCGTGGTGCGCGGCTTCTCGAAGTACGTGCGCATCACGATCAGCAGGTCTTCACGGTGTTTCTCGGCCTGGCTGACCAAGCGGCGGGCGTATTCGAGCCCTGCTCTGGGATCGTGGATGGAGCACGGTCCGACAATCACGAGCAGCCGGTCATCAACGCCGTCCAGGATGGCGCGGACCTCGTCGCGGCCCCGGCCGACGACGGCGGAGTCCCGGCCGTCCAGCGGAAGCTCCGAAATCAATTCCTGCGGGGTGGGCAGCGCGGTGAATTCGCTGATCCGCAGATTAGAGGTGGAAGGCTGGTTTTCACGGGCTGCTTCGATGCTCATTATTCGGGTCCTGTTCCGGGTGCGGAGCGGGCCCTGGTCAGAACCCGCCGGAGAAAATGGCGAAGGGCAGAGAATGATCTCTGCCCTGTTGGCTCTGAAGGAAAGCTGGATGCGTGTCAGTTAGACGCAGGCCCCTCCAGAGCCAACGAAAAATACGCATACCAACGGTTAGTCATGCCACCGACCATAGCCCCGCTCCCGGCCGGCGGGCAAAGCGGGGCGTAACATTCCGACGGCGGCGGCCGGGCGTCAGGCGCGGCCGCCCAGACCTGCCTCCGCGTAGTAGCCCTCGATATGTTCCGCCACCAGTACGGCAGCCACAGCGCCATCGTCCCGGGTGATGGCCGTCAGGATGTTCCGGTGTTCCTGCCGCAGCCGCGCCGCAGTGGCGTCCCAGTCCGGCAGGTTTCCGGTAAGTCGTCCGGCGTAGTCCTGGATTGCTTCGCGAAGTGAGCCCATCATGGCACTGACCACCGCGTTGCCCGCGGCGTCGGCGAGCGCCAGATGAAAGCGGACGTCGAGGGCCAGGAACTCCTCCGTCTCCGTGCAGTCCTCCATTCGTTCCAGCAGGCCGGCAGCCTCCGCGAGGGCGGGTGACCCGGGCCGGGCCCTGGCCGCGGCCCACGATTCAAGCAGCACCCGGGTTTGTACAATGTCCGCCACCGGCAAATGCGAGGTGGCCACGTGGAGCCGCAGGGCCGAGCCGAGGGCCGCCGTCGGGTCCGAGATCACCACCGTGCCGGCCTCGGGTCCCGATCCCACCCCAGCCCGGACCGCCCCCATCGCTTCGAGGACCCGGATGGCCTCGCGCACCGAGGTACGGGAGACGCCTAACTGCTCGGCCAATGTTCGTTCCGCGGGGAGCCGGCCGCCCACCAGCAGTTGCCCGCCGGAGAGTTGGTCTTCAATCCACTGCAGGACGAGCCGGTGCGTACGCATGGCCACATCCTACTTGTTGTGGTTGGACCACATCCCCTAGAGTCTGGTCCAACCACAGTGTTGGACACGACAAGCCCCGGAGGCAGCAATGACGCAGACCATCGACCCCGGCAACCCCGAGGCACCCACCACGCCGGACGGCGCCGCACCACGCACCGCGTCCGCTGCGGCGTCGTCCGGCGGGGCGGCTGACCGGGCGGCTGACGGGGCGGCCGCGACGGCGGACGTCCGAGGAGCGGTTCCCGCCGCTTTGAGGCGCCGCGTGCCGAAGTACGCCGACCTGGCCCCGCTGATGCAGTTCAAGAAGCCGGAATTCAGCCGCGCCGCGAAACTGCGCCGCGCCAGCACGATCTGGGACCTGCGCGCCATGGCCAAACGGCGCACGCCGCAGGCACCCTTCGACTACACGGATGGGGCCGCCGAAGCGGAGATCACCCTGCGCCGGGCGCGGGAGGCATTTCTGGACATCGAGTTCCGGCCCGGCATCCTGCGCGACGTCTCCAGCGTGGACCTTGGCACTGAGATCCTCGGCAAGGCCGCCCGGCTGCCGTTCGGGATCGCGCCCACCGGGTTCACCCGCATGATGCAGTCCGAGGGCGAGTACGCCGGCTCCCGGGCCGCCGCGGCCGCCGGCATTCCCTACACGCTCTCCACGATGGGCACGGCGTCGATCGAGGACGTGGCCGCCGCCGCGCCGGACGGCCGGAACTGGTTCCAGCTCTACCTCTGGACGGACCGGGACCGCTCGCTGGAGCTGATCGAACGCGCGGCCAGGGCGGGCAATGACACGCTCATGGTCACGGTGGACACCGCCGTCGCCGGCGCCCGGCTCCGCGATGTCCGCAACGGCATGACCATCCCGCCGGCTCTGACACTGAAGACCGTGCTGGATGCTTCCTACCGGCCGGCATGGTGGTTCAATTTCCTCACGCACGAACCGCTGACCTTCGCCTCGCTCTCGCGGTACACGGGCACCGTGGCGGACTTGATTAACTCCATGTTCGATCCCACTCTCACGTTTGAGGACCTCGACTGGCTGCGCGAAACCTGGAAAGGCAAGCTGGTGGTCAAGGGCATCCAGACCGTCGAGGATGCCCGCAAGGTGGTGGACCACGGCGCGGACGGCGTCGTGCTCTCCAACCACGGCGGCCGCCAACTTGACCGCGCGCCCATCCCGTTCCATCTGCTCCCGGACGTGACCGCGGCGCTCAAAGCGGACCGCAGCGACGCGGCCGTCATCCTGGACACCGGCATCATGAGCGGCGCGGACATCATCGCGGCACTGGCCCTGGGGGCGGACTTCACCCTGATCGGCCGCGCCTACCTTTACGGTCTGATGGCCGGCGGCCGGGCCGGGGTGGACCGGGCCATCGAGATCCTCGCGACGGACATGCGCCGCACCATGGCCCTGCTGGGCGTCAGCCGGATCTCGGACCTCACCCCGGACCACGTGCGGTTGCTGGCTAAATAAGCCGGCCAGATGACAGTTAACGGCAGTGCCGTCGAAGAACACTGCCGTTAACTGTCATCTCGGCGCCGGACGCCAACGCAATCGCGTCTAGATGAGGCCCTGGGCCAGCATCGCGTCGGCCACCTTGACGAAGCCGCCGATGTTTGCGCCCAGCACATAGTTGCCGGGGTCACCGTATTGTTCGGCGGTGGCTGCACAGCGGTCATGGATACCGACCATGATTTCCGTGAGCCGGCGTTCAGTGTGTTCGAAGGACCAGGAGTCGCGGCTCGCGTTCTGTTGCATTTCCAGGGCAGAGGTGGCCACGCCGCCGGCGTTGGCGGCCTTGCCCGGGCCGAACAGCACGCCCGCCTCCTGGAAGACGGCGACGGCGTCGCGGGTGGAGGGCATGTTGGCCCCCTCCGCCACGGCCACCAGCCCGTTGCGCACCAGCCGGGCCGCGGCGTCGCCGTCGAGTTCGTTCTGTGTGGCGCAGGGCAAGGCCACGGTGGCGTCGACATCCCAGACTGAGCCGCCCTCGACGTAGGAGACGGCGGAACGGCGGGCCTCATAGTCCTTGAGGCGTCCGCGTTCGACTTCCTTGATTTGGCGCAGGAGGTCGACGTCGATCCCGGCCTCATCCACGATGTACCCGGACGAATCGGAGCACGCCACCACGCTGGCGCCGAGGGCCTGGGCCTTGGCAATCGCGTTGATGGCGACGTTGCCGGACCCGGAGACGACGACGCGCTGGCCGTCAAAGGACTGGCCGCGGGTCTTGAGCATCTCCTCGGCGAAGATCACGGTGCCGTAGCCGGTCGCTTCAGGCCGCACCAGGGAACCGCCCCAAGAGATCCCCTTGCCGGTGAGGACACCGGATTCATAGCGGTTCGTGATGCGCTTGTACTGGCCGAAGAGGTAGCCGATTTCGCGTCCGCCCACCCCGATATCGCCAGCCGGGACGTCGGTGTATTCCCCGATGTGGCGGTACAGCTCGGTCATGAACGACTGGCAGAAGCGCATCACCTCGGCGTCGGAACGGCCGCGGGGGTCGAAGTCGGAGCCGCCCTTTCCGCCGCCGATCGGCATGCCGGTCAGGGCGTTCTTGAAGATCTGCTCGAAGCCCAGGAACTTGACGATGCCCAGGTAGACGGAGGGGTGGAACCGCAGGCCGCCCTTATACGGGCCGAGGGCCGAGTTGAACTCCACCCGGAAGCCGCGGTTGATCTGGACGCGACTGGCGTCATCCACCCACGGCACGCGGAAAATGATCTGCCGCTCCGGCTCGCAGAGCCGTTCCAGGATGGCCGCTTCGAGGAATTCGGGGTGCCGGTCGTGCACCGGCCCGAGGCTCTCGAAGACCTCGGTGACCGCCTGGTGGAATTCGGTTTCACCCGGATTCCGCGACAATACCGTGTCCCGGATAGCCTCTAGCCGCGCGTCCATGTAGCTCCCTAACCCTCAGCGCCCGGGGTTGGGCGCAACAATAAAGCCTTTCCATCCTGCAACGGGCCGGGGCTGGATTTCCATTCGGGCGCCGCTAACTGGCGTGTGTGACGACGACGGCGGCAGGAAGGGGAACGGCGGGGGCTACTTCCTGCGGCCGAATTTCGGCAGGTTGGCCAGCAGGTCCGCGGCCCTTGTGGCGGCCCGGCCCACCGTCCGGCCGATTTGCTGGGGCCGGGTATCTTCCCCCGCGGTAGCTACCGGGATGGCGACGGCGGGGCTCAGTGCACCGCTGGCGCCCCGTTCCGGGACCGCGGGGTCGGGAGCCGAAGTCGAAGCCGAAGCCGCTGCGGCGAGGGTAGCGGGGGCGGACGGTGTGGCAGCAGCGGGCGGGGGCGTCGGTTCCGCTACGGCGGGGCGGCCGACGTCGAAAGTCTCGAGCCAACTGGCGACACCGGCCAGCGGTTTGGGGTTCAGGGCATAGAAGCGTTTCTGGCCCTGGGCGCGCATGGTCACCAGGTCTGCTTCGCGCAGAACCTTGAGGTGCTTGGAAATGGTGGGCTGGCTCGCTTCGAGCTCCTGCACCAGTTCCCCCACCGCTTTGTCCCCCTGACGCAGGGCGCCCAGAATGTCACGCCGGGTTGCCTCAGCAATGACGGCAAATACGTCGTCTGTCACCATGCCCTCCACACTAGCGACATATACGCCCGATGGCATCCACCAGTTCCGGGGGTCTGCCGGGAAGCCGCCCGGCCCGTCCGGGCAACCCCCGACGGGAGTCTCAGTCGAACCAGGGATCCAGTCCGTAAAGCGGGAAAACTTCCTTCCGGGTGGCCATGACCGTGCGGTCCACCTCGTCGTTGGGGTCGAAGCCGACCTCCCACGAACGCCACCAGAGGTCGACGTCGTCACCCATTACCGTGGGCGGCTCCACACCGTACTTGGCCCCGTACTTGTCCCGCACATACTGCCGCCAGTCCTCCGGGACGGAGGTCCGCAGCGGGACCGGACGGCCAGCCGCAATAGCGATCAGGTGGCTCCACGAGCGCGGGACCACGGTGATCACGTTGTAGCCCCCGCCACCGGTGGCAATCCACCGGCTCTGGCAATAGCGGGCCGCCAGGTTGTCGATCGCGGCGGCGGCCTCGCGCTGGCCGTCCACGCTAATGTTCAGGTGCGTCAGCGGGTCCAGGCGGTGCGAGTCGCAGCCGTGCTGGCTGACCATGACTTCCGGCTCAAACGCGCCAACGAGTTGGGGTACGACGGCGTGGAAAGCCCGCAGCCAGCCGGCATCCCCGGTCCCGGCCGGCAGCGCCACGTTGACCGCGCTGCCCTGCGCATTCGGGCCGCCGATTTCGTTGGCGAAGCCCGTTCCCGGGAACAGGGTCAGCCCGGTCTCGTGCAGCGAAATGGTCAGCACCCGCGGGTCGTCCCAGAAGATACTCTGCGTACCGTCGCCGTGGTGCGCGTCGACATCCACGTACACCACCCGCTGCACGCCGCCGTCGAGCAGACGCTGGATGGCCAGGGCGGCGTCGTTGTAGATGCAGAAACCACTGGCCCGGTCGCGCGAGGCGTGGTGCATGCCGCCGCCAAAGTTCACGGCGCGGACGGCGCGCCCGTCCAGGACCGCGGCGGCCGCGAGCAGGGAGCCGCCGGCCAGCCGCGCGCTGGCCTCGTGCATGCCGGCGAACGCCGGGTCGTCTTCGGTGCCGAGGCCGCGTTCCAGCTCAGGGGTGTCGGGATCGGCGCTCACGCGGCGCACGGCGGCGACGTAGTCCGGGCTGTGCACCGTTGCCAGCTCCTGATCGGTGGCGACCAGGGGCGCGGCCACCGTGATGTTCTCCAGGTCCAGCAGGCCCAGGCTGCGGGCCAGCCGCGCGGTGAGTTCCATCCGCTCCGGCGCCATCGGGTGATTGTGGCCGAAGTTGTATGCCGTCATGGCCGAATCCCACACCACCGTCGTCGGCAGAGCGGTCGGAGCGAGCCCGGGCAGGAATGTCATCAATCACAGGCTACCGGAGCGCACCGCCCCGCTCCCCCGTCCATGCGCGGAATATAGTGGTTTACTACTGAAGGAAGCCGTTTCAACCGAGGACAATCTACCCATGACGCAAAGCCAGTCGAGGTCTGCGAATCCGACCAGCTGGCACCCCGGCCAGCCGGAGCGCGAGGGCCTGTGGATCTTCACCCGGCTACGCGACTTCGTCGACAACATCGCCAACACTTCGCCGGCCCGGCTGGCGGTGACGGTCTTCGCCGTCGTCATCCTGATCTTCACCGCGCTGCTGACGCTGCCGGCGTCCTCCGCTGCCGGGGAAGCGACACCGCTGCACCAGGCCCTGTTCACCGCCGTGTCTGCCGTCTGCGTGACCGGGCTCACCGTGGTGTCCACCGCCGTGCACTGGTCCTTCTTCGGGCAACTGGTCATCCTGACCGGCATCTTCGTCGGCGGCCTCGGCACCCTGACCCTGGCGTCCCTGCTGGCCCTGATGGTCAGCAAGAAACTCGGCGTCCGAGGCAAGCTGATCGCTCAGGAGGCCATGAATAACGCCGGTCGCCTCGGCGAGGTGGGCGCCCTGCTACGGATTGTCATCGTGACCTCGGTGGTGATTGAAGCCGTCCTGGCCGCGGTCCTGATACCGCGGTTCCTGGCCTTGGGTGAAGGCTTCGGCCAGGCCGTCTGGCACGGCGTGTTCTACGCGATCTCAGCCTTCAACAATGCCGGATTCACACCCCACTCGGACGGCATCGTCCCGTACGAGACCGACCTGTGGATCCTCGTTCCTCTCATGGTGGGCGTTTTCCTGGGCAGCCTCGGTTTCCCGGTCGTGATGGTTTTGCAGCAGAACGGCCTGAACTGGAAGAAGTGGAACCTGCACACCAAGCTGACCATCCAGGTCTCGCTGATCCTGCTCGCCGCCGGCGCCGTGCTCTGGGGGCTGATGGAGTGGGAGAACGTGCGCACCATCGGGGGCATGGACGTGGGCGACAAGATCACGCACTCGATTTTCGCCTCCGTGATGACCCGCTCGGGCGGCTTCAACCTGGTGGACCAAAACCACATGGATTCCACCACCATGCTGCTGAGCGACGCGCTCATGTTCGCCGGCGGCGGCTCCGCGTCGACCGCCGGCGGCATCAAGGTCACCACCATCGCGGTGATGTTCCTGGCCATCGTGGCCGAGGCCCGCGGCGACGCGGACGTCAAAATCTACGGCCGCACCATCCCGGAGGGCGCCATGCGGGTGGCCATCTCGGTAATCGTTGCCGGCGCCACCCTGGTGGCCGTCTCGGCTCTGCTGCTCCTGCAGATCAGCGGCGCCTCGCTGGACCGGGTGCTCTTTGAAACGATCTCCGCGTTCGGCACCGTGGGCCTGAGCACCAACCTCAGCGCCGAACTGCCGCCCGCCGGCGTCTACGTCCTCACCGCCCTGATGTTCGCCGGCCGCATCGGCACCGTCACCCTCGCCGCTGGGCTGGCGCTGCGCCAGCGCAGCCAGTTGTACCACTACCCGGAAGAGAGACCCATCATTGGCTAGTTCCCCAAGCGCCGTTAACCGCCCCGCCCACAACGCGCCCGTGCTGGTGGTCGGGCTGGGCCGCTTCGGCGCATCCACCGCCGAACAGCTGGTCAAACAGGGCCGCGAGGTGCTGGCCATCGAACGGGACCGGAGCCTCGTGCAGAAGTGGGCCGGCACCCTGACCCACGTGGTGGAAGCGGACGCGACCAACATCGACGCCCTGCGCCAGCTCGGCGCCCAGGAGTTCAGCTCCGCCGTCGTCGGGGTGGGCACCTCGATCGAGTCCTCGGTGCTGATCACCGTTAACCTCGTGGACCTTGGCATCGAACACCTCTGGGTCAAGGCGATCACGCCCTCGCACGGCAAGATTCTGACCCGGATCGGCGCCAACCACGTCATTTATCCGGAGGCCGACGCCGGGGTCCGCGCCGCGCACCTCGTCTCCGGCCGGATGCTGGATTTCATCGAGTTCGACGACGACTTCGCGATCGTGAAAATGTACCCGCCGCGGGAAACCGTGGGTTTCACCCTGGACGAATCCAAGGTGCGTTCGAAGTACGGCGTCACGATCGTGGGCGTGAAGTCGCCGGGCGAGGACTTTACCTACGCGCGGCCGGAGACCAAGGTTTCCTCACGGGACATGCTCATTGTCTCCGGGCACGTGGAACTGCTGGAACGGTTCGCCGCCCGCCCGTAGCACCGCGCCCCCAAGGCTAGGAGCCTCCCGGGTGGAGACGTCCGGTCCCGACCTCCACGCACCAGATTTCCTCCGCCGTCGGGAGCGTCCTTCCGGCGACGCTGACTCAACGGCCGCCGGATTAGGTTCCGGGGGTCTTCGCCGCCTTCGCGGCGGCCTTGGCCGCCTGCTTACTGGCCCGCACCTTGCTTAGCGACTCCGGATCGACAATGTCAGCGACGGAGAGGAAGGCGTCCTCCTGGCCGTAGTGCCCTGCGGCCTCGCGCCAGCCTTCAGCCCGGAGCCCGCACTGCTTTCCCAGCAGCGCCAGGAAGATCTTCGCCTTTTGCTCGCCGAATCCCGGCAGTGCCTTGAGCCGGCGCAGCACCTCCTGCCCGTCCGGGTCACCCTGCGTCCAGATAGCAGTAGCATCGCCGTTCCAGTCGCCGTGCACCGTCTCAGCAAGGCCTTGGACGCGGCCTGCCATGGATCCGGGGAAACGGTGGACGGCCGGGCGCTCTTTGAACATCTCAACGAACCCCTGCGGATCGTACCCGGCGATCGCGGCGGGGTCCATGGACCCGATGCGGGTCCGGATCTTTTCGGGACCGGCGAAGGCCGATTCCATGGTCACCTGCTGGTCCAGCAGCATGCCGGTGAGCAGGGCGAACGCGTCGTCGCTGAGTAGTTTGTCCGCCGCGGGATCCCCGGTGATGTGCAGTTCCATGGCTCCTATCCTGCCACCCCGTCCGGTCTGCGTCATGGGGGCGCCTGCCTTTCGCCTAGCCCAGCTGTTTGGTGATCTCCGCGGCCCGCTCGGCTGCTGCCCGCGCGCCGTCGGTAATGATCGCGGGCAGGCCTCGCTCGTCAAACGTGGCGATGGCCCGCTCCGTGGTGCCGTTCGGGCTTGTCACAGCCTTGCGCAACACGGTGAGGTCCGCACCCGGTTCGCCGAGCATCAGCCCCGCACCGGCGACCGTTTCGCGCGCCAGCAGCAACGCGAGCTCGGCGTCGAGGCCCAGTTCGACGCCGGCTGCCGCCATTGCTTCGGCCAGGTAAAAGACGTAGGCCGGCCCCGAGCCGCTGATCGCGGACAACGCGTCCACCTGCTCCTCGGGGACCTCGACGACGGTGCCGACGGCGGCGAAGATGCCCTTCGCCCGCTGCAGCTGTTCCGCCGAGCAGTGCTTCCCGGCGGAAACCGACACGACGCCGCGGCCTAGTTTCGCCGGCGTGTTCGGCATCGAGCGGATCACCGGCTGCCCCGCCGGGAGCGCGGCTTCCAGTTGCTCCAGCGAGACCGCGGCGGCGACGCTGACCACAATGGTGTCCGGTGCGAGTGATCCACTGATCTCGCGGGCCAGCCCCGCGATGCCCACAGGCTTGACGCCGAGGATCACGACGGCGGCCCCGATGGCGGCCTGCACGTTGTTCTCCGGTTCTTCCTCACCTGCGATGGCCGTGATCCCGTGGTGCCGTTCGGCCAGTTCGGCGGCCCGTTCGGCCCGCCGGACCGTGGCGACGATATCCGCGGGGTCCGCCCCGCCCGCAATCAGGCCGCCCATGATTGCCTCGTTCATTGACCCACAGCCCAGGAATGCGATTCGGTTGCTCATGCCCCCATCATTGCAGTCCGCCCCGATTCACAGCCAGCTCACATCTTCAGCGCAGCTTTCTCCCAAACTTGGCGATTAACGTAATTACTACCTCATTGAGGGTGCGAGTGATGATATGGCAGTCATGCGGATGACTGCCGGCACCGGTGGTTTGCAGCGGGTTTCCCCCATTTTCCCGCGGCGGACCGCCGGTGCCATTCTCTTTTAATCCTGCGCAGTGTGATCCGGCATGGTCCGCTTCTTCAATCCGGCCTCTCCGCTTCCCGCCGGGACTCCAGCCAGCTCCCGCGCTGAAGGCGGCGGCTGATGCCCCAGATCGGTCCGGCCGCCGCAGGAAATCGGCCCGGACGGCGTGGAACGGGTGGTAGTTTTGCAGCCCACGTCGGTCGAGGCGGCGCCGTGCGCATCAGAGTGGACCGCATTGATCGCCGCCTGGAGCTGGTACGGTCCGGGTTGGTTCCGGCGCAGGCACCGGCGCACTCCTGCCGGAAGACGGACGCGATGTCCTCCTCCGCCCTCGGCGCCCCGACAGGCTCCGGCAGCATGGCGGACGCGGATTCGAGGGCCATCACCGGTGGCCCCTAGTGCTGGATGGGCCGCACTTCGATGGACAGGGTCGTGGCGCGGGCCAACCTTCCGGCCCACCCGAGGGCGGCGTCGAGGTCCGGCGCGTCAATGACGGTGAATCCGCCGAGGTGCTCCTTTGCTTCGGCGAATGGGCCGTCCGTGATGAGCACCTCCGTACCCTGCTGCCGCACGACTGTGGCGGAGGACGTGGGGTCGAGGCCCGCGGCGAACACCCAGACGCCGGCGGCCTTCATGTCGCGGTCCAACACGTCAAGGTCCTGCATGATGGGCTCCAGGACGTCCGGGGCCGGGGCCGGTCCGACGGGCTGGTAGACGCTAAGCAAGTACTGTGCCATAGTGCTGTCCTCCTCAAAAAAGCGGCCGGCTCTTTGTCGGCCTCTCACCTTCTAGACGAACGGCGGGCGTCCGGATCGACACATTGGCTACCGGCCTTCGGGGCGCCGGGGGAATCCCTTCACCGGACCGGCACCGCCGCGTCGGGTGACTGCGGCTCGGCGGGGACGCGGGTCTGGGTGACGTGGGGCGCGGGGTCCAGCGGCCCCTCGGAGACAAGCTGGTCCAGTCGGCGCAGGATGAGTCCCTCGCGCAACGCCCACGGGCAGATTTGCAGGCTGGGGAATTCGAAGAGCTCGAGGGCGGCCTCGGCCACGAGGGCTCCGGCCAGCAGCTGCGGGGCCCGGGCGTCCGAGACTCCGGGGAGATGGAGCCGGTCGTTGACCTCCATCGCGGAAATCCGCTGCGCCCAGAGGCCCAGGTCCGCGGCGAACAATTCCCGCTTGACGTAGGGCCCGGCGGTGCTTGGCGCAGCCCCGGCGATCCGCGCCAGCGAACGGAACGTTTTGGATGTGCCGGCCACAAGGTTCGCGCGGCCCAGCTTCTGGAAGCTGCGGACCGCGGGTTTGAGCGTGGCGCGGATATAGCGGCGGAGCTCCTTCACGCTCTTGGCCGACGGCGGATCATCATGCAGCCAGTCGCGGGTCAGCCTGCTGGCCCCCAGCGGTACGGAAACCGCCAACTCAGGCAGTTCATCCTGGCCGAACGCCATTTCGAAGGAGCCGCCGCCGATGTCGAGGTCCAGGATGGGGCCGGCGCCCCACCCGTACCAGCGGCGGACGGCGAAGAAGGTCATGGATGCC
Source organism: Arthrobacter sp. UYEF3 (assembly GCF_040546245.1). Classification (NCBI taxonomy): domain Bacteria; kingdom Bacillati; phylum Actinomycetota; class Actinomycetes; order Micrococcales; family Micrococcaceae; genus Arthrobacter; species Arthrobacter sp. UYEF3. The sequence continues at coordinate 99,306 of NZ_JBEPNK010000006.1, forward strand.
TCGTCGCTGCCGGAGAGTTCCCGCAGCGTCACGGTGGTCTCCTCCTTGACGCGGGCCAACACGGCCGGCCCGTTGGTGGCATCGCGGACCGCGGAGGTACAGAACGCCAGCAGGTCTTCGGCCTTGTGCTTCGCAGCGAACTCCCACGCCTCCAGGACGAACTCGATCAGCTCATGCTGGCCGGCGTCGTTGATGTTGCCGTCCCCGTCGAGGAACTGCACCAGGGACAGCGGGCGCTTGTGCGAGGCAAAGGCAACCGGGCGCGCGCCGGGGTGGGCGTCCACCAGGAGGAGGTGGACAGTGTTGGACCCGATATCGAGGACGCCTAGCCGCATGCTGCCATTATTCTCCCTGGACGGGCTCTGCCCTAACGGGCTTCGCGACTGCAAGCACGGCGGGGTTTCGTCCGGGGCCTAGGCCCGGCTGTCGTGATGCGCCGCGTCCGGCTCCTCGTCGGTGGGCTTGAAGTCGCGGCGGATGTTCGCCACGCCCTCAGGATCGATCTCAAAGCCGAAGGCCGCGCCGGGGTTGATGACCATGCCGAGCTCATCACCGAGGTTGCCGAGAATCGCCGCGCCCTGGGTCCCGAGCACGTGGGGCGCCGCGGCGAGGTATTGCTCGGTGACGCGGCTGGGGTGCGAGAAGACGGCCAGAACCGGCTTGCCCGCGGAGTTCGCGAGGACCAGCGGTTCGACCTGGGAATCGGGGCCGTCGACTGTGTCCGAGCTGACGATGTAGACCTCGTTGTTGAGGAAGGACAGAATGACGTCCACCGGATTGGCGTCCGGCTGCTCCCCCTTGGCAAGCTTCTCTTCGAGGTCGTTGAGCGGCTGGAGATCCATGGGTGCTGGCTGTTCAGTCATGTGCCTACTCGATCACGTCCGCGGCCCCTCCGCAATTCGCCGTTGCTCTGCCGGGGCGGCTCGCGGGTTCCGGACGCCGTCGGCGTTCGCACCCACCGAGCCCGGTCCGAACCCGCGAGCGGGCCGGCACGTCAGCGCCCCAAGGCCTCGAGCAGCCTGGCTTTTAGTTCCCGCTCGCGGAACAGGTCCCGCCACTCGATCCGGACGAACTTCCAACCCAGTTCCATCAGGGCCTTCTCGTGGCGCCGCTCCGCAAAGACGGCGTCGGCGGTCGGCGAACAGTCGAAGTATTTGCGCCGGCCGTCAAATTCAAGGGCCACCCGGCGCTCCGGCCACGCACCGTCCAGCCGGCAGTTCCCCAACCGTGTCCGGACCTCGAACTGCAGCACCGGGGCAGGCAGCCGCAGCCGCCACGGGGTCCGACGGCGCACTGCCGGTCCAGGACCGCCCGGTTAGCGCCGAGGCGGAGGGCGTGGTCCATCACAATCAGCGACTGCGAATAGATCAGCACCCGGCAGCTGTCGGCGGCCGTGCGCGTCAGTGAGGTGACCCGGTGGCCGCCCCACCGCACGATGTCGGCGGCCGCCAGCGGACGGGTGTGCGCCTTTAGATCGTTCGCATGGCTGCCGGCCGAGGGAAGATAGGGCACCGAGAGGTGGATGGTGTCGTCCGCCTCCCACAGATAGAGGCCGTGCAACCTCGCGGCAGTGATGTGACTGAACACGTACGCGCCGGTGGAGCTCGTCAGGGTCCGGTGGGCGTACGCCTCGATCCGGCAGCGCGAGGCGCCATCCGCATCCAGGGCTGCCCAGAAGGCGCTGCGGACGTAGCACCCGCGGCCTACCCTGATGAGGGCACCGCCGGCTGTTAGCCGGACGATCTGACGGGCGGAGGGACCACGCTCCAACAGTTCCTCGGTCCGCCACATGGTGGCCGTCTCCGGCAGCAGCCCAGCCAGGGGGTGATGCCCACCCTCCCTTGCTGGCGGCACCGGGGCCCCGGACCGAACCGGCCTCTGGACCGAACGGCGGCCTTGCGCCTGCCTTCGTCCACCCAGACCTCCGCGAGAGGGTCCTTCGGGTACGCATCGGGGTGTTCCATGGCAGCCAGCATGCCCCGGCTGCCGGGTCCCGGGGCAGCCTACTTCTTCGCGGCAGTCTTGCGGGCGGGAGCCTTGCGAGCCGTCGTCGTGCGCTTGACCGGGCCCTTGGCGCGCTTTTCGGCGAGGAGTTCGACGGCGCGTTCCCGGGTCAGCTCCTCGATCGCGGTGCTGCGCGGCACGGTGATGTTGGTGACGCCGTCGGTGATGTAGGGGCCGAAGCGGCCTTCCTTCACGACGATGTTCTTCTCAGAGACCGGGTCCTGGCCGAACTCGGCCAGCGGCGCGACTGCGGAGCGGGCGCCGCGCTGCTTGGGCTGCGAGTAGATCTCCAACGCCTGTTCCAGCGTGATGGTGAAAATTTCCTCTTCCGATCCGATCGAGCGGGAGTCGGTGCCCTTCTTCAGGTAGGGGCCGAAGCGGCCGTTCTGGACCGTGATCGGGTTGCCCTCGGTGTCTTGGCCGAGCACCCGCGGCAGGCTCATGAGCTGCAGCGCCTCGTCTAGGCTGACGCTGTCAACGCTCATCGAGGCGAACAGCGATCCGGTGCGCGGTTTGGCCTTGACAGGCTTCTTCGGCGGCTTCGGCTTGCCGTTCTTGTAGTACTCCACGGGCTGGTTGGATAGCTGTTCCTCGGTCATCTCCGGGATGATTTCGGTGACGTAGGCGCCGTAGCGGCCGTTCTTGGCCACCACCGTGTGTCCGGTGTGGGGGTCCGCGCCGAGCACGCGCTCCTCGGGGGCGGCGGTCTCCATCAGCTCGATTGCCTTGGCCGCAGTCAGCTCATCCGGGGCCAGGTCCTCGGGGACGTTGGCGCGGGCGGACTCGACCACTTCGCCGGTCTTCGGGTCCACGGTGGGGACCGAGCTTTCCAGGTACGGGCCGAACTTGCCGACCCGCAGGGTGATCCCGTCCGTGACGGGGATGGAGTTGATCTCGCGGGCATCGATCTCGCCGAGGTTGTTCACGATGCTCAGCAGCCCGGGCTCGGAGTCCTCGCCGAAGTAGAAGTGCTTGAGCCAGGCCGGTCCGGCCGCCTGGCCATTGGCAATCTTGTCCAGGTCCGCTTCCATGTCAGCCGTGAACTCGTAGTCCACGTAGTCATGGAAATGCTGCTCGAGGAGCCGGATCACAGAGAATGCGATCCAGCTCGGCACCAGCGCGGACCCCTGCTTCCGGACGTACCCGCGGTCCTGGATGGTGGAAATCGTGGACGCATAGGTCGACGGGCGGCCGATGCCCCGCTTTTCCAGCTCTGCGGTCAGGGAGGCTTCGGTGTAGCGCGGCGGCGGCGAGGTTTCGTGCCCGACGGCGACGATCTCCGTGGCGGTCAGGGCATCGTCCTTAGCCACGTTCGGCAGCCGGCGCGCTTCCTCGGACTCGTCGTCGCGGCTCTCGTCTTTGCCCTCTTCGTAGGCGGCAAGGAACCCCGGAAACGTGATGACGGTGCCGGAAGCTGAGAATTCGGTGTCCCGGCCGGCGGCAGCGCCGCCCACGGTGACGGCGCCGAGCCGGATCGTCGCGGTGGAACCCTTGGCGTCGGCCATCTGGGAGGCGACGGTACGCTTCCAGATCAGCTCGTACAGTCGGAATTCGTCGCCGGAGAGCTGCTTCGCAACCTGCGCCGGGGTGCGGAAGGAGTCACCGGCGGGGCGGATGGCCTCGTGGGCCTCCTGCGCGTTGGCCGCTTTGCCGGTGTAGACGCGGGGCGACTGCGGGACGTACTCGGGGCCGTACAGCTCCGAGGCCTGGCGCCGCGCGGCGGTGACGGCCTCGTTGCTCAGGGCGGACGAGTCCGTACGCATATAGGTGATGTAACCGTTTTCGTAGAGGCGCTGTGCCACCTGCATGGTGCTCTTGGAGGTGAAGCGCAGCTTGCGGCCGGCTTCCTGCTGCAGCGTGGAGGTGGTGAACGGCGCCGCGGGCCGGCGGGTGTAGGGCTTCGTGTCAACCGAGCGGACGCGGAAGTCCGCGTCCTGCAGGCCGTCGGCCAAGGCCGTGGCGAGTTCCTGGTTCAGGTGCACGACGCTTCGCGAGGTGAGTTCGCCGGCGTCGTTGAAGTCCCGGCCGCTGGCGACCTTGGAACCGTCGACGGAAGCCAGCTTCGCCTTGAACGAAGCAGCAGTCCCGGAATCCGCGCCGAACTGGCCTGTCAGGTCCCAGTAGGCCGCGGACTTGAACGCCATCCGTTCGCGTTCGCGGTCCACCACCATGCGGGTCACGACGGACTGCACACGACCCGCAGAGAGGCCGCGGGCCACCTTGCGCCACAGCACCGGGGAGATCTCGTAGCCGTAGAGGCGGTCCAGTACGCGGCGGGTTTCCTGCGCGTCCACCAGGTCCTGGTCCACATCGCGCAGGTTGTCCATGGCGCGGTGGATGGCCTCCTTGGTGATTTCACCGAAGGTCATCCGGTACACCGGCACCTTGGGCTTGAGGACTTCCAGCAGGTGCCACGCGATGGCCTCGCCCTCGCGGTCCCCATCGGTTGCGAGATAGAGGGCGTCGGCGTCTTTGAGCGCAGCCTTGAGCTCGGTCACCTTTTTTCTCTTGTCCGGCGACACCACGTAGTAGGGCTTGAAGTCGTTGTCAATGTCGACGGCGAACTTGCCCACCGAGGTTTTCTTCAAATCTGCAGGGAGCTCCGAGGGCTGCGGCAGGTCGCGGATGTGACCGATGGAGGCCTCAACGATGAAACCTTCGCCCAGGTACTTGGCGATGGTCTTGCTCTTGGCCGGAGACTCCACGATCACGAGTTTCTTGCCGGTGGGGGCCTTGCTTGGCACGGTGCTCCTACAGAAAAAGGTGGCTCGGGCAGATGCGCCCATACCCGCCTAGTTCACCATATTTTGCAGATTCCCGCGCATTCGGGTGGAAAAGACAGGCTTCCCGGAACCTCTTTCGGAGGTCTTGAAGCGTCCGGCCCCGGCCGCCATGCAGGCTCCGCCGGTGCTCAGGAGGCCGGCGCGGCGTTGCCCCGGTCGTCCGGAATCATCGACCACATCGTCGCCATCCGCTGGGTGCCGGCCGGAATATGATCCGGATCCTCAAGCTCGTAGTCCTTCAGGAGATCGAAGAGCCTCCGGTTCAGTTCCGCACGCTGGGCCGGGGTGAGGTAGAGCAGGTTGCTGGCCAACACCACCGAGGATGGCTTGTCTTCGGATTCGCAACGCTGGCGCTGCTCGTCCCGGGTCTTGGCGTAAGCCCTAACCCGGCGCCGGTAGGCATCCAGTTCAAGATCGAGCACGGCAAACTCCGGGCTCGCCCCTCCGCCGCCCGAATGGATTGTGAAGTCGGTGCCTGCGGCTTTCCAGCGGCGTTCCCGGGCGTCGCCAGCGGTGGCTGCCGGCACCACCATGCCCCACTTCTGCAGCGCGCGCAGATGGTAGCTCATGGCACTCGGGGTGAGGCCGGTCTGGGCTGCCAACTCGGTGGCCGTGCGGCTGACCTGGGTTGAATACAGTTCGGAAATGACCTCGAGGCGGGCGGCGTGCGCCAGCGCCCTAATGGCCTTTGGGTCGGTGATCTCGACCTTCTTTTCCGGACGCGGTCTGCGCTTTGCGGCCGCAGCGGCGGCAGGAGCGGCGACTGGCTCCGCCTTGGGGTTATCTGCATTCACCCACTCAGTCTAACGAGGCACGCCAAACTATGAAATAAATGCTTGACACCATGTTGAGATCACTCTACTTCGCTGCGGATCCGGAGCCTCCGACGTCGTCAGGCTCAGGCAGGGAGCAGGAAGCCGTCCCGCACCAGATTGCCGACCTCGTGCAGGAGCCTCTCACGGAACGCCCCGCCGTCGTAGCCCTCGAATCCGCCCAGCAGGGCGTCAAGGGCCCCGATGATCTGCCCGACAGAGAGCTCGCCGTCGCACGCCGAAACAAAACCCGCCAGCTCGGTGCTCAGCAGGTTGGTGCGGCGCAAGCCGGCGCCCTGGCGCAGCAGGATGACGCCGGGGTGTTCGGCGCCGGGGCGCTGGTGCCGCTCCTCCGTGACGTCCTCCGCGACCAGCAGGTGGGCGGGCTCCAGGTCGTTGCCTTCCAGCCAGTCGGCGCGTTCGACGGCGGCGGCCAAGTGCGGGCCGACGGGCTGTTCGATCGGGTAGGTGATCTCCTCAAAGCGGGAGATCACGGGCCGGGCGCCGGGCGCCGGGCGCCGCAGCCAGATCATCCCGAAACCGATGGCTTCCACGTTCCGGGCGGCGAAGTCGGCCAGGTATGCGGCGTAGGAGTCCTGGTAGTGCCGCCGGTCGCGCGCCTCGGAGGCGTCTTGAAGCCACGTCTCGGCGTACTGCTCCGGGCTGACCTGCTCGCGCTGGATGAACCACACGTCGAGGTCCGGGCCAGCCCAGCCTTGCGGCCGGTCGGCCCATGCGGTGCCCGCGGGGATCTCCCAGTTGCCCAATAGCTGGGCTGTTCCGCGGCGGCGAAGGACCGAGGGAAGGTCCCGGACCAGGTTGGCGACGATGTCATCGCCAGGCAGGCCGCCGTCGCGGTAGGTGAACTGCTCCGCGGCGCTGTCCCCCGCGCCGCGCGGAGTGATGACGAACGGCGGGTTGGAGACCACCAGGTCGAATTCCTCCCCGGCCACCGGTTCCAGCAGGGAGCCTAGCCGGAGGCTCACCCGGCTCTCCAGCTCGGCCGGATCCAGGTGCAGCGCCACCGCGTTGAGCACCAGGTTGAAGCGTGCGAAGGCCAATGCCCGCTCGGAGATGTCGGTGGCCGTGACGTGTTCGGCGTGGTGCAGCAGGTGGAAAGACTGGATGCCGCAGCCGGTGCCGAGGTCCAGGGCGCGGGCCACGTGCCGCCGGGCGGTGACCTGCACCAGGGTGGTGGATGCCTGGCCGATTCCCAGGACGTGGTCGTGGCGCAGCACGCCCGGGCGCTGGTGGGCCGCCAGGTCGCTGGCCACCCAGAGGTCCGCGCCGCCGCTGGCCGTGCCGTCGTCCTCCACGGTCGGGTCCCAGCCGTAGGGCCGCAGATCGGCTTTCGCCTGAAGCTGGCCCCCGGTGGCCGGTTCCACGAGTCCGAGCCGCAGTAGCCCCTCGGTGCGGATGCCGGGCAGGGCGGCGTCGAGGGTCCCGGCTGGCTGCGGTTCAGCCAGCAGCCAAAGGCGGACGACGGCGGCGAGCGCCGCCGTCGCCGGTGTGCTGCGGGCTGCGGCCTCGGTGGCGATCAGGGCGGGGACGAGCTGGTCCCGGCCCAGGGCGGCGTGGGCGGCGTCCCCCAGCAGCCCCGCGACGCCGTCGACCGTGTAGCCGAGGGCGGCCAGGTCCTCGGCGAGCGCCCGGACCAGCCCGGGGAGATCACTGCGGGGAGCGTCGGGGGTGTTGCCGGCGGTGAAAAGCGTTGAGGGGGTCACCGGACAAGCTTAGGCGCGCCACCGGCGCGGACCGCCGGGGCGGACCGCCGGTGCGCGCCGCCGGTGCGGACCACCCTCAAAGGCGCTTGGCCGCGTAGGCCAGCAGGGCGTCCCGCACGAAAGCCGCCCCGACCGCCCCGCCGTAGTTCGCGGCAAAGCGTGGATCCGCCACGTACATCTCGCCGAGCCCGACCAGGTAGCCCAACAGGTTCCCGGCGGCGCCGGCGGCCGCAGGGGTGCCCGGGATGCCGGTCAGCCATTCGACCTGGCGCCGGGCCAGGTCCTGCGCTTCGGGGCTGTCCGGGGCGACGCCCGCCTCCGCCGCGGCGGCCCAATCCCCGCCGAGCTGGCGGGAACGCTGCTTCCAGGCGTCCTTTTCGGCGGCCTTCATGCCGCGCCACCATGAGTCACCCTGCGCGTACGCATCCTGGCCCCAGCGTTGTTCCACCTCGTCCCGGTACCTGGTGTGGTCGAAGCCGTCGAACATTTCGTCCGCCATGATGTCCCTTCCTTCCTTTACTGCTTCGATGGTGCGCTGGACCGAGGCGATCTGCCGGGCCAGCCTGTCCTGTTCCTGCCGCAGCCAGCCCAGGTGCCCGGCGAGCGCGGTCTCCGCCTGCGGTTGGTGCGCCAGGACGTCGGCGACGGCCGGAAGGCCCAGTCCCAGATCGCGCAACAGCAGGATCCGCTGCAGCCGGAGCAGTGCGCCCTGGTCGTAGTACCGGTAGCCGTTCTCCCCGGTGCGGCTGGGTTTGAGCAGGCCGACGGCGTCGTAGTGGCGCAGGGTCCTGCTTGTGGTGCCGGCGATTTTCGCGAGCTGCTGCACAGACCAGTCCATGAGCTCATCCTTTCCGCGCCCGGGGCTGTCCGGTCCGCTATCTCGAGCGTAAATCTTGACGTTGCGTCAAGGTCAAGGGGCAAAGGTCAAGGCTGCCCGGCGTCCACGGCATCCAGCGGGCTTACCATGGACGTATGCACAGGCGGCAGCGATTTATCAGCCCTCGGCCGCTCACCGGCCGCACGGGCTTCCTGACCCGCGCCTAACTGCGGCCGCCGGGGTCCGTCCGGCGCAGCGGCTGAGGGTGACCTTCCCTCCCCGCCTCAAGACCTCAAGGACCCCGCCATGAAGAAGTATCTTTTTCCCTGTCCGAGCTCAAAACCGCCCTCGCCGTGCGCGATCTGTCCGATCCCGCCGGCGGACCGCACGCCGCCCAGCAGTTGCTGGCCGAGGTGGTGACCGGTCTGGAACGGCTCTGGGACATTCCCGCGGCGACGCACCGGTACAGCCCCCTCGTGGCCACCGCCGACAACTACGACCGGCTGGGCTACTCGGCCGACGACGTCACCCGGGACTCGCGCTATTCCCGCCATGTCAGCCCCACCGTAATGCTCCGCAGCCATACCTCGGCCGGCGTCCCTGCAGTGCTGGACGCGCTCCACGGCGAGCTCGGCCGCTACGACCGGCTCCACGTACTGCCGGGCCTGGTCTACCGGCGCGACGCGGTGGACCGGACCCACGTCGGCACGCCGCACCAGGTGGACCTCTGGCGGCTCAAGGCCCGCGGCCTGCTCGGCCCCGCCGAGCACCACGCGATGATGGCCGCCGTGGTGGAAGCCGTGCTGCCGGCCGCTGAATATCCGGACGTGCAGTGGCGGGCCACGCCGGCGGAGCACAGCTACACGGCGCTGGGGCAGCAACTGGATGTGTGCCTCACCCGGCCTGACGGCAGCCGGGAATGGCTGGAACTGGCCGAGTGCGGGCTCGTGGCGGCCCGGGTCCTGCGGGGTTCCGGGCTGGACCCGCGGCGCTGGGCCGGGCTTGCCCTGGGCCTCGGTTTGGACCGGGCCCTGATGCCGCGCAAGGGCATCGGGGACATCCGGCTGCTGCGCTCGGAGCACCCGGAGGTCCGGGCACAGCTGCAGGACCTGGCGCGGTATCGGCCGGTGTCGGCCATGCCGGAGGTCCGCCGCGACCTGTCCCTGGTGCTCGGCTCGGCGGACGACGCCGACGTCGAGCTGCTGGGCGACCTCGCCCGCACCGCCCTCGGCGCGGATGCCGTGCTCCTGGCGGCGCTGGAGGTCCGGGCCGTGACGCCGGCCACCGCGCTGGCGCCGGCCGCCGTCGAACGCCTCGGCCTGGGCCCGGATCAGGTGAACGTCCTCGTCCGGCTGGTCCTGCAGCCGCTGGACCGGACCCTGACCGACGGGGAGGCGAACCGGGTGCGCGACCGCGTGTACCTGGCCCTGCACCGGGGGAAGGTGCTGGAGCTGACGGGAGACTAGCGGCAGCCGCACGACGCCGGGATCGGGGCGCCGCCCCTCGGGGCAAGGCCGGCGCCAAACCCCGGGGCGCCGTCTGTGGCGCAGGTCCAGCGGGGGGCCGGGCCGCCGCGCCCAAGCCGGTAAGTTGGAGGCATGCTGTTCGCTCCCCCCTTGCCGTCCCGTCCCCGCCTCGCCCGGAGCGTCCTCGCCGCCGCGGCCGGCGTCGCCGTCGCACTCGGCGCCTCGGCCTGTTCTCCGACCGGATCGATCGAATCCACCGACGTCGCCTCCTGGAAGGCCACCGCGCTGCCGTCGGCAAGCGGGATCGTCCTGGCGGACGCGGGCAAGATCCTGAACCGTGATCCGATTGCCAAAGACGCCAATGTCCCGGCGGGCAGCTACACGCTGACGATGAGCTGCGACGGCGGCGGCAAGGAATTCTTCGAAATCTCCCTCGACGGCAAGCGCCTGATGGAGGCTGGGGCCGCGTGCAACGGCAGCCGCGAAACTGCCCGGGTCACGGTGCCCGCCGCGGGCCGGCTGACGATCAGCGCCTCGAGCGTCGACGGCCCGCTCATTTTTGCCTACCAGGTGGTGCCGGCAGGCTGATTTTCGCCGGGCGCCGCTGCCAGTAGGCTCGGTGCATGGTTGCTGCCGGGGGAAGGCTAAGGGGCCCGGCGCTGATGGCACTGATCCTGCTGGGCACGGGGCTGTCCGGTTGCGAGGTCGCGGACGACGTCGGGATCCCGGCCTCCCATGCCGGCCCGTCGGCCCTGCCCTCCGCAGCCCGGCCGCCGCAGGCGTCCTACTGAGCGTCGAGTGCGGGCGCGTCGTCGAGGCGGCCGTGGACCTGGAATCGGGGCTGGCCACAGTGCAAATCTTCCGGAATATGACGGATCCGGGCCTTGGCGCCGTGGCCGGTTTCAGGATCGAGCGCCGACCTTCGTCCTAGCGGACGGGCGGTACGGGGCGCCGGTTCAGCCGGCTCTGGCCCGGGGCCGCGGGCGGCCCTAAAGTCGGAATATGCCCACCGCGCTGGCGCCCCGGCTACAGCGGTCGCACGGCCAGGCCGCCGCCGTCGCCCTCACCGCCTCCGTGATCGCCGCCGTCCTTTCCTGCGGGCTGTCAGCCTGCGAATATGAGTACGACGACGGCCATTCGGCCGGAACTTCGCGCTCCCCAACCTTTACCGACGCAGCCCTTCCCCAGGACCCCGCCCGGAACCGGCCGGTGACCGGGGCGGAACTGGACCGCTGGGTTGCCGACGTCCTGCCGGAGACCCAGGGCCAGGTCTTCCACACCGGAAACGGGCTGCTGGACGCCGGTGCGACGCGGAATGAGACCACCACGCAATTGCCGAGCGGCACCTACGCCATCACGCTGGTCTGCCGGAGTACCCGGCGGGTGTCCTTCACCATCGCGGACAAAGAGAGCGTCCTGGTGGATCTAAGCCTTCAGTGCGGCACCTCGCGGGTAAACGTGGTGCAGCTCGCCGCGGACACGGTCCTGTCGGTCAGGATCGAGTCGCTGGCGCCGGCAAACTTCGCCTACCGCGTGAGCCGGTTCTGAGTCCGGGCCCTGTCAGGTTGCGCAGATGTCGGGCGCCTGTCAGGTTGCGCAGCCGTCGGGGCAGCACACCTTCGCCGGGTCCGAGGCGCAATCAGCGCAGTACAGCGTCAGCGTGCGGCAGTTGGGATTGGAGCAGTTCTCAAACTTGCTCGTGGGCGCCGCGCAACGGACGCACTGTCCGATTGCCTTGGCATCCTCGCTGAACTCGAGGTGCATGCGCTTGTCGAACACGTAGAGCGAACCCTCCCAGAGACCCTGATCCTTGAACGCCTCGCCGTAGCGGACGATCCCGCCGTCGAGCTGGTAGACCTCTTTAAAGCCGCGGTTGACCATCAGGCTGGAGAGGACCTCGCAGCGGACGCCGCCGGTGCAATAGGTGACCACCGGTTTGTCCTTTAATGCGTCGTACTTGCCGGAATCGAGTTCCTTGATGAAATCGTGGGTCGTCGCGACGTCGGGAACGACGGCGCCCTTGAATTTGCCGATCTGGGCTTCGAAGCCATTGCGCCCGTCGAAGAACACCACCTCGTCACCGGCCTGTTTCTTGGCCTCGACGAGCCGGTGCAGCTCCTCGGGCGTAAGGTGTGTCCCGCCGCCGACGACGCCGTGTTCGTCCACCTTGAGCTCGCCCGGCGCGCCGAAGGAGACAATTTCGTCGCGCACCTTGACGCTGAGCCGGGGGAAGTCCGCGGCTCCGCCGTCGGACCACTTCACATCGATGCCGCGGAAGCCCCGGTATTCGCGTGTCGTCTTGGCGTACTGCTTGACCGCCCCGATCTCGCCGCCGACCGTCGCGTTGATGCCGTCTTTGGAGATGATGATCCGGCCGGTCAGCCCGAGCTTTTCGCAGAGCGCGCGCTGCCAGAGCCGGACGGCCTCCGGGTCCGGGATGGGGGTAAAGCCGTAAAAGAGCACAATTCGATTCACGTATTTAAGCGTACTGGGCCGGGCAAAACGCGCCGCCGGTCGCTGCTCACGTCCGTCCGCGAGCGCAATGTTTACGGCTGCGGGCGCCCTACCCGATCCGTGCCCCTGTTGCTTGTGCCGGGGCTGGAATACGCTCATCTCATGAGTCTTGACGCCATGGTTGAGGACACCACCCATCTCCTCGAGGTTTGGGTTGCCGGGTGGGCTGGTTGCCGGGGTTATGAGACACGCCGGGAGGGCCGCTTTCCCGCGGTGCTGAGGGCGGACTCGACCCGCGAATGGGAATACTTCGCCCATGATCCGTCCGATGCCGAGTTCGCGGACCTGGCCGCCAGGACGGTTGGGGTCCCGGCCCGGATCCTTACGGTGCTCACGAACGACACGGCACGCTTCATCTCCCTGGCCCGGCAGCACGGGCTGAACGTGAACTCGGCGTCGCAGACCATGATGATCGCGGACATGGAGACCCAGGACTCCGAGGACCCCTGGCTTCCCGACGACGATCTCAGGTGGGTGCCGTCGACCGCGGGCGGCGTCCACCACGCCGTCGTCTACGCCGGCGAAGAGGTTGCCGCCAGCGGACAGGTGTTCGTCGCCGACCACACTGCCGTGTTCGACAAGATCGTGACCGAACCCGGGTTCCAGCGGCGGGGACTCGGCAGCTTCATCATGCGGGCGCTGGCCGCGCAGACGTTCGAACACGACGTCGAAGGCGGCCTCCTGCTGGCCTCGCTGGACGGCCAGCACCTGTACTCGCATCTTGGCTGGACCTTGGTGTGCCATGTGCTCATGCTTTCCTCCTCGGACGAGGGCGCCGACCTTTCCGTGGGGTGAGGCCCGCCTTTGCCCGGGCCGGGCAACGTGGTGGCGGCCGCCCAGCCGGGCCACCAAATGCAGGTCACCAGGCGATTTGAGCCCGGGTGAAACAATGTTGGAGTGAATCCACATGAGTCCCTGATCCCGTTGCTGGGCCGCGGCCCGGACCCGGAGCAGCTGCGGCACGTGCGGATGATTCCAGCGCGGAAGGCCGTCAACGGGCCGTGGCCGGAGTGGGTCCACCCGGATCTGGTAAAGGCGTACGGCACGCTCGGCGTCCACGAGCCGTACCGCCACCAGGTGCAGGCCGCCGAGTTCGCCCACGCAGGCGAACACGTGGTGATTGCCACCGGCACCGCCTCCGGAAAGTCCCTGGCCTACCAGCTGCCGGCGCTGGACGCGGTCCACCGATCCGAGCTGCGCGTGGCGGCCGACCCGGGCAAGATCCACGACGACGGCGCCGTGGCCCTGTATCTCTCGCCCACCAAAGCCCTGGCAGCCGACCAGCTCGCCGCCATCCGCTCGCTCAGGCTTCCCACCGTCCGTGCGGAAACCTACGACGGCGACACCGACCCGGCCTCCCGGCGCTGGATCCGGGACCACGCCAACGTCATTCTCGCCAACCCGGACATGCTGCACTTCGGCATCCTGCCCAACCACGCCTGGTGGGCCCGATTCTTCCGCCGGTTGCGCTACGTGATCGTGGACGAGGCCCACAGTTACCGTGGCGTGTTCGGCTCGCACGTGGCCAACCTGATGCGGCGGCTGCGACGGATCTGCGCCTACTACGGCCCCGGCGCCGAGCATCCCGGTCCCGTGTTCATCGCCGCCTCGGCCACCGCATCCGACCCGGAAGCGTCCTTCGGCCGGCTGATCGGCGCTCCGGTCCGGGCCGTGTCCGAGGACTGCTCGCCGCACGGTGCCACCACCGTGGCCTTCTGGGAACCGTCCCTGACGGAACAGCGCGGCGAAAACGGAGCCCAGCAGCGCCGGACCGCCGTGGCTGAAACTTCGGACCTGCTGGCCAACCTGGTCGCGTCCCGGGTCCGGACCATCGCGTTCATCAAATCCCGGCGCGGAGCCGAGACGATCGCGTCCATCACTAAACGCCTCCTGGACGAGGTGGACCCCAGCCTGCCGCAACGGGTGGCGGCCTACCGCTCGGGGTACCTTCCGGAGGAAAGGCGGGCCTTGGAAAAGGCGTTGCGATCGGGCGAGCTGCTCGGCGTATCCAGCACCTCCGCGCTTGAACTTGGCATTGACATCTCCGGCCTCGATGCGGTCCTGGTGGCCGGCTGGCCGGGAACCCGGGCGTCGCTGTTCCAGCAGATAGGGCGGGCGGGCCGTGCTGGACAGGATGCCATTGCTGCCTTCGTGGCGAGCGACGATCCCCTCGACACCTACCTGGTGAACCACCCTGGGGCGATCTTCGACGTCTCGGTGGAGGCCACGGTCTTCGACCCCTCCAATCCGTATGTGCTCGGACCGCACCTGTGTGCCGCCGCGGCCGAGCTGCCGCTGGGGTATGCGGAGCTTGGGTTGTTCGGCCCGACAGCGGAGAAACTGCTGGACCAGCTGGTCGGCCAGGGCTACCTGCGCAAACGCCCGGCGGGGTGGTTCTGGACCCACCCCCAGAGCGCCGCGGCAATGGTGAACCTGCGGGCCGACGGCGGCGGTCCGGTGAGCATTGTGGACGCCGACACCGGTTCCCTGCTCGGCACCATGGATTCGCCCCAGACCCATTACCAGGCACACACTGGCGCCGTCTACGTCCACCAGGGCGAGAGCTACGTCGTCGAGGACCTGAACGAAGACGAGCACTGCGTCGTGGTGCGGCGGGCCAACCCCGACTACTACACCACAGCGCGCGACGTGACCCAGATCGAGGTGCTGGAGACACTCCGCACGACGCAGTGGGGAGACGTCGCGGTGCACTTCGGCGACGTAAAAGTGACGACCCAGGTGGTCTCCTTTCAGCGCAAGGCCCTGATTTCTAACGACATCCTCGGCGAGGAACCACTGGAACTGGGCGCCCGGGACTTGTTCACCAAGGCGGTCTGGTTCGTGATGGACAACCGATCCCTGACCGATGCGGGACTGATCGAAGCGCAGTTTCCGGGCGCCTTGCATGCGGCCGAGCACGCCGCCATCGGGTTGCTGCCGCTAGTAGCGTCCAGCGACAGGTGGGACATCGGCGGGGTGTCGACCGCCATCCACGCCGACACCGGCGTGCCGACGATCTTCGTCTACGACGGCCACCCCGGCGGGGCAGGCTTCGCCGAACGCGGCTACGACAAGGCCAGGGTATGGCTGTCCGCGACCCGCGACGCCATCAAGGCCTGCGAATGCGAGTCCGGCTGCCCCTCCTGCGTGCAGTCCCCCAAATGCGGCAACAAGAACAACCCGCTGGACAAGGACGCCGCCGTCACGCTGATCGAGATGCTGCTGACCGACGCCACGGACCTGATGGGCGGCCCCGCCGTGGAGCTGGGCACTGCGGCCGGCGGCCAGGTCACCAGCCGATCGGGTTGATCCGGCAAACGCCCTACCTTCGGCCGCTTACCGTTCGCACGGCGGGTCAACGGCCCGGGTCCGTCGACGGTCCCGCATCCAAAGGAGGCGGAGGGCCGGCCCGGGCGCGCCCAAAGGACGCACCGAAGGCACTGCGGAAGCGGAGTTCCGTCCGGACCCGGACGGTGCCGCCGGATTCGACCACGCAGTCCACTAGTAGCGCGTCGTGCCGGCCCGCTACGTTCGCGGCCACAGTACATGGCTCGCCAACAGCGAGTCCACGGGCGGCGTCCGCGGCGGCGAGCGCTGCAAGATCCGCGGCAGTCGCGGCCTTTGACGCCATCACTGCGGCCTGGCCCAGCAGCACCACCGTGGTCATCGCCAGCAGAAGCACCAGCCCCAGGCCAAGCGCGAGAACAGTGCCCGCGCCCAGTTCCGGGTTCTGCGCCGGCGCCGGCATCATGCCGCCCGGCCGAAGGCCAGAGGCGCAGTCCCGGGAGCAGACGCCACCCGCGCGTTAGAGGATTCACTCCGCGCCCACGCCCTCGCGGTGAGAGTCCATGGGATCAGCGGACCTACAGATCCGCTGACCGTGCCGGACACCGTGACGCTGAGCCATCCGCCGTCTGCAGCCACCGTTGCCCGCACTGAATCCCCCGCGAGTCGCCGGACAATTCCGCCCACCGAGGCGGCGTCCTCGCCGCGGGCCAACGCCCTGGCGCCGGACCGCGCAGCTTCCTCGAGCCGGAGTTGCGTTATCCCGGCGGCGGAGCCGGCCAGCAACAGGCCCAGCACCAGCAGGACAGCGGGCAGCGCGACGGCGAACTCGGCCGTCACAGCGCCTCGGCATGTCCCCGGGCGCCCGACCCGGCCGGCGGCGGAATCCCGCGGCGCGCGCGTCACGGCAACGCCAGGGCCGTGCGGATCAGGTTCAGCAGGAATCCCCGGACCTCGTCGCTGCGCATGATCAGCACGAGCAGGCCGGCAAACCCGACGGCGGCCAGCGTAGCGATGGCATATTCAGCGGTGGCCATCCCCGCCTCGGAGCTGCGCAACTCTTTCTGCCAGCGGCCGGCACTGTGGTGGACCCGGACCGGCGGGGCTTGCCGGGCGCCCGGATAGATTTCACGGAGCTCCGCAGTGCCGGTCTCGGCGGATGCGGGGCCCGGGCCGGCGGGGGCGTTTGGATGGTAGGTCATGAGCATTCCTCTCGGGAGATTCCGGCGCAGCCACCGGCTGTTTCCAATCTGCGTGCTCCGGTCCGCGCCGGTAAGAGAGCTGCCGGGCCAAGTGGATAAGTCGGGCTGTGGAGGAAGAGTCGCAGCGCCCGTCATCGGTCGTCCGACTGCCTGTCGGCCGCCTGTCAAGGGCCCGTGGGCAGCATCGCAAGCAACGCCGGCACAATGCCCAGGCACACGAAGGCGGGTAGCGAGCAGAGCCCCAGGGGGATGACGAGTTTAACGCCCAACGCCGCGGCGCGCCGCTCGGCGGCCCGGAAATGCTCGCGGCGCAGCCGGGCGGCCTGCGCGTACAGGATGGACGACGACGGCACGCCGGTCAGCGCGGCGAAGCCCAGGGCGTCCCGGAGGGTGAGGAGCTGGGCGGGGAGGGCGTGGGTGCTGCGCCAAGCGGTCTCCCAGTCGGCGCCGATCGCCAGGGCGGAGACGACCGGACCCAGCGGTCGGGCGAGCCCTGGGGCGGCGTGCAGGGCAACCAGTTCCAGAGAGCGGCCCAGCCCGGACCCGGCGTCCAACATGGCACCGATCAGTTCCAACATCAGGACCGGGTCCCGCAGTCCGACGTCGGGGTCCACCGGATGGTGGCTGCCGCTGCCCTTGCCGCGTGTGGCCGTCCCGCTGGGCCGGCCGCCCAGCCGTTTCCAGCGCCGGGCCGCCCGGCCGTGGTCTGCGAGCGCCACGACCACGGCGGCGGCCAGAAATGCGGCCACCGCGAGGCCACTGGGTTGCGGGATCACGGGCGCCGCCCGGCGGCCGCCCGGACGAGCTGCGCCGACCAGATCCGGCCCACCGCAGTGAGGGCAATTCCGGCGCCGAGTGCGGCCGGGCCGAAGGGTGTGCCGAACAGGATGGTCGAGGGATTCACGCCCAGCAACACCCCGAGCCCGAGCCCCAGAAAGGGCAGCCAGGTCAGGATCTGGACGGTGGCCCTTGGCCCGGCGAGGGCAGTCTGCCGGGCGGCCGCGGCGTCGTCCTCGGCCTCAAGGTGGGCGGCGAACCGGGTGAGGACGTCGGCGAGCGGACAGCCGCTGGCTTCGGCCACGTCGAAGCACGCCGCAAGTTCCACCCAGACCGCCCCTTCCCTGTGCTCGCCGCCCCGGGGTGCGCGTGTGCCGGGTTGCGGGGAGGCTCGCTTCCGGATGGCCGCGGCCACCGGGGTTCCCCTCTGGGCCGCCGCCCGGGCAGCGGCCAGGATCTCCCGCGACGCCGCACCCAGGGCCTCGGTACGTCCCGCCCCGCTGTTGCGCCGCCCGGCACCCCGGGACGGGCGGCCCGACGGGCGATCCGACGGGCCGCCCGAAGAGTAGTCCGGAGGGTTGCCCGGCGGCTGCTGGTCCACGTAGAGCAGCCAAAGTTCCTCCCACAGCCGTGCCGGTGACCGGCCGCCTTTTAGCAGGGCGGCCAACTGCTGCACCAGCACGGTCATGGGGACCTCGGACGAGGCTGAGCCCCGCCGGCGCCGCGACGACCAGAGCCCCACCCGGCCGCCCTGTCCGGCGCCAGCAGGTCCGCGGGGGTTTCCCCGCGGCCGCACGGAGAGGATCCGCCGAATGCGCCGGCGGGAGGCACGCGGCGGGGCGAGTGCCAACCACAGCGCCAGGGCCAGGATCCCGGTCAGGGCAGCCGTCATGGCGAGCCGGACGCCGTAAGGGGCCGGACAGTGGAGGCGATCCCGGGCACCTCTGACGGGTCCAGGCCCAGCTTGGGCGCCAGCTCCGGCCATGCGGGGCCGGTGCGAACCTCGCCGCCGAACGTTTCCAGGGCCGCCGTTACGGCCAGGCCGGACCCGTTTTCACCGACCAGCCCGATGGACGCCACCTGCCGGCCAAACCGGGTCCGTTCCAAATGGACCACGACGTCCAGGGCACTGGCGGCCTGGAGACGGACAGCGTCCGGTCCCATTCCCGCGAGCGCCCCGAGAGCGGTCAGCCGGGCCGGGACCGCGGCGGCGGTATTGGCGTGGATCGTCCCGCCTGCCCCGGTGTGCCCGGTGTTCATCGCGGCGAGCAGCTCCCGTACCTCCGCGCCGCGGCACTCCCCCACCACCAGCCTGTCCGGCCGCATCCGGAGAGCCTGCCGGACCAGCTCGCCAAGATCGACGGAGCCTCCGCCTTCGAGATTGCTGTGGCGCGACTCGAGGGACACCACATGCGGATGAAGGGGATTCAGCTCAGAGGCGTCCTCGATCAGGACCAACCGCTCCCCCGGCTGGCACAACCCCAGCAAAGTGGCGAGCAGCGTCGTCTTTCCCGAGCCGGTCGCGCCGCTGACGAGGAAACTCAGGCGGCTCGCCACCATCCGCTCCAGGACGTCCTGCACCAACGGGCCGAACATGCCGCCGCGGCCCAGCTCCGCCAGGGAGAACACGGCCGCGCGTCTGATCCGCACGCTCAGCAGGGTGCCGGCCGTGGAAATGGGCGGCAGGACGGCGTGGACCCGGTACCCGCCGTCGAGCCTGACATCTACGCAGGGCGAAGAGTCGTCCAGCCGGCGCCCGCCGGCGGCCACGAGGCGGGCTGCCAGCGCGCGGATCTGGCCCTCGCCGGCAAAAGCAACGGCGGCACGTTCCAGCCCGCGGCCGCGGTCCAGCCAGACAGAGTCCGGGCCGTTGACGAAGATGTCCGTCACGAGTGGGTCCCGGGTAAGCGGCTGCAGCGGGCCCAGCCCGTTCAGTTCGGCGCTGATACTTTCGACGGCGGCCAGTGCGCCGGCGGTGCCGAGCACCCGGCCGCTAGCCTGCACCGCCGCGGCCACCCGGGACGCAGTGACCGGACCGGCGTCCGCCATAACGGATTCACGGACCGCCTCGAGCAGCCGCGGATCCACGCGTATTTGGGCGCCGCGCAGTTGCCGGCGCGTCCCCGGGCTGCCCGGATACGGCGGTTCCCGCGGGTCCGGCACCCCTTGCGGGTTCACGGGTAGTCATCCGCGGTGAAGTCAAGGATGGTTTCGGTGAAGCGCTGCACGCTGCGTCGTCCGCCGGTGTCCAGCAGGCGGCCGAGTTCCGTGGCGGCGGCTGTGCCGCGGACCTCGGGCATGATGCCCTGCACGGGTAGTCCCACGGCCTCGGAAATGAGCCGGATGTCCAACGCTGCCCCGGGTTTCGCCCGGATCACCAGCGCGGTGTCCACGGGCGGAAGCTCCTGCACCAGGCGGGCCGATGCCACTGCTGCACGGAGCTGGGCCGGCAGGACGAGGAGAACGCGGTCGCACTCCCACGCGAAGGAACGCAGTGCCTCGCGGCCGCGGCCGATGTCCAGCAGGACCAGCTCGTAGCAGCGCCTCGCGGCGTCAAGCACACCGGCCACTGCGGCCGCGTCGACGGCCTTAGGCCGCTGCTCCCGGTTGCCCGGCCAGGACAGGAAGGAGAAGCCGCCGGCTTCGGGCAGGGCCTCGCGGAGCTGGTCCGGGTCGATGCTGCCGCTGGCCTCGGCGAGGTCAGGCCAGCGGAGCCCGGGGGCGTCTTCGGCGGCGAGGGCCAGTTCGAGGCCGCCGCCCCAGGGGTCGCCGTCGATCAGGAGCACGCGGGCGCCGAGGCCCGCGGCGGACTGGGCCAGCCAGATCGCGGCGGTCGTTGCCCCGGCCCCGCCGCAGCCACCGGTCACGCCCAGGACGTGGCCGCCTGGGTTGGGCGCGTTCGAGCGGCTGAGGTACTCGGCCAGCCATGGGCCGCCTTCGGGCAGGACCGCCACGCGTTCGGCCCCCATGGCGGCGGCCAACTGCCACAGGCTGTCGCCTTCGCCGCTCAGCCCCACGAGCACGGCCGGGGCGCGGCGCCGGTAGGGCAGCTCCGGCACGTCGCTGCCGACCAGTACCGCGCCGGCTAAGTCCCAGTACGGCGCCGCCTCCGAAACATCCCGGACCAGGCTCAGCTGCCGCCCGGCCGCGGCGACGATGCGTTCCACCTCGCCCCGCAGGACCTCGGAACCGGTGACGAGCAACGTCTCCGCCGCTTCGCCGGGAAGCCACGAACCCGCAAGAGGCCCGGATTGGGGGCCGGCTGGGGACACGGGTTCCGGGGTCACCGGCGCGGGTAGTTGGTGCCTGCTCATGCCACCACTGTCGGCGTGCCGGCCGCGGGACGGAACCGCTGTCGCCGGCTATGTGGACAACGGGGCGCATTCGGGCAGCTGGCCACCATAGACCGATCAACAGGGCAGAATTGAGCCTATGCATCTGCTGCTCGCCGCCCACGCCGACGGCGCAGCCCTCCACCGACTCACGCCCCACGGCGCACCAGATCCCGCCGCCCCCGACCCGCGCCTGATCCGTTCGGCCGAGCTGCCCGCCGTCGTGCGCGAACTAGAGCTGCGGCGCCCGCGCTGGATCTGGCACCGGACGCAGGAGTGGTACCCGGCCCTGCTGGCCGCCGGCGTCGAGCTGGAACGCTGTTACGACCTCACCCTGTGCGGCGCCATCCTGGCGCACTCGGAGTTCACTGCGCACACCGACTACGCCCGGAACGCGGAGAAGCTGACCCAGGACGACGACGTCGAGCAACCCCCACGGGCGCTGCAGCCGCCGCCCCCGCCAACGGACCAGGGCGCTTTGTTCGATGACCCCGGTCTGCGCGCGGCGCCGCACCATTCGCCCGAGGAGCTCCGCGCCGAATACGCCGCACAGCAGGAAGCCCTCGCCGGCATCAGCCCCGGCAGCGACCGGCGAAAGCAACGGCTCCAGCTGCTCCTCGCCGCCGAGTCCGCCGGTGCCATGATCGCCGCCGAAATGCAGCGCACGGGGGTGCCCTGGCGTGAGGAGCTGCACGAGCAGATCCTCACGGACAACCTCGGGCCGCGGCCGCACCAAGGCCGACGCCCAGCCAAACTGGAGGCCCTCAACACCGAACTGCGCCGCCTGCTGCAATCCCCGGGGCTGAACCCTGATTCCCCGCAGGAACTGATGCGTGCCCTGCACCGCAACGGCATCGAGGTGAAGTCCACCCGCCAGTGGGAGCTCAAGGAGTCCAGCCACCCGGCCATCGAACCGCTGCTCGCCTACAAGAAACTCGCCCGGCTGCACGCCGCCAACGGCTGGGCGTGGCTGGACGCCTGGGTCAAGGACGGCCGGTTCAAGCCGGAGTATGTGGTGGGGGGCGTGGTATCCGGGCGCTGGGCCTCGCGCGGCGGCGGGGCGCTGCAAATTCCGCGCCAGATCCGCGGTGCCGTACACGCCGACCCGGGCCACAAGCTGATCGTCGCCGACGCGTCGCAGCTGGAACCGCGCGTCCTGGTGGCGCTGGCCCAGGATTCCAGGATGGCGGAGGCCGCCCGCGGCAAAGACCTCTACGCCGGAATCGCCGCGCAGGGCTTCGGCGGCGACCGGGCCAAGGCCAAGGTTGCGCTGCTGGGCGCCATCTACGGCGCCACCACGGGCGAATCAGGGCGGCTGATGCCGCAGCTGGCCCGCACCTATCCGCGCGCCGTCGGGTTCGTGGAGCAAGCCGCGCGCGACGGCGAGGCAGGGAAAACCGTCACCTCCCGGCTGGGCCGCAGCAGCCCGCCGCCGTCCGACCAGTGGCACCGCAGCCAGCAGTCCGCCACCGCGGAGGAACAACGCCGGGCCGATGCGCTGGCCCGCTCGCGCGGGAGGTTCACACGGAACTTCGTGGTGCAGGGCTCTGCCGCCGACTGGGCCGCGTGCTGGCTGGCGGAACTCCGACGGCGGCTGCGCACCCTGCGCTCGGCCGGTACCCCCGCCGGGGAGCTGGTCTTCTTCCTGCACGATGAAGTGATGGTCCACTGCCCGGTGGAAGCCGTCGATGCCTGCCGCCGGGCCATCGAGGAATCTGCGGCCGCCGCCAAGGAGCTGCTGTTCGGCAGGATCCCGGTGGATTTCCCGGTGAGCATCGCCGTCGCCGATTCTTACGACAAGGCAAAATAGCCGCCGCCGCTGCCGGCCGGGACCGCCCCGGGCGCCCGAAGTAACGTACCCGTCAGTAGCGTTGCGCACCCTCATCGGGCCCCGATACGCTCAAAAAGCCCCGCGGCGACTCCGTTCGTCCGCCGGAGCAGATTCAACGGCGCAAGGAATTCGGGAGGCAGCAGAGTGGCTGGCACATTCGAGATTACAACAACCGGAGAAGAGTCGTACCACTTCAGGCTGACGGCACCGGACGGGACTGTACTGGCAGTTTCACCGCCTTTTGAGACCATCAGCGGCGCGGCCGCAGGGATCACCGCGGTGCGCGAAAACGCCGCGACCGGGCTGGTGGTGGACCACTCCCAAACCTGAGACGCCGAACCTGAGACGCTGGCCCGTTACGCGTCGATCCCGTGGAGCCGGGTGCGGTCCCACGGGACGGACCAGCCCAGCTGGTCGAACAGCTGGTTGAGGATCATCCCGGTGAAGCCCCACACCACCACGCCGTTGACTGTGAACGCCGGGCTCTGGAAAGTCTGGCCGGCGCGGCTGACCGTCGCCAAGACCCGGTTGTCCGGATCCAGCAGGTCCCGGACGGGCACCCGGAACACCTGTGAGGATTCGCCGTAGTCCACCACCCGGACGGGCGACTGCGCGGCCCACCAGCCGAGGACCGGGGTGACCAGGAAGTTCCCGCGCGGCAGGGCCAATTCAGGCATGACGCCGAGGACCTCCACACCCTGCGGGTCCAGGCCGGTTTCTTCTTCGGCCTCGCGCAGCGCGGCTGCGGTGACGGATTCCCCGGGGTCGATGCCACCTCCGGGGAAGGCCACCTGTCCCGGGTGGTCGTCCAGGGTCTGCGCGCGCTGGAGCAGCAGCACGTCCAGGTCCGCCGGCGCCAGCAGCTTCACCGACGTCGCGGGAACATCGTCCAGCGACCCGAACAGCATCAGCACGGCGGCGCGGCGCACATGTACGCCCGGCTCCACCACCAGTTCGCGCCAGCGCGGATCCGGTGCCGGCGCCGTGCCGGCCTCCACCGCGGCCACGTGGTTGATCAGGTCCTGGCGGGCGGTCATTGCGGCCTTCTTTGCGATTCCATCCGGATTTCCGCAGCGCGGTGGGTTTCCGCCAGCAGCTTCGCGAGCAGTTCCTCCTGACCCGGGGCCAGTTCGTATTTCAGCAGCTTCCGGGCCTTCTGCGAATCCGTCTCACCGTCGCCGTAGCTGGGGCACCAGGTCGCCACCGCGCAGGCCCCGCAGGCCGGCTTGCGGGAATGGCAGACGCGCCGGCCGTGGAACACGACCCGGTGCGAGAGCATGGTCCAGTCCTTCGGCTCAAACAGCTCGGCGACGTCCGACTCTACCCGGACGGGATCGACCGAATCCGTCCAACCGAAGCGGCGGGCCAGCCGGCCGAAGTGGGTGTCCACGGTGATGCCCGGGACTCCGAAGGCGTTGCCGAGGACGACGTTGGCGGTCTTCCGTCCGACGCCGGGCAACTTCACCAGGTCTTCGAGCCGGCCGGGTACCACGCCGTCGTAGTCGTCGACGAGCTTGTTGCACAGCGCCATCAGATTCCGCGTTTTGGCGCGGAAGAACCCGGTCGGTTTGATGATGGCTTCCAGTGCGGCGGCCCCGGCCTCCGCCATGCTCCGGGCATCCGGATAGCGGGCGAAGAGCAGCGGGGTGATCTGGTTGACCAGCACGTCAGTGGTCTGCGCCGAGAGAACCGTGGCCACCAGCAGCTCGAACGGGCTACGGAAATCCAGCTCGGCGTGCGCGTACGGGTATTGCTCTGCCAGCGCCTTGTTGATCCGGCGGGCGCGGCGCTTGAGCCCCAGCAGGGTCTCGCCGCCGGCCCGCGGGACGGGTTCCGGGCGGAGGGTTCTCCGGCTGGGGACGTTACTGCCGCGTTTCGCCCTGCCGGGCTCGGTGGCCACGGTCCGGCTAGCCGCGTTCGATGTTGCTGAGGTCACGGAGGACGCCGACGCGGCCATCCGTGTGCTGGACCAGGAACTCGTGGCCGCGATCTTCAAGGGCCAGGACCCAGCCGCCGGGTTCGACGACGAACGCTGGGGCACCGGTGTGCTCGTCCACCGCGGTGCGGGGCTGCGCCACTGCGAACCAGAAAGCCTCATAGGCAGGCTGCGGGGCGGCGGTCTCGGGCCGGCTCGCAGGGTCCACAGTGGCACCGATCGGCTCCTGTGAGCGGACCCTTGGGGTGAGTGCGGTGGGAGCCTCGTGGCGTTGGGCCGGGGATGCTGCGGCCCCCACAGGAACGCCGGACGCCTGGGTTTCTTCCGGGCCGGCGGCTGGCGCGGCCGGTTCTGCTGCCGAGGCAGCCGCTGCGGCGGGTGCTGCTGTGGCAGACCCACGGGTCTGTTCGGCGCGAGGAGCCGCCACACCGGCGCCGGCGGCCGGAGCGTAGGCCGCCGTCGGCGTCGGGGCCGGGGAGGCGGTAGGAACTACGCCGTGCGCCTGAGTGGCCGGCTCGTCAGCCGCCGGGCGGACGTAGTCCGTGCCGGAAACGTCCCCCGCAGCGGCGCCGGCGGCACCGCCGGCAACCGCTGGTGCCCCGTGGGATTCGTAGCCGCGGGGAGCGGACTGGGCAGTGCCTGACTGCTTTCCGGGGACCACACGCTTGGCCCAACCGGCCAGCGGGCTGCCGCCCACCTTGGCAGGCTTAGCTTCGCCCGAAGCCCTGGCCGCCTTGGGCGCGCGGGGCTTGCGGACCGGTTCCGCGGCTTCCCGCGCCACGACATGGGCCGGCGTTTCGGCGCGGTGCAGGAAATCACCGGCGAGGGCCGGGACCAGCCGCGCAAGCACGGTGGCGGTGAAAAGCCCCAGCGCGCCCACGAGGCCCAGCAACATGCTCGGCACGAACGCTCCGGCGGCCGCCAGGAAGAAGAACGCCAGGCTAAAGGACGCCACGACGGAGGCGAACTGGTCAATCGAGAGGGAACCGATCCGGAGCTTCGTGCCCGGGCTGACCCGGCGTGCCACAAAGAGGGCGGCGACGATCAGCGGGAGCAGGACACCCAGGCCCAGGAAGAACAGGCTGCCCAGGTTCCAAAGGTTGTACCGGATGGCGAACATGGGGATCAGGGAGGCGATGAAGAGAATCAGGGTGGAGCCGAAGACGGTGAGGTCGCGGACGGTGAACGGCCCCAGGACTGCTTCGTTGTTCTTCACATTCGGCTTATCCACGGTGAAGCGTGGCTGTTCCCCGCCCCCGTGGGCCTGCGCCGTCCCCGACGGACTTTCGTTTCGGGAGGGCGCGTGGAGCTGCCCGTTGCTTTGCTCGTTCATTCTGTTCTCCTTAGCTTGGCCGCACTCCGGACAGTGCCGCCTAACGGCAGGCAAGACAGGACCGCCAGCGGTCCCGTCGCCCCCATCGGATGTCACAACTCCATCTCAGCCTAGTCAAGTGCGGGAGTGATCACTAGCTGACCGGCCGTCACTCCAGCACCAGTGTGGTGGATCCTTCGCCCTCCGCATAAACCAGTGTGATTGTCAGCGGGAGCGTGCCCGCGCCGGCCGGGACGCTGAATTCGTGCGTGGTCGGCGCCAGGTCGGCGGTGCACGGGTTCTGCGCGGACGCTTCGAGGCGGATAGCCACCCGGTCCGGCGCCGTGGCTTCAATCCTGGTCGGGACGGCCGGGCAGCTGGAACTCCCCCACAGGGTGACGCCGAACCTCCGAGGCCTGTCGACCCACCCCGCCACCGGTGTTCCCAGCTTCAGTCGCGGCGCGGGAGTGGCGCCGGGCGGCGCACCCGGCGGGGCACTCGGCGCGGGAGTAGCACCCGGCGGGGCACCCGGCGGCGCCGGCGGCGCACCCGGCGGCGCACCCGGCGGCGCAATCCGCGAAACAGACGGCGTCGAGATCATGCCCCGATAGCTGCGGTCAGCCGCGCTGGACGGGCCGGCGCAGGCGGTCAGCATCCCGACGACGACGGCGAGCGCGGCGGCCGCCACAGCGCGGGCGGTTGCCACGGCCCGGATCCGGGGCCTTCGCCCCTGGCGTTGGCGCCGGGGCGGATCCACCACGTGCCAGTTCACTGCGGCCAGCCGTCGCCTACGGCAGTCCGCAAGGCGCGACTGTAAGCCCCCGGGTCGTCCCGGGTGGCGGCCGAGACGGCCAGATGCCGGGACGTGACGCGGCGCGCAAAGTACCCCTCGTAGGGGAGCACAATGACACTGTCCACTCCGCCCTGCCAGGCGGCGGTCAGCGCAGGCAAACTTTGGGCCTCCGGCGAGGCCGCAGCTCTCCTGCGCGGCACAGCGAACGCGTCCGGGCTGCATCGCTGCTCCCAGGCGTTATAGGCGTGCGGGTCGATTCCCTCCCAGCCATAGTCGGCCTGCCAGAAGGGCGGGATCAGGGGATCCAGATCCTGCCCGGGCCGCGATACAGCCCGGATGTAGCCCGGCGTCGGGTGGACGGTCGGATCGGGCTCCTGCACGGAATACCAGTCCCACGCCCGCACCCAGGCCCGCCGCCAGCGGGCGTCCCACTCGGCCCGCGGCGCCGTGTCAGGAATCGCGGAGCCGCCAACCGCAGGCAAGGGGTCCAGCCGGGGAACATCGGCGTCGGCGGCGATACCCCAGGCATGCCGGATGAACAGCAGGACTGCCAGATGGTGCGGTGTGGCGTCCACCCGGATGGCCATTCCCCGCGGCCACGGGTTGTGCGGCATTTGGTCCCAAAGTCTCACATGCTCCCCCAAGTCAATACGAGTCGTGGAACCAGTGTCGTTGTTCCGGCGCCGCTCCACCAGACCGGTCCGGATTTTATCGACCACCATTCGGCGCTTAATAAACACCGCTCACGGCTCCCTTTGTGACGCGGCGCACGTTCTGTCCGAGCCGGGGGTTAGGGTGTACTTCGATACAGCTCTTTGCGGTACGCCCGTGACCAGCCGTTACCCGACGCCGCGAATGCGGCCCGGTACAGCGGCGAAATCGGACGTCCGTGCAACACGGATCGATGAATGATGAGGTTCACCATGTCCCAGCAGGCACCAGGCCCCACCGCGACGACGCCCCCGCAGGGCGATGCCTTCGAAAACCTGTCGCAGGAGAACCGCAAGTTCGCTCCCTCGGCGGAGTTCGCCGCGAACGCTGTGGTCACCGCTGCCGACTACGCCGAGGCCGACGCCGACCGGCCGGCCTTTTGGGCCAAGCAGGCCCGCGGGCTGCTGAACTGGAGCACGGACTTCACCGAAACGCTGGACTGGTCCAACGCACCGTTTGCCAAATGGTTCGTCGGCGGCAAAATCAATGCCGCGTATAACGCCTTGGACCGGCACGTCGAGGCCGGCAACGGGGACCGTGTCGCCATCTACTTCGAGGGCGAGCCCGGCGACACCCGCAGCTACACCTACGCGCAGCTCACCGACGAGGTCAAGAAGGCAGCCAACGCCTTCGAATCCCTCGGCGTCGCCAAGGGCGACCGCGTCGCCGTGTACCTGCCGATGATCCCCGAGGCCGTCATTACCCTGCTGGCCTGCGCCCGGATCGGTGCCATCCACTCGGTGGTCTTTGGCGGTTTCTCCGCCGAGGCGCTCCGTTCCCGGATCGACGACGCCGAGGCAAAGCTTGTGGTCACGGCCGACGGCACCTACCGGCGCGGGAAGCCCAGTTCGCTTAAGCACGCCGTTGACGAGGCGCTGGCCCACGAGGGGGACGGTGAGGGCCACACTGTCCAGAACGTCGTCGTGGTCAAACGCAACGGCCAGGACGTGGACTGGCACGACGGCCGGGACCACTGGTGGTCCGATACCGTCGAGGTCGCCTCCGCGGAGCACACCGCCGTCGGCCACGACTCCGAACACCCGCTGTTCATCCTGTACACCTCAGGCACCACCGGCAAGCCCAAGGGCATCCTGCACACCACCGGCGGCTACCTCACGCAGGGCGCCTACACCCACAAGGCGGTCTTCGACCTGCACCCGGAGACGGACGTCTACTGGTGCACCGCCGACGTCGGCTGGATCACCGGGCACTCCTACGTCGCCTACGCGCCGCTGATCAACGGGGCAACCCAGGTCATTTATGAAGGCACCCCGGATTTCCCGCACCAGGGCCGCTGGTGGGAGATCATTGAGAAATACAAGGTCTCCATCCTCTACACCGCCCCCACCGCGATCCGCACCTTCATGAAATGGGGGAAGGAGATCCCGGCGAAGTCCGACCTGTCCTCCATCCGGGTCCTGGGCTCGGTGGGCGAACCCATCAACCCCGAAGCGTGGATGTGGTACCGGGAGGTCATTGGCGCCAACGCCGGAGCACACGGGGAGAAGAAGGATCACCCGGCCCCGATCGTGGACACCTGGTGGCAGACCGAGACCGGCGCGCAGATGATCGCTCCGCTGCCCGGTGTGACGGCCACCAAGCCGGGCTCCGCGCAGGTCCCGCTGCCCGGCATCGCCGTGGATGTCGTCGATGAGGCCGGCGAGTCCGTGCCCAATGGCCACGGCGGCTTCCTCGTGATCCGCGAACCGTGGCCGGCCATGCTGCGCGGCATCTGGGGCGATCCGGAACGCTTCAAGGAAACATACTGGTCGCGTTTCGAGACGATGTACTTCGCCGGGGACGGCGCCAAGCGGGACGAGGATGGTGACATCTGGCTGCTCGGCCGGGTGGACGATGTCATGAACATCTCCGGTCACCGGCTCTCCACCGCCGAGATCGAATCCGCGCTCGTGTCCCACTCTGCCGTGGCGGAAGCCGCCGTTGTGGGTGCGGCGGACGAGACCACCGGCCAGGCAGTCGTGGCGTTCGTCATCCTGCGCGGGGACGCGGTTGACTCGGGCGAGGCGATGGTCCAGGAGCTCCGCAACCATGTGGGCAAGGAGATCGGCCCGATCGCCAAGCCCAAGACCATCCTGATCGTCCCGGAACTGCCCAAGACCCGCTCCGGCAAAATCATGCGCCGCCTGCTTAAGGACGTCGCGGAAGGCCGCGAGGTGGGCGATGCCAGCACCCTGGCCGACAACACCGTGATGGCGCAGATCGCGCAGTCGCTCAAGAAGTAGTGAGCGATCCGGTTCGGCTGCGCGGGACACAGCGGTGACAGATTCGTGTGAGGTTTTGGTGATCGGCGCCGGCCTCGCCGGGTTGCAGTGCGCCCGGGAACTGGAGGACGCCGGGCGCGAGGTGCTGTTGTGGGAAGCCTCCGACGCTGTTGGAGGCAGGATCCGGACTGACCGGATCGACGGTTTCCTCGTGGACCGCGGTTTTCAGGTGCTGAATCCCGCATATCCCGCGGTCCGCCGGTGGGTCGACGTCGCGGCCCTCGGGCTGCAGGCCTTCGGCGCCGGCATCAGGGTCCGGCGGGAGGATTCCCTTACGGTGCTCGCCCACCCGCTGCGCGAGGCGGCCCTCACCCTGCAGACCTTGCGCAGCGGGCTCCTCGGCCCCCGATCCCTGGCGGGCCTGCTGCGGTGGGCCGTTCCGGCCATTGCCGGTCACCGGCGGCCGCACGGCGCGGATGTGGCGTTGCGCGAGGCCCTCGACCGTGCCGGCTGCTCCGGCGAAATCCGCACGGTCGTTGACCGGTTTTTCGCCGGCGTGTTGCTGGAGGATGAGGGCAGCAGCTCCAACGACTTCGCCCAGCAACTGCTCCGCGTCTTCGCGACCGGGGTTCCGGGACTGCCGCGCGAGGGTATGCAGGCGCTCCCGCAGCAGTTGGCCGACGGCCTTGCCGGCCCGGTCCGCACCTCGACCCGGGTAGAGTCGATCGCGCCGGACGGTGAGGCGACGTTGGTCACCGCCGCAGGATCCGCGATCCGGGCCCGACACGTCGTTCTGGCCGCAGATCCGGTCGGCGCCGCCAGGCTCGCCGGAGGCGACGCGCCAGCGATGAAGGGTGTGCTCACGCACTGGTTCGCCTCCGACTCATCGCCCAGCGACGCGCACATGATCTACCTTGACGGCCGCACCCGCCCCGGCGGACCGCTGATCAACGCGGCCGTCATCTCAAACGCGGCACCGAGCTACGCGCCCGCCGGCCGTCACCTGGTCCAGACCTCTGCCTTGCTGGGCCCCGGCCGGCCGGTTCCGACTGACGAAGACGTCGTCCGCCACGCCGGGGAGATTTTCGGCACCTCCACGGCCGGCTGGGAACTGGTGGCGCGGCAGGAGGTCCGGAGGGCCCTGCCCGTCCAGCCACCGCCGCTGCGGGCCCGTCTGCCCCAGACAGGCACGTCCGGACTCATCGTGTGCGGCGACTACCGGGAGACAGCTTCCATCCAGGGCGCCCTCGTCAGCGGCCACCGGGCCGCTGGCGCGATCCTCGGCCGGACCCGATGAAGTTCTCCGTTACGCGCCGGGTTGGCACGTCCGCCGACGTGGTGTGGGGGCTGCTGACAGACAGGCGCCAGTGGCCTGCTTGGGGACCGTCAATCACCGGCGTCACGCCGGCCGCGGGCGAGGCCTCCGGCACAGAACTCACGTTCGGCAGCCGAGGCAAGGTCCGCACCGTCCTGGGTGTGGCCCTGCCGTATGTCGTCACAGCGTTTGAACCCGGACGCTCCTGGTCGTGGTCGGTTGCGGGAATCCGGGCCACCGGTCACCGGGTGACTCCACAGGACGGCGGCTGCCTCGTGACCTTCAGCGTCCCGTGGTGGGCGGCTGCCTATCTTCCGGTCTGCGCCCTGGCGCTGCGGAGGATAGAACGGCTCGCGACAGGTTCGGTGACTCCTGTCCGCCGCCGGCCTGGCCAAGATTGAACGACTTCGCAGGATACAGCGGCATGCCGACCGGGACAGACGCGATACATTGGCAGGCATGAGCGAAGCCACCCCCTCGGATGCCCGGCGCGGCACCATCCTGGTCCTCAACGGGCCCAACCTGAATCTGCTGGGCACCCGGGAGCCTGAAAAGTACGGCACGGCTACGCTGGCCGACGTCGAGCAGCTCGCCAGGGACGCCGCCGCGGCGCACGGACTCGACGTCGAGTGCTTCCAGTCCAACCATGAGGGTGCCCTCGTGGACGCGATCCACGCTGCCCGCGGGAAGGCACTCGGGATCGTTCTGAACGCGGGCGCCTATACGCACACCTCGGTGGCGATTCGGGATGCGATCACGGCGGTGGAGCTGCCCGCCGTCGAGGTCCATATCACCAACGTCCACGCCAGGGAAGCGTTCCGGCACCACTCCTACCTGTCGGACATCAGCGAGGCCGTGATCGCTGGCGCGGGCATCCTCGGGTACCGTTTCGCCGTCGAATATCTCGCCGAACTGCACGCCGGCCGGAACTAGGCGCTTACTTCTTGATGCACTGCCCGGGTGAGACGGCGTCGCCCAGCCCCGGGGCCTGCGAGGCCACCGGGCCGAGGTCGTTCATGGTGATGGCGAAGCCGAGCGAGTTCTCGGACGTGGATTTGGCGAACACCACGCCCGCCACCTGCCCGTCTACGGTGAGCAGTGGTCCGCCGGAGTTCCCCGGCTGGACGTCGCCGGCGATCCGGTAGACGTCCTCGGCAGCGGCGTTATTGCCGTAGATGTCGGGGACCAGGACGGTGGTGATGTCCCGAACCGCGGCGGGTTTTGACTGGAACGGGCCACCGTGCGGGTAGCCCGCAAACGCCGCCGGGCTGCCGGAGGAAAGGTTGGCGCTCAGCGGCAGAGGGGCGGAGGGCAGCCCGTTGACGGCCAGAACAGCAAGGTCGTGGCGGCTGTCGAAGTAGACGACCCGGCCCGGGAGGGCTCCCCCGCCCGGAACCTCGACGACGGGTTCCGGGACGCCGGCCACCACGTGGGCGTTGGTGACCACCCGTCCGGGCGAAACCACAAAGCCGGTACCGGTCTGGTTCTGTCCGCACTGGTACGCGGTACCGGTGATTTTCAGCACCGAAGCGGCCGCCTTGTTCAGCGCCGGGGTGTCGGTGCTGGCATCCGGAACCGGGACGGGCTGATCGCCGACGCCTTCGAACAGGGTGGGAATCCCGTCACCGATGACGGCAGAGCGCAATTGCGCCATGGATGTCTTCAGCGGGGTGGGCGTGACGCCGTCGATGAATCCGATCACTCTGGAGTCGGCAAGCTGCTGGGAAACAAAAGGGACGCCGAGGGCGCTGATGCTGAAGGCAAGCATGGACATGACGAGGGCGGACACGGCGACGTTGACCCCGCCGCCCGCCACCCGGTCGGCCAGCCGGAGCGGACTGATCTTGACCACGCTCCGGAGGCGTCGTCCGATCGCGGTGCCCAGCCCATGCCCCAACATCATGAGCACCACTGCCGCGGCGATGATCGCGGTGAGCCGCCAGGTGGGGTTATCGACCAGCTTGCTGACGATCGGCACGGACAGGAAGGCGGCCACTGCGCCGGCAGCGAACCCTGCGATCCCGCCGAGCGTCACCAGGAAGCCGTTGCGCAAGCCGTAGATCAGGTAGGACAGCAGCGTCAGGATCAACGCGAGATCCAAGATGGTCAAGCCGAACACGGGGCTCCTTAAACACTTGTCAGACCCACATTCTACCGGCGCGGGCCGACAGTTTGACGGCTGCCTGCAGCGGGGTCCGACGCCGAGGCTGAACGTCGGCCGGCTCCGGCGGCGTGCAGCTGCGTCGGACTGCTGGGCCTGCTGCTGCGGCGTGTTCCGGCGGCGTGCTGCTGCGGCGTGTTCCGGCGGCGTTTCGCGCGTTATGGTGCCAACTACGTCACAGAAGCGGCAAAATTCTGAAACAATGGCTGAAGCGCCCCAGCCGACACAGCAAGTCAGGAGTTTTTCATGGATATCGAGGTACTGCGCCGCGCACCCCTTTTCGCCACGCTCGACGACGAGGCGTTCCGTCTGTTGACGGACGAACTCACCGAAGTGGACCTCTCACGCGGAGCCTCGGTTTTCCGGGAAGGCGACCAGGGTGACCAGCTCTACTTCATCGTCTCCGGCAAAGTGAAGCTCGGCCGCACGTCCCCCGACGGCCGCGAGTCCCTGCTCGCCATTCTCGGCCCGGGCGAACTCTTCGGCGAAATGGCGCTGTTCGATCCCAGCCCGCGCACCGCCACGGCCACCGCCGTCTCCGAAACCCGGCTGGCCGGCCTGAGGAACGAGAGCCTCAACGCGCTCCTGCGGACCCGCCCGGAGGTCTCGGCCCAGTTGCTGCAGGCCCTCGCCCGGCGTCTGCGCCGCACCAACGACTCGCTCTCCGACCTGGTCTTCTCCGACGTCCCGGGCCGCGTGGCCAAGGCGCTGCTTGACCTGGCCGACCGCTTCGGCCGCCCCGCGACCGATGGCGTCCTCGTGGCCCACGAACTCACGCAGGAAGAGTTGGCCCAACTTGTGGGCGCTTCCCGCGAGACGGTCAACAAGGCCCTCGCCGAATTCGTCCAGCGCGGCTGGCTACGGCTGGAGGCCCGGGCCGTCGTCATCCTCGACATGCAGCGGCTCCGCCAGCGCTCGCGCTAAGCGTTACTAACCACCAAAGGCCGGCCCGTCACTACGGACCGGCCTTCGGTGGTTACGCTGGCGGCGGGTTGGTGGCGTCGGGACCGGGAACTCACGCGGGTTGGTGGCGTCGGGACCGGGAACTCACGCGGGTTGGTGGTGTGCAGTCGGGCATCGGGGGCCTCAAACCACTCCGGCCGCCAAGTCTCCGACGCTGCGAGCATGCCCATCCTTCGCGCCACTGGGCCCCGGACATGTCCAGTCTCCCCGGCGAGGAATGGGCATATACACGCTATGTCCACTGCCGCCGGCGAACGGAGGGCATGTCCGATGGCCGGTCAGGGCGAGCGGAGAGCATGTCCAATGGCTGCGAGCGCCCAAGGGCATGTCCAGCGGCAGGCCGCAGGACTGGGCCTACCGCAGCCGCGGGGGTTCCCCGGCCACGGTCTTTGCGGCCACGGTCTTGGCGGCCTCGACCTGCAGCATGAGCTGGCCGCCCTCCTCCACCAGGGTCGGCTGGTAAGGATGCGCGGTGCGCTTGTGGCTGAGGTAGGCGATGCAACCGTTCGCGGCGGCCATTTTCTCCAGCATGATCTCGGAGCCCGGCACCAGGAGTTGGCCAAGTTTCAGTCCCACGGTGTTCGGCTGGCCCACTTCGTCGCCCAAGGCCGTGGTGTCGCGTTCGGCGACCACGTTGCGGACGCAGACCCAGCGCGCCCACACGCCCTTGCTGGCCAGCATCGAGGGCTGCTGGTTCATCGGCACGGTCGCGGCAAAATACCTGGTGTTAAAACGTCGGTGTGAAAAGTCCGGGCTGAGCCAGTTCACCAGCGGTTTGAGCAGGTCGGTCCGCAACAAGAGCCCCCGCCTGGCCAGCACGTCGGCGAACGATTTCTCCTGATCGGCCACGGCTTCCCGGGCGCGCATCCACTCGGCCGATGTGGTTCCCTCCACTGTGCTGGACAAGTCCGGGCCGGCCAGCAGAATTCCGGTCTCTTCGAAGAGCTCACGGATTGCACCCACCACGTGCCGGCGTACCAGCCCGACGTCGGATGACCCCAGCTTCTCGGCCCAATGCTGCGGCGTGGGGCCCAGCCAGCCGATGGCGGCGTCGTCGGACTCCTCCAGCGATCCGCCCGGAAAGGCGAGCACGCCCAGGGGCGAGGTGCCGGGCCGGTAGCCCAGCCAGGTTTCCAGACCGGTGGGCGAATCCCGCAGCAGGATCACGGACGAGGCGTGGCGGGGGGCTCGCGGGGTCCGCTCGCCGTTTTCAAGCCAGCTGCGGGCTGCTCCCTCTAGATCCGGGGGGAGCACAAACAGGCGTCGTGCTAGGTGTGGCAATGGAAACGACCGGCCCTCTAGGTGAATTCAGCTATTAGTTCGACCTCGACAGGCGAGTCGAGCGGGAGCACCGAAACGCCGACGGCGGAACGTGCGTGCTGCCCGGCGTCTCCGAGGACCTTGCCCAGGAGCTCGGAGGCGCCGTTGATCACACCGGGCTGGCCGGTGAACGTGGGATCGGAGGAGACAAAGCCGACCACTTTAACTATCCGCGTGATGCGGTCCAGGTCGCCGATCACGCTTTTCACGGCGGCCAGAGCGTTGACGGCGCAGACCTCGGCGTAGCGTTTGGCTGCTTCCGGGGACACCGTCGGCTCATCCGAGGCGCCTTCGGCCCCGGACGAGACCTTGCCCGTGGCTTCGAGCTTGCCGTCGATGAAGGGCAGCTGGCCGGCGGTGTAGACATGGTTGCCGGAGATGACGGCGGGGACGTATGCGGCCACCGGGGCGGCAACTGCGGGAAGAGTCAGTCCGAGCTCCGCGAGGCGCTGTTCGACGGCGGACGACGCGCCGGTGGAGGCGGCATTTATGTCGACACCGGGGGCAGTGTCGGCACTGCTGGCGGGGCTCGCGGCCGCGGCTGAAACGGATGCTTCGGGGGTGCTCATGGCTAGTTCTTCTCCCGCTTCAGGTAGGCAACGAGGCCGTTTCCGTCGGGGCCCGGAACAACCTGGACAAGCTCCCAGCCGTCGTCGCCCCACTGATCCAGAATCTGCTTGGTCGCGTGGATAATGAGCGGAATCGTGGCGTACTCCCATTTGGTCATGAAGTGAAGCCTAGTCCTTGCCGGTAAAGTGGAAAACATGGCGACTGGCAAGAACCCTTTATTCGACACGGCCACCACCCTCGGAAAGCTCATTCTCTTCCTTGGCGTGAGCGCCATTTGTGGTGTGCTCGTGGCGGGACTGCTGGTCCCGGCCGCCGCCCTCTCCGGCAACACGGCCAGCGGGTCAATCAAATTCTTTGAGACCCTGCCGGCCGAGCTGCAGGTCGATCCGCCGAGCCAGTCGACCACAATCCTGGCCGCCGACGGCAGCGTGATCGCCAGCATCTTCTCGGAGAACCGTACCCGGGTGTCACTGGACCAGATGTCGCCGTACGTGAAGGACGCCGTCATCTCCATCGAGGACAGCCGCTTCTACGAGCACGGCGGCGTGGACACCACCGGCATTCTGCGCGCCCTCGTCAGCACCGCCCGCGGCAACAAGCAGGGCGCGTCGACCATCACGCAGCAGTACGTCAACAATGTGATCAACTCCTCGCTGGAGGCCGCGGGCAAGAACGACCAGATCCTCCTCAACGGGGTCAACAAGGGCGTCGGGGACAAACTGCGGGAAATGAAGCTCGCGATCGCCCTGGAGAAGAAGTTCACCAAGGAGCAGATCCTAGAGGGCTACCTAAACATCGTTTTCTTCAACCGCGACGCCTACGGCATCGAGGCGGCATCGAAGTTCTTCTTCAGCACCACCGCCAAGGACCTTTCCCTGCCACAGGCCGCGCTGCTGGCCGGCCTGGTCAACAGCCCGACCTTCTACGACCCGATCACCCACCCGGACAACGCCAAGGTCCGCCGGGACCTGGTGCTTAAGGCGATGCTAAACCAGGGCAAGATCAAGCAGCAGGATTATGACGCCGCCGTCGCCACTCCGGTGGAAACCAAGGTGACTCAGGCCAAGCAGGGCTGCCAGTACGCGGCGACGGCGCCGTACTTCTGCGACTATGTTCTGCACCTGCTGCAGAACAACCCGGCGTACGGCGCGGACGAGGCCACCCGCATGCGGAAGATCGTCCGCGGCGGTCTGACCATCAAAACCACGCTGGACCCCAAGGCGCAGGCAGTTGCCCAGGCGCAGGTGGATGCCTCGGCCGGGGCGAACCCGGACAAGTGGGGCGCGGCTCTGGTCTCGGTCCAGCCCGGAACCGGCAAGATCACCAACATGGCCCAAAACACCGTCTGGTTGCCCGGCGAGGGCAAGTTCAACACCCAGATCAACTTCAGCGTCGACAAGCTCGACGAGAGGGGCAACGACCTGGGCGGCCTCGGCGGCGCCCAGCCGGGCTCGACCATGAAGCCCTTCACCTTCGCGGAATGGCTCAACGAGGGCAAGTCGATGAACACGGTACTCAACGGCGCCGTGCGGAGGTACCCGTTGAACTTCCCCTGGCGAAACTCCTGCGGCGTTACCACCGGCGCGTACAACACCGCGGAGAAAGGCCTCGGCGCGGCCGACGACCTGCAGAACGCCGAAGAAACCTGGTACCGTCCCCTGACCGTGCTCGAGGGTCTCTACAACTCCATCAACACCATCACCTTCGCGTCCGCTGCCCAACTGGATTTTTGCGGCATCCAGAAGACCGTCGACGCCGTCGGTCTGCACTCCGGCCTGCCCGCCGTGGACAAGGACGGAAAGATCATTGAGGCGAACCCGAAGATCAACATGTTCACGACCGCCAACCTGCTGGGCTCCACCCAGACGTCGCCGCTGACCATGGCCAGCGCCTTCGCCACCTTCGCCAACGACGGCAAGTACTGCGAGCCGATCGCGATCACCTCCGTGACCGATGCGACCGGCGCCCAGCTCCCGGCCCAGGCCACCAACTGCCGGGACGCCCTCAAGCCCGAGGTGGCGCGCGGCGTGAACTACGCGCTCCAGGAAGTCCTAAACAAGGGCTCGGGATCGCTCATCCGGCCCCGCATTTCCACCCGGACCAGCTTCCCGATCGCGGGCAAGACCGGTACTTCGAACAACAACGGCTCCACTTGGGTGGTGGGCCACACCAGCGGCCTGGCCACCGCGTCCTGGTTCGGCGACGCGCTGGGTGACCAGGGCCGCTCGGGCCAGAACATCACCTTCAATGGCCAGTTCTATAAGGGCATCGACGGTTACATGATCGCCGGGCCTGCGTTCTCCAACTTCATGGCCCAGGTTGCCCCGGCATACGGGACCAACCCGTTTCCGGCGCCGCCGTCAAACATGGTCTCGGGTCCCTTCACCGCTCCTCCGGCACCAAGGGCGACGACGCCAGCGGCGCCTGCAGCGCCGGCACCGTCGGCACCGCCAACGTCGGCACCGGCACCGGTACCGGCACCCAGTGACAGCCCTGCGCCGGCTGCCGTGGACAAAGGCACCCCGTCCCCTGTCAAAACTCCATGACAGGGGTAGCCGATGACCGCGGGTAACTCGCTGGCAAGCCGCGCGCGGAGTATCGGGCGCGGCTTTGCCGTGGCCGGAGCAGCGGGGGTAGCCGCGGGCGCCGCTGCGACCGGCTACGGTTTGTGGGAGAAGAACCAGTTCGTCCTGCGGGAAGAAACCCTCCGGATCCTGCCACCCGGTTTCGGGCCGCTCCGCCTGCTGCACCTGAGCGACATCCACTTCGTGCCTGGACAACGCCGCAAGGCCGCCTGGCTCGCCTCCCTGGCAGAGCTGAGCCCGGACCTGGTGGTCAACACCGGAGACAATCTCAGCCACCCCAATGCTGTGGGGCCGGTCCTCGAAGCCCTGGGTCCGCTGCTGGAGTTTCCCGGCGTCTTCGTTCCCGGGTCAAACGACTACTACGCACCCAAATTCAAGAACCCCGCATCCTACTTCTTCAGCCCCTCCAAACGGCCGAAGAGTCCCGTGGCGCTCGACTGGCCCCGGCTCCGGTCCGGCTTCGGGATGGCGGGCTGGCTGGACCTCACCAACCGCTGCCAGTCCCTTGCGCTCAAGGGGCTGCGAATGGACTTCTCCGGCGTGGACGATCCGCATCTGCGCCTCGAACGGTACGCCGGCTGGCCGCGCGGAACCAGGGGTCAGGATTCCGTACCGCATCTGCGGATCGCCGTCGCCCATGCCCCCTACCAGCGCGTACTGGACCACTTCACCGAGGATGCCGCGGACCTTCTGCTGGCCGGGCACACCCATGGCGGACAGATCTGCGTGCCGGGCTACGGGGCGCTCGTGTCCAACTGCGACCTCCCCACCTGGCGGGCCAAGGGCCTGCACGACTGGGAAAGCAACGGACGGACGACGCCGGTCAACGTCTCCGGCGGAATCGGCACCTCCCGCTTCGCCCCTGTCCGGATCGCCTGCAAGCCCGAGGCCGTCCTACTCACGCTCACCGCCCGCCCTGAGCCTGACCGCCCGCGCCCGCGTGCCCACTCCCGAGTGGCCCGAGCACCCGCATTCCGCACTCCGCACTACCGGACATGCCCTCCCCCGGGTTCCGCGGGTGGACATGATGGGGTGATGCCCAATCCTCGCGCCGAGGAGTGAGCATGTCCCATGTGGGCCGGACTGAAGAACGAGCATGTCCCACGTCGGCCGGGCTGAAGAACGGGCATGTCCCGCGGCCGGATTCCAAAACAGCCCGACCGCCTGTGAATCGGGTCACCCTATGCCCTAGGGTAGTTGCTATAGGAAACTACATACTGATGCGTCATCCATTTCGCAGTTGCAGCTAAGAAGCAGTCATGGCTAAGCAGATCCCGTTCTTCTCTTCCATCAGTCGCCTTTATCCGCACGTCAGGCCGATCATGCCGCGGCTGGTCATGGGCCTGCTGTGCGCCTTACTGGCCAGCATCGTCGCCCTAGCCGTCCCCCAGGTGCTGCGGGTGCTCGTCAACAACTGGCTGGGCCCCGGCGGGAGCAGCCAGGCGGTCTGGGTCGCTTCAGCGGTGATTCTGGTACTGGGCATCGCCGAGGCCGGGCTCGTGGCGCTGCGCCGCCAGTTCGTCATCAACCCGGCCACCGCGGTGGAAACCCGGATGCGGGTCTCGCTCTACGGCCATCTGCAGGACCTCACAGTTTCCTTCCATGACCGCTGGGGTTCCGGGCAGCTGCTCTCACGCGCCATGACGGACCTGAACTTCCTCCGCCGCTGGATGGCGTTCGGCGCCATCATGCTCGTGGTCACCACGCTGACCGTGGTGATCGGCGTCGTCGTGATGTTCTCAATGAGCTGGCAGCTGGCGCTGATCTTCCTGGCCGCCGCCGTGCCGATCATGCTTTACGGCTTCCGTTTCCGCACCCGGTTCGGCAAGGTGGCCCGCCGTAGCCAGGACCAGGCCGGGGACCTCGCCACCACGGTCGAGGAATCCGTGCACGGCATCCGCGTACTCAAGGCCTTCGGCCGCAGCCAAGAGGCGCTGGAAAACTTCAACGAACAGGCCCAGGAGCTGCGTCTTACCGAGATCGCGAAGGCCAAGCACCTGGCCGGCTTCAGCCTGGTCGTCACGCTGCTGCCGGAGCTGGCCCTCGGCGCCGGCCTCGTCGTCGGCGTCATGCTGACGGCCGGCGGCCAACTGAGCATCGGCTCGCTGGTGGCGTTCTTCGCCACCGCGGCCGTCATCGCCGCGCCGGTGGAGGCCTGCGGCATGCTGCTCGCCATGGCGCTCACCGCCAAGACCGCGGTGGACCGGCATTTCGAAGTGATCGACTCGGTCAACACCATCACGAGCCCGCCGGAGCCGCACCGCCCCGCACCTCTCAAGGGCGCTCTGGGCTTCCACAACGTCATCTTCGCCTTCGAGGACGTACCGGAAAAGCCGATCCTCAAGGACATCTGCCTGGACATCCGCCCCGGCGAGACAATGGCCCTGGTGGGCATCACCGGCAGCGGCAAGAGCGCCCTGCTGCAGCTCGTGCCGCGCCTGTTCGACGTCACTGCGGGCTCGGTCACGATCGACGGCGTGGACCTGCGCGACTTCAGCGTGGAGGAGCTGCGGAGCATTGTCGCCGTGGCCTTCGAGGACACCATACTGTTTTCCAGTTCCGTCCGGGACAACGTGCTGCTTGGCGTGCCGGGGAACGAGCCGGCGGAGCGCCGGGAGCAGATCCTGGCCGAGGCGTTGGACACGGCTCAGGCCCACTTTGCCTACTCGCTGCCGCAGGGTCTGGACACGCTGATCGGCGAGGAGGGCCTGAGCCTGTCCGGCGGCCAGCGGCAGCGCATCGCCCTGGCCCGTGCCGTGG
This sequence comes from Arthrobacter sp. UYEF3, assembly GCF_040546245.1. Taxonomy (NCBI): domain Bacteria; kingdom Bacillati; phylum Actinomycetota; class Actinomycetes; order Micrococcales; family Micrococcaceae; genus Arthrobacter; species Arthrobacter sp. UYEF3. The sequence goes on from NZ_JBEPNK010000006.1 coordinate 140,501, forward strand.
CCGCGCAGCCGAAGGTACTGGTCCTGGACGATCCGCTGTCCGCGCTGGACGTCAACACCGAGGAACTCGTCGAGGCCAGGCTGCGCGTGGTGCTCGCCGACACCACCACCCTGATCGTCGCTCACCGGCCCTCCACCGTGGCCCTGGCCGACCGGGTGGCCCTGCTCCAGGACGGCCGGATCGCCGCCGTCGGCACCCACAGCGCACTTCTCGCCGAGAACAGCCACTACCGCTACGTCATCGCCAGCCTGGATCCGGAGCCCCGGGATCTGGACTCCGAGCTGTCCGCGCTCGAGGCCGAGGAGGTGTCCCGATGAGCACTGGCACCTTCGGCACCTCCAACGAGGACAACGCACACCTGTCCAAGTCCGAGAGCAGGGCCGTCCGCCGCCGCTCCCTGGCGCTGCTCGGTTCGCTGATCCATCCCGTCCGCCTGCGCTTCTGGCTGACCATCGCCGCCGTCGTGCTCTCGCAGGCCGCCCGCGTGGCCGGCCCGGCGCTGATCGCCTTCGGTATCGACCACGCCCTGCCGTCCCTGCGCGCGGGCGACAACGTCCCGCTCGTCCTTGCCGGCGTCGCGTACCTTGCCGCGGCCGTCTCGACGGCGGGGCTCACCGCCGTGTACGTGACCTCGACGGCGCGCCTGAGCCAGGCCATGCTGCTGGACCTTCGCGTCCGGGTTTTCCGGCAGACCCAGCGGCTGAGCCTGGAGTTCCACGAGAAATACACCTCGGGCCGCATCATCGCCCGGCAGACCTCGGATCTCGAAGCCCTCCGCGACCTGCTCGATTCCGGGGTCAGCTCGCTCGCGTCCGGGATAGTTTTCATGTTTTTCACCGCCGTCACGGTGTTCGCCCTGGACTGGAGCAGCGGGCTGCTGGTGCTCGCCGCCGGCGTGCCGATGTATTTGCTGGCCCGCTGGTATCAGAAGCACTCCCAGATCGCGTTCCGCGAATCCCGCGTGGTCTCGGCCCGGCTGATTGTGCACTTCATCGAGACCATGACCGGCATCCGTGCCGTCAAGGCCTTCCGCAAGGAGCGCCAGAACGCCGAGCGCTTCGCGGAGCTCTCCGAGGACTACCGCAAGGTCACCGTCCGCTCCATCAACCTCAACGGCATATTCCAGCCCGGCCTGGTGCTGATCGGGAACGTCTGCGTCGCCGTCGTACTGCTCTCCGGCGGCTTCCGGGTGCTCAACGGCGAGCTCGCCGTGGGGGTGATGCTGGCGCTGATCCTCTCCGCCAAGCGCTTCTTCCAGCCGGTGGACCAGATGGCGATGTTCTACAACTCTTTCCAGAGTGCTCAGGCGGCGCTGGAGAAAGTCTCCGGGTTGCTGGAGGAAGTTCCCACCGTCCGGCCGCCGGTCGACCCGGTCCCCCTGCGCGAGGCGAAGGGCCGCATCGATTTCCGGAACGTCGAGTTCCGTTACGGCGACGGCCCGGTCGTCATCCCGGCCATGGACCTGCAGATCCCCGCCGGCCAGACGGTCGCCCTGGTGGGGCAGACAGGCGCCGGGAAGTCGACGCTGGCCAAGCTGATCGCCCGCTTCTACGACGTTTCGTCCGGCTCGCTGACGCTCGACGGCGTGGACCTGCGCCAGCTCACGACGGCGGACCTCCGCCGGAACATTGTCATGGTCACGCAGGAAGCCTTCCTTTTCAGCGGCTCGGTGGCGGACAACATTGCTCTGGGCCGACCCGGGGCCTCCCGGCAGGAGATCGAGGACGCCGCCAAGGCCGTGGGCGCCGACGGGTTCATCACGGCGTTGCCGGACGGCTACGACACCGACGTCAACAAACGCGGCGGCCGCGTCTCGGCCGGGCAGCGCCAGCTGATCAGCTTCGCCCGGGCCTTCCTGGCCAGGCCTGCCGTCCTGATCCTCGACGAGGCCACCTCCTCGCTGGATATCCCGTCCGAGCGCCTGGTCCAGGCCGGACTGGCGAGCCTGCTGCGCGGCTCCGGCTCCGGCTCAGGCTCTGGAGCAGCGGGCCGCACAGCGCTGATCATCGCGCACCGGCTCTCCACCGTGGAGACCGCAGACCGTGTGCTGGTGGTCCATGACGGCAGGGTGGTGGAGGACGGCACACCGGCGGAGCTCATCGGCGGCGGCGGGCGTTTCGCCACGCTGCACGGGGCATGGAAAGACTCGCTGGTCTGAGTTCGTCCTCGTCCGGCCGTGCGGTGGCGTCGTATCCGGGTTCGCCGATTCCGGCCCCGAATTCGCATCCGAGGCCGGAATCGGATACTCTTGTGAAGTTGCTTTTGAAGTAACGGATCGGGATGTGGCGCAGCTTGGTAGCGCGCGTCGTTCGGGACGACGAGGTCGCAGGTTCAAATCCTGTCATCCCGACCAGAGTCGCTTTATTTGAACCATGGTTCAAATAGATCGACTTTAGTTGACACAACAGAGATGGCGTCGAGAAATCGGCGCCATTTTTGGTATCCGGGAACTGGGTGGAAAGTACGCCTGAAACGCCCAAAATGGCCCCTTGCTCGGACGATTGGGTCGATCCATGGCCGGACATCGCCAACGCGGGCTTGATCGACCGGTAGGCCACCTGGGCCGCGAAGATGTCGACAAAGGGTTGATTCAGGTCCGTGCCTACGGATCCTTCCTGGTCTACAAAGAAACGGTGATAAAAGGATTCGTTGAGTAGGCGCCGGACCTTATCTGTTGCCTTCTCGTAGTATGACTTCGGGTCGGTGATCTGATCAATCGCCTTGACAAGAAGCTGACCCCCCACCGCGATCTGCTCGCCGATGTTCGCCAGGCTGTCTTCGATGCGGGAACGTTGGACGCGCAGCTCATGCATTTTCTCCCGGACCTTCGACTGCGGCAGCATGCCGTCCGCCGCAATGTCAACGAGCCGACTCTCCTTGGCCTCAACTTCTTTGAGCTGATTCCTGTACTTCGCGTACATGGCCTTTATGTCCTGTTGCTCGCCAACAAGCGCCTCTTCGAGTCTGGCGCGAATGTCCACCTCGAAGTCCTTGTCCAGCACAAGCCGACCGTAGGATTCGGCCACACTGTCCTCGATGAGATAGGCCGGTAGATACGGAAGGTCGCACTGGCCTTCCTGGCGGGCACGGCAGAAGAAGTACTCATGCATAGTTCCCCCGCGCCCTTTCGCTTGGGTGTAAACGACGCGACTCTCCCGGCCAAGCCTGAAGCACTTACCGCAGTAGAGCATGCCCTTGAGGTAGTGATTGTGAATGCGATCCCTGGTGCCCGATCCGCTGCGCAAGCTCATGATCTCCTGGACCTCATCGAAAAGGTCTTGCCCGATGATCGGCTCGTGGCGTCCCGGATAGGCATCGCCCTTGTAGACGACGTAACCGACGTAGTACGGATCTTTGAGCATCTGATGCAGCCGGCTGGCGGAGACTGGCTTCTCCGGGTATCGAGCTGTCCGACGGCTCGACAAACCGAGGTCCGCCATCGTCGCTTCCAGCCGCTCGATGGAGTATTTCCCGGTGGCGTACAGCTCAAAGGCCTTGAGCACGAGCGGCGCTCTCGTTTCATCGAGCCCGACGCTGTTGATCATGCGCCCGTCGATATCCTTGCGGATGTTGAGGTACCCAATCTTGGCCTTACCGACTGTGCCGCCGTTGATAGCCTTGTTGCGCATCTTGATCCGGATGTCTTCACCGCTGAGCTGGTTCTGCACCTGGTTCATGATGTCGGTGACGGCTTCCATCGCTTCCGCGTACGTGCCCTCACCGAAGTCCTCTCGGGCGGAAAGTAAGCGCACGCCCAGCTTGTCGAGATGTCGCCGCGTGATGGCCGCATCGGTGAAGTTACGAAACGCACGCGAGCGGGCATACACGATGACATAGTCAACGTCGCGGTTATCCTGCAGGAATTTCAGCAGAGCCTGGAAAACGGGTCGCTTCTCGATCGTTTGGGCCGACACACCGGGCTCCACGAATTCCTCCACGATGTCGGCGTTGACCGCTTCGGCCTTCTGCCCGCAGATGTCACGCTGCGTCGCGATGGAGTTCCCGTCCTTATCGATATCAACAGCTGTTTGGGTCTGCTTCTTGCTCGATACCCGTAGATACAGAACTGCCTTACGCGGTTTCAATGCCTCGATTTCCTCGATGGTCATAGTCATACTCCTTGTGTTTGGGTGCGGTGATTCGTGCGGTACTGCCATGAACGGGAGAACGGCGTACTTTGGGGTGTGCAACGCGGGACGGGCTCGGCGATGCCTGTTTGGCGCAGTCGCACGGTCATCGCAGCTTCGGATACTTGAAAGTGCGCTGCGAGATCAGCCGTTCGCTGCATGCCACCGTAGTAGGCGCGCTTGAGAAGCTTTTTCGGAACGAGTAGGCATCCGGCGAAGTAGTCAGCAGCTTGTTCCGCCTGTTCAGCGGGAGATGCGTCACGACTTCCGATATACAAAGCGTCGGCACGGTTGTGGTCGATGATGTGCTTGTACTCGTGGGCAAGCGTGAACCGCTGACGGCTGTAACTCTCATGCTTGTTCAGCTGGATGATCCAATTGCTCCCGTTCCAGAAGCTAGCCCCTGAGACCGGAGCGTCGACCATCTCAATTTCAATCTTGGGCAGGTCGGCGATGAATTCAACTGGCACTGGCCCGTCCTCGATGCCGTGCAGCTCCAAGAGTCGGATGGCTTGGTGCTCGGCTACTTGCTTTGCCTCAGAGTGGGAACGAACCTCTCGGTTCGGGATGAGCGCACGGAGAGTAGCCAGGACGCTCCGTTCGATATATGTAGTGATATGTTCGTTGGTCATGGCTTTCTCCTTTCTCTGAGAAGTCGTTGGTTATTCGTCCTCGCCGGGGGCGGGGCCGGTGTTTATATTGATGCCGTGCCGGGCGGCGACATCGCGAAAGTGCTCTTCAATCTCACGGACTGCGCTGTCCGGCATGCCTTTGAATTTCGTGCGCAGGTAAGGATTGAGCGTTGGTAGGTCGGAGCCGCGCAGCATGCTCGATTCGGCCAGGATGTCGGTCAGTGGAAGCTGGAGAACGTCGGCGATGGCGCGAAGATTGTCCATGCGGGGATTGGCAATCTGCCCCAGCTCTAGCCGGGTGATCGTTCCCTTCGCGACCCCTGCTTGTCGGGCGACTTCGCTCGCGGAAAGACCCAGCTTCTGCCGCTGCTTCCGGATTGTTTCGGCTAAGCCTTGAATGTCTTTTTCCTGCATTTGTTCTGTCTCCAATTTCTGTTTGTATTATGAATCGATCGTTCAATTCCTTCAACGATTTAAGCGAATTCCACAACAGAAATTTCGTCAAGGCAGGAAGGCCTTCCTAATATTCCGGAAGGTCAAATACGGCTATTGAAGACGTAGATTCCGGAGTCAGATTCGATCACGTAAATCTCACCGTTGAGTCGCAAGTCCTCACCCATCGCTTCCGCGTCAATCTTGGCGTACGGCTTGAGTGACTCTGGCAGGTGCGCGTCAACTTCCTGCTGCCATCCCATATCATCGATGATCCGCTCGGCGTACGCCTCCAGCGTGGGGTATTCGCCAAGGTAGGCCTCCTCGAAGTAGCGCCAATCTTCGGCGTCTAGGCCGGAGTAATCCACCCATGCGGCGAAGGCGGGACCATATTTGGCGATGCCTTCGGCCAGTGCAGCGACTTCCTCGATACGTTCGAATTCACTGAGCTGTTTACCGCCGAAGCCTTCGTAGTCATGGATGGCCCATTCTTCCGGCGCGGGTTCACGAGATTGCGCCAGCATGGCGTGGATCTGCTCGTAAATGACGTCTGCGCCTATGGTGGCGTCTATCCAGGTGCCGAGCAGTCTCCCATTGTTGTAGTCAGCCAGCGATGCGACGTAGATGGCGGGGGCAGTGCCCCTGTCTCGTTCTGGCGTGGGCTCGGGTAATTGTTCGTGGTTCATATGTCCTCCTTTCGTTTATGCGGATGGACGGGCGGCAAGGACAGCGGAGGCGCTCGATAGAGCGCTGCTCACGCCGTCCCTGCCGGTGGTGCTCGAACTAGCGTCCGCGTGCCGTGCGGGGCTTGGCCGCTTCCTGATCGTTGCCGAACAGATGAGCGATAGCCTCGCGCCGGGCAGCAGCTTCTCGGTCGATTTCCGCGATGGCGAATTCGGCTTGAGATGCCAGATCAGTGTTTTCCTTGATGCTGGCGATGTGCGCCATCAAGGCCTTTCTGATCTCGTCGGTGATAGTGCTTCCCCGCAGCTGCGCAATGAGCGTCAGCTGGGTGTGGACGTCCGGTTCGAGTCGGATAGCAAGAGTCTTCACTCCTGCCGGATTCTGGCGGTCCCCGCCAGTCGTGGGTGTCGTCATGACAACTCCTCGGATTGTGCGACCGGCGAGATTCCGGAATGGAATCCTCGTCACCGGCCGCAGCGCACCGACGAGCTGTCGGAGTGCTATCCGTTTGGTGGCGAACGCGGACGAGCTACCGTGATCCGCTCTTGCGCTTCCCAGGCAAAGGTGGGGTTTAGCTCTATACCTAACCAGTTACGGCCGAGTGATTCAGCGACTACGGCGGTCGAGCCACTGCCGATAAAGGGGTCGAGGACGATGCCGGGCTCTGGATCCCCTTTATGACTGCAGCTCGCTTGAAGTGCCAGCCGCGTGGCGGTCTGCCCTAGCCTGCGGATTGGTCGTCGCCAAGGGGCGCGGCAGATGGCGCAGCGTGCTTCGGGGGTGCCGGCTTGAATACATCGGCTTGCAAGCGGCTCAGGAAATGTGGCGTGGTGGCTGCCCTTGCCAGCCGCTGTGGCGATTGTCCACACGTCCCCAGGGTTCTTGCCGAGCGGATGGCCGACAATTCCACGAGCTTTCATGGCCGCGAGACCGGTCGTCGAATCGGCATTGGGCCCCCGCCATCCTTCCTTGGCGGGACGTCGCGATGAGACACGAGGCGGGCGACCAGGCTTCGACAGATGCGGCACGCGGATGGCGTCGAGGTCGAAGTAGTAGCGTTCCTGCTTCGCGAACAGGTAAATCACCTCGTGGGCCGCTGTCAGCCGGTCGCGCACGCTGGTTGGCATGGGGTTCGGCTTGGCCCAGATGATCTTGTTGCGGACTATCCACCCATCTTCCTGCAGCAGCTGAGCTACGCGTTCCGGCGCCAGAAGCAGGCTCTTGGACGGCGCGCCTTGGCGGGGATGGTTGGCGTACGTATCGCCGAGATTAAGCCAGAAAGTGCCGGTCGGGACTAGTACGCGGTCAATCTCGCGTGCAACGGCCCGAATCAGGCCAGCCCACGCCCCCACATCTGCTTCGAGCCCCATCTGACCGTCGGCGTCATAGTCACGCAATCGGAAGTACGGTGGGCTCGTCAGGCACATATCCACCGATCCGGCCGGGAGCTTTCGGAGCTGGTCCAAAGCGTCCCCGACGTACAACACATTGACCGGCTCAGTCATGGCGAACCTCCCGGACAAGCTGAGCCGCAGCCTCCTCCAAGGCACTGATGCCGTAGAGCCCAGGGCTCACCCTCGCGTTCCGTTGCACTGCCGCCAGAAATGCTTGGCGGCGGCGCTCGGCCACGTTTGGGCGGTAGGCATCCATAGCCCAGATGACCTTTGGAAATCCGCCGAACTCACGCTGTTCGATGCCGGTTTCGAGATATTCCTCGTATAACAGGCACTTGCCGAGGACGGTAGGCAGGCTCTCGTGACCAAGATCCACTTCAACGAAGTACGCCTCAACATCCTGATCCCCGGGATGGGCAGCGAGCTCAACATACAGGTCTGGTCGAAGCACTTGACCGACACCAAGTCGATCCGTGTAGTGGCGACGAGCCTCGCCTTCCGGGGCCAGCTTCACGACCTCTGCACCCGACTCGGATGCAGCGGCGATGATGCTGATAGCAACGTCGGCTATGGCCAGAGTGTGATCAAGGAATCGTGACGATGGCTCGTCGAAGTGCTTACGTCGGCGACTAGACTCCTGGTTCCGTTGAATGCGTTCGCCGGCTGTATCGATGAAGTAGACCAGCCCCTCCGAACCCGCCCGGACACCACCGATCCGCCGATTTAGGACGCCCAAAATTCGATGGCTTCGTAGTCTTGCCAAGACTCGGCGGCAGGTTCGAGCACCCGATTCTGCCGTCGCGTGCTCTGCAAAATGCAAGGTTTCAATGTGACGTGCCGTCAAGAATCGATAGCGGGCCACAGACGACAGGACAGCTCGATCGCGTTCACTGAGCCGGCCTTCAATATCGTTCAATCGGCGCCGACTTATCCGCGGGCCAGTATGGGCTCCGGTGCTAGGCACAGCACCGGTATTCGGCGCCCCAATTGGTGCTAATTCGTCGCTGACCTGCGCAGATGCATCCGCTAGCTTCGACGCGGGCGGGTAGCCGGTCGGTAGAGTCCGCTCGACAGTCATGACAGGCTCCTTCTGCGGCGACCATCAGCTGCACCGGTTTCAGGAGAAGGAGTCAGAATGCTTCGAAGCCCACGTTCGATGACGTCTTTTGATTGACCGAACTGGCTGCGGCTCAGGGCCCGGATCTTGTCCGGTGACGAGGTCTGCTTCGGGATGTCTAAAGTGACGCCGGACGCCCAGTCAGTCACCGCGCTCTTGCGGACGAGCTGCGCGTAGATGTGACGCGAGGGCAACGCCATGAAGTCTTCCGGTTCAAGACCAGGTGCCATGGCGGCGGCCGCCCTGGCGTCCCTGGATGCGAGTTGAAAGAAGACCCGGGACCGACAGTTGGCCTCGAACGCCGTGCGCATGCTTTGGGGCAATTGGTCGAGGTACTGGTGCGCCACATGGAACCCAGCGCCAAGACTGCGCGAAGTTGCCAGCGCATCGCCTATATCGGTCGGTAGACGCAGGTACTCCTGCACCTCATCGAGGTAGATCATGACCGGATGGCGGTTCATGGCTGCAATGCTGGCGCGCTCCTGGATTGCCTGCCACAGTTCCGCGACGACCATGGCTCCTAATAGTTGAGCGGCCTTGGGTCCGAGCACCCCTTTCTGGAGTGGGACGAGCAGAATCTTCCGCTCCGTCAGCACCTGTCGAAGATTGAAATGTGGAGTGGGTTGTGCCAAAACGTGACGAAGATGCGGATCAAGCAATGGACGCAGCTTATTCATCAGCGGTGCTGTCACCTGCGCACTGGCCTCCGGGGATAGTTGGTCGTACCAGTGCCAGAAAGGTCCAGCTGAAAATGGATCATCGCCCGCGATCTGGCGGATGACCGACTGCCGAAACTTTCTGTTATTGAGCAGAATGGGCAGCATGGCCAAGCTGGCGTCCTCCCGCTGAGCGAGAGCCAGGAGGGAGTGCCGCAGAATGTCCGAGCTTCGGGGCCCGAGCTGGTCGCCATAAAGCGCATGGAACGTACCGAACAGCTGATCAGCGATGAGAGCCGGGCTCCGCCCGTGACCATCAAATGGATTGATCCCCACAGGCACGTCATCCAGCGGATCCAGCACGATGACGTCACCCTGACGCTCCGGAGGAACGTGCTTTAGTACATCGCCAATCAGATCTTTGGGCTCGACGACGACACAGCTGCGCCCAGCTTTCATGTCTCCGATGATGAGTGAGAGGAGCATGGAGCTCTTGCCCACGCCGGTCGGTCCCATTGTCCACAAATGGTGGCAGCTATCCTCTGGTGCTAAGCCCAGCCGGGCGTTGCCAGCACCGGGCGCCGTTGCCCGACCCACAATGCGATCTGCGTCCGACGCCGTAAACGACGGCCGGATCTGCCGCGGATGAGCCGGCGGCTGCCCCGGATAGGCAGCCGTACCCTCGCCAACCGGCCAAGCACTGAGCATGCCCACTTCGACCGCGGACAGTCGCTGGCCGGCCGCGAACCATGGCCACTCAGGACTAGGATTGTTCAGCTTATGGGTCTGATCAAAGTGGACACGAAAGCGGAGCCCCGGTGCCACCATCGAGCGGAAGGCATTGACCACACCGCCGATTAGGGCGCGCCGACGATCTTCCTCGGAGGCACTGACTCCTACTCGAACATAGGTCGCGAACCCATGGTTGCCTTGCTTTTCTTCGATTCGCCGGCTGATCGCCCGACGCCGCTCCGGCTGCACGCCAGTGAGGATAAGCGAGATGATTCCCTGATCGACTTGGGCAACAGCATGAGGAGCCAGCTGAGGTATGAACCTCGGCCCCAATATGATCTGGACCACCAGGTTTTCATTTCCGCGGACCGCCGTCAGGCTGGCCAAGAGAGCTCGTGTTGACCCTTCCGGATGCCGAGGCTCCAGAGGTTGCGCAGGCGTGTTGACGGAAACCCGGCGGGCGGACTGGGCGGGTAGCCGGCCAGCATCATCGGCGACAACGATAGCCCCAACGACCAGACGTTCGATGTCGCGGCGGACCGCCGATGCATGGCGTCGCTGCGTGCCGACAATGTAGCGGATGCCGTGTTTATCCGATCGGGCTTCCAGAATGATTTGCGGTGCGTGGCTCTGCGAGCTCCATACCCGCAGCAGGTTGATGGCCTGCTCGTCGTCGAGTGGGCGGGGCCAGAAAATCTCCTGCCACACCAATTGTCGAAGGATAGGAGCGGAATTATTCATCGCTCGCGTCCTCCGCAGCGCCCTTGACGTCTTTCTGCTCGTGCTGAATTTGGGCTTCCCGCTCAGCGTCAGCCTGAGCCATGGCGATGACGGCGCGACTCAGCTTACGGAGGTCAGGACGATCGCGCTCGACTCCCCTGACGATGATCCGGCCGTCCCTTCGTGGTCGCCCCTGGCGGCTACGACTCGGACGTTTGTTGCTAGTAGACATAGTTGATTCCCTCCTTCCTTCGGTGTTGTGATTTGCGGCAAACGTTCAACGTATTGAACGATGTCTGAGGCTTAGTATGCGTTCAATATGTTGAACGTTCAAGCGTTTTTGCGCAAACCACAACACCGACTGGAAGAGCTGTAGTTGCCGCGCTGCGGCGATGGATTTAGTACCTATCTCGGCGATATTGGATGACTGCCCATACCGCCCAGATGATGGCAGCGACACCGACGCAGGCGATCAGAAACGGCAGGATCGATTGCAGCACTTGAGTCGCGCAGTAGAGGGCCACAACGGCCAGCAGGACGGACATGCATGCTCCAATCGCCCGCTCAAACCAGGACCTGGGACCAGGATCGACGCTCACCGATGGCGCTCCATCTCCAAGTAAATGCCGGTGTTCAAACCGTGCCGCACGCAGTCAAGTGCAAACTGCAGCTGGTCCCCCACGTACTGCTTCGTGACGGCATAGAACATGACTTGGCCTACCGCGTCAGCTTCGAAGAGATGCCATTCGAGATCATTCCGGCTGAAGCCTGCGCGTTCGAAGCGCCGCATCAGCCAGCGCGCCAACACGAATTCATCGGGCGACGAAAAGCTCAACCCCTGCTCAACGTGGGCAACATCGTGAACGTAGCGGTAGGCCACATTGACGTCTGGTGAACCGAAAACCACGCTGCTGCTGTTCTCGTTGGAGACAGGTAGCGGGCGTCCATCGTTCTGCGAGGCGGCAAAGGCTTCGCACAGATCCTTGTACTTGTCCGGCGCGTCACCGGCCGGCTCCCATCCGAAGTACAGACGGCGCTCAATCTGGTGGGCCTGGTCAAGGACGTAGTCAGAGAGTCGCTTTTGCGCTGCGACCAGCTCCGTTGAGGTAAAGGATTCGGGCATGACAAATAACCCCTTTCTAGAGGCATGTTTGAATCGGGGAGTGCCGATCTGGTGAACTTAGGGGCCAGCCGCTATTGGCGGCGGCGCATGTCCCGCAGGGCTTGTTGATAGGCCGCATCGAGGCGGCTTACCGTTTCGCGAGCATCCTCGGTGATGCCGAAGATCTGATCCCGAGAATGGGGCGTCCGGCCGCGCCAATAGTCAGCAACGACCAGGTATGCGGCAGCAATGGAAGCTGCGCAGGTGATCATGATGGCAATCCAGTAGATGGCAGTCATGACCGCCGCGGTCCCTTCGGCCAGGTTTCCAGCGCCGTCAGAGCCATGGCCGACATCTGCTGCGCAACCAGGCGCAGATGCCGCGCTGTCGCTGGCGAGTCAGCTTTGACGGTCCTCGCTGCGGAGTCCAGCTCATCCACCAGTGTCGCAACCCGCCCGATAAAGAGACGGACAGCGGCCTCGTGCTGCAGCACTTCGGGCTCCATGTAGCCAATGGGCTTCAGTGGATTTACAAATTCGTGCTTCATGGCCGGCCCCCGCTACCGCTGGAATCGGCGCACTTCCCACGCCGCGTACTCGGCGAAGGAATCTGCGATGTAGTTGAGCCGCTCCGATGTGCGCGGGTCGCCGTCGGACTGAAACTGCGCTTCCCGGCTCAACATGCCGGTCAGGTGCATACCTGTTGCGGCGACATAGCCGGCGGCCTGGACACGCGTCGCCGTCACGAGGCCATTGGCCACCTCGGCGTTCTGACGCCGCTGGAGCGACTTACCTTCGGAGCGTGAGAAGCCCTCTGGGCTGCTGAAGGGTGTCACCTTCCCGCTCGGACGGGGAATTAGATCGGACATATCCTTGCCTTTCTGAATGTTGCGAGAGGCCGCCTTTGCGGTCCTGTAACTAAGGCTGAAGCTGACGGAGCGACGGAAACACAGGGCTGCTGTTGCGCTGTCGCGGAGTCGTGCCGCGCAACAGCAAGCGCTTGCGATCTATTGCGGAGACCTTGACTGCGGTAAAAGGGAGTCGCATAATGCACGGCAAAGGAGGCATATGAGGGACGCCGACAACGAGAACCAGCTGAAAGCACGAATTATCGACTTCCTTGGCGCGAGTACTAGGAATGGCCTGCACGTGTCGAACCGTCCGAAGACAGCGGTGGACCTCGGCAACGGGCGCCTGCTCGATGTCCAGTTCATTGAGGGTGCTGTCAGCGCACAGAGCAGGAAAGACATCTCGTCATATGTTCTTGAGCTTTACCAGGGCAGGATCGCCACACTTGCTTTGGAGCCCTCTGAGCTTCTCAAGCTTCGTGCCACGCTGTTGTTGGGGCTTGGGGAGGCCCGATACCTCACTTCGGATGAACGCCGGCTGGCACTTGCACGCACCTACCGTGTGTATGTTCCACCAGGAAGGAAGCCTCCCGAGGGTATCCATCAGTTCAGAGACAGCTACCGGGATGTGAGGCGAGTCGAACGCGAGGATGTTCTCGCGGGCGTCGCCGGCATCGTGGTCGAGATGCTCGAGAGCCCGCAAGCTCCGGTCGCTACAGTCGGCTCAAAAACCCCCTGGACCTACGAGATTGTCGATGCGCAGGATGACTACGTCTATCCCGCCAGCGCCGAGGGGCAGATCCGCACGGTCATCCGCAGGCGCACGATCCGATCGACGGTTCCCGCCCTCACGGAGTTTCGACAGACGTACACTGACCGCACCCCGGGTGGGGCGATGCCGGAAGTCCAGAACGTCGGACAAGGCCAGCTCACGATCGAGAACCTCCGCGCCTACGATGAGAATGGCGTCCCCGGATACCGCTACCACATTGTGATTGCTTTCCCACCGCTCCAACGTGGGGTACCCCTCGAAGTTGCCTGGCTGCTCACCCACCGACTCACTTATGAGGATCAGTGGCGACCGGGTGCCGTACATCATGTGCAGCTGACTCCAACCGTGCCAATCGGGAAGCTTTCAATCGGCGTCCGCTTCAGTCCGCCGGAGGTCCCAGAAGAAATCTGGCGTATCGACAATGTTCCGCCTCAGAACATCCGCCAAGCCCACGCCCGAGGCGAAAATCTCACTCCGAGTCACGACCGTGTTCAGGCGAAATGGGAGGACGTCACGTTGGGCCGTGCTGGCGGCATTGTTTGGTACTGGCCCAAACACATAGACTGAGCGCAGCCACCGGGGTCAAGCACGCAGGAGACACCATGGAACTCATCCGAGGCAACCTTGCCATTCGGGCGCTTCTTCGCGGTGGCGAGGGAGATACCGACGGGGGAAGTGACAGCGGAAGCTCCGACGGAGACGGCGACCACCCCTGAAATGCCTGGCCCTTTAGTTCTAAGCGTGGCCGGGCTCCTCCTTCCTAGTCCGTGGCCGCCTATTGAGAGTAATCATTTTGCGCCAGTAGTTGTTGAAGCTGCGGACACTGCGACGGGTGAGCTGACCGATAACGTCCAGCTGAGCGTCCATTGAAGGACGGGGCGCATCTTTGCGCACCGTCACGCTCGAAAACCACGCCAAGCTCCCCCATGGCTTCGACGTTCCGCTTCGCCATCTATCGCACGATCGCAACCATCGACCTCGTGGCGATAAGACAGTAGTCGAGAGCCTCAGGGACCTATAAGATATATGCCGATTGTGGTATACTTTAGGCCAGTTAGCGGGCCGTGGTTGAGGGCTCTCCCCACCCGCAAACCCACCTGGCACAGCCCGACCTCACATGATTTGTCGCAGCTCCCCGGTAGATTGAAATCAACACTAAAGTGGCTGCCGTCGTGTGGCTGGAGACTGCCGCATGACAACTTCGACTGAATCAGGATCAACACAAGGGGTACGCACCGTGGCGCTCAAGAAATCAGATCTCTACAGCTCGCTTTGGAAGAGCTGTGACGAGCTGCGTGGCGGGATGGACGCCAGCCAGTACAAGGACTACATCCTGACTATGCTGTTCGTGAAATACGTCTCCGACAAGGCGAAGACAGACCCCAACTCTCTTATTGATGTGCCTACAGCCGGATCCTTCGATGAGATGGTCGCCGTCAAGGGTGATAAGGAGATCGGCGACAAGATCAACAAGATCATTGCCAACCTCGCCGAGGCCAATGACCTGCAAAAGGTCATTGACCTGGCCGACTTCAATGATGAGGAAAAGCTCGGCAAGGGCAAGGAGATGCAGGACCGACTCTCGAAGCTGGTTACTATCTTCCAGGAACTCGACTTCCGCGGTTCGCGTGCTGAGGGCGACGACCTACTGGGCGATGCTTACGAATATCTCATGCGTCATTTCGCCACCGAGTCCGGCAAGTCCAAGGGTCAGTTCTACACGCCGGCTGAGGTCTCACGTGTACTAGCCAAGCTGATCGGCGTCACTACCGAGACTCCTCGATCAGCCACTGTCTATGACCCAACATGCGGGTCGGGATCTCTTCTTCTGAAGGTTGCCGCTGAGTCCCGCCATGGCCTAAGCATCTACGGGCAGGAGAAGGATAACGCCACATGGGCACTGTCCAAGATGAACATGATCCTGCACGGCAACGAGATCGCTGACATCCGCAAAGGGGATACGATCACGAGCCCGCAGTTCAGCAATGGCAATAGCCTGGATACTTTCGATTTCATCGTCGCCAACCCCCCGTTTTCCATCAAAAGCTGGAGCAACGGTCTTGAGAACGACTTCGGGCGATTTGAATATGGCACACCCCCTGAAAAGAATGGCGACTACGCGTTTCTTCTCCACATCCTGAAATCAATGAAGAGCACCGGTAAAGCCGCTGTCATCCTTCCCCACGGCGTCCTGTTCCGCGGCAACGCTGAAGGCGCCATCCGCAAGCAGCTCCTCAAGCGTGGCTTCATCAAGGGCATTATCGGCCTACCTGCTAACTTGTTCTATGGCACCGGTATCCCGGCCTGCATCATCGTGCTCGACAAGGAAAACGCCCAAAGCCGAACCGGCGTCTTCATGATCGACGCATCCAAGGGTTTCCTGAAAGATGGCAACAAGAACCGCCTTCGATCCCAGGACATGCACAAGATTTTCGACGTCTTCACTCGGCAACAGGAAGTCGAGCGTTATTCGCGCATGGTCCCTATGAGCGAGGTCAGCAACGCTGCCAACGATTTCAACCTAAACATTCCGCGCTATATTGATTCGTCTGAGCCGGAAGACGTCCAGGATCTCCATGCCCATTTTCACGGAGGTATCCCGGACCGCGACATAGATGCATTGGAGGCAAGCTGGAGGGCTTTTCCGACACTTCGCCAATCTCTATTCACGAGCACACCTCGAAGTGGCTACAGCCAACTGGCCGTTAACATCTCCGGGGTGCAGCAGGCCATCCTAGACTCGTCAGAATTTGCTGAGTTCTCAGCGAGAGAGAATGCGCAGGTCGCCGAATGGTTTTCCGCCCACCGAGCTTCACTGGAAGCCATAGACGAGAACTCGAAGCCCAACGATTTGATCGCCCGTATTGGTGATGATCTCCTCGCTCGCTTCAAAGACACTCCGCTGCTTGACGAGTACGACGTCTACGAGCAGCTAATGACCTTTTGGCACAGCACCATGCACGACGACGTCTTCCTCATCATGAACGAAGGCTGGCTCAATGCCGCAAGGCCCCGCGTAGCCATCGAGGACAAAGACCGGAAGATCACAGAAACCCCAGATCTCGTTATAGGTTCGGGCCGCGGTAGCGCCAAGTACAAGACGGATCTCATTCCACCCGCACTCATAGTCGACCGCTACTTCGCCAAAGATCAGTCCTTCATCGACAATCTCACTTCGCTCGCCGAGCAAGCTGCTCTAGAAATTGAGGAGTACACCGAGGAACACTGTGTCGAGGAAGGTCTCCTCTCCGGGGCTATGGACGACGGAAAGATCAGCAAGGTACTCGCAAGTTCCCGCCTCAAAGATGCCAAGCGAGAGCACGCAGATGCTGACGAGATCGCCGCGCTCGAACATCTGGTCGGTCTCTACAACCGCGAAGCATCAGCCAAGAAGCTTGCCAAGGATGCTCAGGCCAAGCTCGACGCTGCAACGCTTGCCCATTACGGAAAGCTCTCTGAAATTGAAATCCAGGAACTTGTTCTTGACGACAAGTGGCAGAAGGCGATCGCTGCCGGAATCACGAGCGAAATTACCAAACTGACCCACACCCTCGTTGCCCGCATCAGAGAACTCGGTGAGCGATATGACGAGACGGTCGGTGACCTTGAATCGGAGCTCCAGCAACTTAGTGCGAAGGTCGCCGAACACCTTGCTGAGATCGGAATCCGATGACCACGTCGCTGACAACGGTTACAAAGCTGGGAAGGTCAGGAGCCTTTCTGAAGGGCCAAGGTATCAGGCGCACCGATGTCCAGAGTACGGGTACATTGTGCTTACGCTATGGCGAGATCTACACGAAGTTCGACGACTACACCGATCGTCTTGTCTCTCACGTGTCCGCAGAAATTGCGAGTTCGGCTGTTAGGCTCCGCTACGGCGATATCGTGTTCGCGGGCTCAGGCGAGACGAAGGCCGACATCGGAAAGTGCACGGCTTGGGTTGGAAATGCCGAAGCCGTAGTGGGTGGCGACACGATTATTCTGAGAGGCCATGGCCAGGACCCAGTATATTTGGCAACGTTATTGAACACACCGACCGTCGCTCGACAAAAAGCATCCCGAGGCCAAGGTGATGCGGTTGTTCACATCAGCGCTCGATCGCTCGCAGACCTTGACGTCTCATTGCCCTCGATAGAAACACAAACAAAAGTTGCCGCAGCTATCCGGGATGCTGATTGCCTCGTTACCTCGTTAGAACGATTGATTGCCAAGAAGCAGTCGGTCAAGCAAGGCCTTATGCAACAACTGCTGACCGGCGAGACCCGACTACTAGGATTCACCGGGGACTGGGAGAGTCACTCGCTGGACAAGCTGGCGACCGTCGACCCCGAAGCGCTGTCATCTGATACAGATCCAAACGAACCTTTGGACTACATCTCACTAGAGGATGTTAGTCGTGGAGCGCTACTCGGCTCCTCTCGCATAACATTCCAGCACGCACCATCACGTGCTCGTCGAATTGTTCGCAAGATGGACGTACTGTTTGGCACGGTTCGCCCTAATCTTCAGTCGCACATGTTGTATCGCGGTGGACTGCCTCGGCCCATTGCATCCACGGGCTTTGCTGTAATTCGTGCGAACACTAGCAAATCTGATCCAGACTTCTTGTTCAATATCCTCATGAGTCACTTAGCCACAGCTCAAATCGAGCGAATCATTGCGGGATCGAACTACCCGGCAGTCTCAAGCGGGGATGTTCGAGCCCTAACATTCAAGGTCCCCGGCGTGACGGAGCAGACGGCCATTGGCGCTTTTCTCTCCGATGTCGACTCAGAGATTGAAGTCCTTCGCACGCGGCTACTCAAATTGAGGTCTGTCAAGGAAGGCATGTTGCAAGAAATGTTGGCTGATCGCGACCTTCCGCAGTTCGCTGAGGCTAAGGCATGAGTGTCGGCAAATCGGTTCGACTCTTCCTGGCAGATGGTACGCCAGGCGGCCTTCTGACAGCTGAAATCATGAACTGGACTGGTCACGTTGCTGCTGCCCCACGATCAGACCTTGGTGCTCTGTTGAAACGCCCCGAAGCGTCACGGACGGGCATCTATATTCTTCTTGGAGACGATCCAGAAAGTATGGGTGGATCGCTCGCTTACATCGGCGAAGGTGATGATGTCGCCAAGCGTCTCTATCATCACTCTCGCAATGAAGATCAGGGTGGAAAAGACTTCTGGGATCGGGCGATCGTCCTCACCAGCAAGGACACGAACCTAACCAAAGCGCACGCCCGCTATTTGGAGTCACGGTTCATCTCATTGGCGATAGAGGCTAACCGTTCGCGTCTAACCAACGGCACTGCACCCCCACTGCTGCCACTTCCAGAGTCCGATGTCTCGGACATGGAGTATTTTGTGACGCAGGCCAAGATCGTCCTACCTGTGCTGGGCGTCAACATCTTTCGAACGACGACGACAACCAGACAGCCATCAGGCCCCACAGATGTAGTAGCTCCGACCGATCCTTCCATCTCGCCGATCTTCGAGATGTTCGTCAAGAAGTACGGCATCCGAGCAATGGCGCAAGAAGTCGATGGCGAGTTCACGATAAGGAAGGGTTCAATGGCCCGACTCTCCTTCACCGAGAATTCAAGCAATTACGAACTTCTCCATGACGAGCTCCTCAAGAGCGGGCAGCTTGTTCAGGACGGAGAAGACACCGCGGTCTTTGCCCAAGACATCGTGTTCCGCAGCCCATCCGCGGCGGCGGCAATCGTAGCTGGGAGAGCGGCAAACGGCCGAGTCGAATGGCGCATTCCAGGAACGGGCATAAGCTTCGGAAGCTGGCAGAATCAGGATGTTGAAAGTAATTTTGGGGGAAATGAATCATGAGCACAGTTGGACAGATTGAACGCAAGACACAGGACCGTGTTGTCGACCTGTTCCAAAATGAACTTGGATACGAGTACCTGGGCAACTGGGAGTATCGCGAAAACAATTCGCACATCGAAGTCAGCCTGCTTGAGCAGAATCTACAGGTCCGTGGCTACGCCGCCAATCTGATCAACAAAGCCGTTGAGCAGTTCAAGAAGACCGCGTCGCTGGGCGGCGGCCGCAACCTCTACGAAGCTAACCACGAGGTCTACAACCTTCTACGCTACGGCGTGAAGGTTAAGCCCGGTATCGGCGAACAGACCGAGACGGTCTGGCTAGTGGACTGGCACAACCCCGAGGCAAACCACTTCGTTGTCGCCGAAGAAGTATCGATCAAGGGTGAGCACAACAAGCGACCGGATGTCGTTCTCTACGTCAACGGCATGGCGCTCGGCGTCATCGAACTCAAGCGCTCAAAGGTCGCTGTCTCCGAAGGTATCCGCCAGAATATCGGCAACCAGAAGAAGGACTTCATCCGTCCGTTCTTTAGCACGGTGCAGCTGGTCATGGCCGGCAATGATGTCGAGGGACTGCGCTACGGAGTCATCGACACGGCTGAGAAGTACTGGCTTGAATGGAAAGAGCCGTCCGACATCGAGGAACCGCTCGATCGTGCGCTCGTCCAGATGTGTTCAAAAAGCCGATTCCTGGAGATTATCCACGACTTCATGGTGTTTGACGGCGGTACGAAGAAGACTTGCCGTCACAACCAGTTCTTCGGCGTCAAGGCCGCCCAGGAGCGCATCGCCAAGCGCGAAGGCGGCATTATCTGGCACACCCAAGGTTCGGGTAAATCCCTCACAATGGTGTGGCTGGCTAAGTGGATCCGCGAACATCAGACTCGCGGCGACAGCCAGGCGCGAGTCCTCATTATCACCGACCGTACTGAGCTGGACGATCAGATAAAGCGAGTCTTCAGCGGTGTCAACGAGGATATCTACCGCACGAAGAGCGGCGCCGATCTTATCGGATCCCTAAACAGCAACGACCCATGGCTGATGTGTTCGCTCGTTCACAAGTTCCGCAGCAGCGACGACGATCAAGCTCCGAATGACGGCGACGGCGACTTCATTGCCGAGCTGAACTCCAAGATTCCAGCAGGCTTCTCAGCTAAGGGCAATCTATTCGTCTTCGTCGACGAAGCCCACCGCACCCAGTCGGGCAAAATGCACAAGGCCATGAAGCAATTGCTGC
Organism: Arthrobacter sp. UYEF3; assembly: GCF_040546245.1. Taxonomy (NCBI): domain Bacteria; kingdom Bacillati; phylum Actinomycetota; class Actinomycetes; order Micrococcales; family Micrococcaceae; genus Arthrobacter; species Arthrobacter sp. UYEF3. The sequence continues at coordinate 160,777 of NZ_JBEPNK010000006.1, forward strand.
CTGGGGCAATGTTCATCGGTTTCACCGGTACTCCGCTGCTCAAAGCCGACAAAGCAACCAGCATTGAGACTTTCGGAAGCTTCATCCACACGTACAAGTTCAACGAAGCGGTCGAAGACGGCGTCGTGCTCGACCTGCGTTACGAGGCCCGCAACATCGACCAAGATCTCATCTCGTCGGCCAAAATCGATCAGTGGTTCGAGGCAAAGACCAAGGGCATGACTGATCTTTCCAAGGCTGAACTCAAGAAGCGTTGGGGCACGATGCAAAAAGTCGTCAGCTCCGAGCCGCGATCCAAGCAGATCGTTAACGACATCCTGCTCGACATGGAGACGAAGCCGCGTCTCATGGACAACCAGGGCAATGCCATGCTCGTTGGATCCAGCATCTATCAAGCGTGCAAGTTCTACGAGATGTTCTGCCAGGCCGGATTCAAGGGCAAGTGCGCCATCGTCACGAGCTACGTCCCTCAGGCCAGCGACATATCTAAAGAAGATTCTGGCCACGGTGCGACGGAAAAACTGCGCCAATACGACATCTACCGGCAAATGCTGGCAGATCACTTCGATGAACCGGCTGACCAAGCGGTGACGAAGATCGAGCAATTCGAGAAGGAAGTCAAAGACCGCTTCATCAACGAGCCCGGTCAGATGCGCCTTCTGATCGTTGTCGACAAGCTGCTGACTGGCTTCGACGCACCAGCGGCAACTTACCTGTACATCGACAAGAAGATGCGCGATCACGGACTCTTCCAAGCCATCTGTCGCGTCAACCGTCTCGACGGTGACGACAAGGATTACGGCTACATCGTTGACTATCAGGACCTCTTCAACTCCCTGGAAGACGCCATCACGGACTACACGTCTGGGGCTCTCGACGGTTACGAGAAGTCCGACATCGAGGGGTTGCTCAAAGACCGCGTCCAACAAGCACGTGAAGACCTCGACGAAGCCCTCGAACGCATCCGCGCGCTCTGCGAAGCGGTCGAACCACCCCAGGGAACACTTCAGTACCAGCGCTACTTCTGCGCCATCGAACAGGGCAACGCCCAGCAGATCAAGAACAACGAAGCCAGGCGCGTCGAACTCTACAAATCCGTGGCCGCATTAGTTCGTACCTACGGAGCAATCGCAAACGACATGGCGGAGGCTGGATACAGCGCGAGTGAAACCGCAGCTATTGCCAAGGAAGTGACCCACTACGTCGCCGTACGTGATGAAGTGAAACTCGGTGCTGGCGAGAATGTGGACTTCAAACAATATGAAGCAGGTATGCGATTCCTGCTCGATACTTACATCCGGGCCGATGCATCCGAAGTCGTCGCTGACTTCCAGAACGTTGGGCTAGTCGACCTGATCGTTGAACAAGGAGCGGCTGCGGTCGACAAGCTCCCTGCCGGGATCAAAAAGGATCCTGAAGCTGTCGCCGAAACCATCGCGAACAACATCCGCAAGGTCATCATCGATGAGAACGCGATGAATCCGAAGTACTACGACAGCATGTCCAGCCTGCTTGACGCCATCATCGAGCAACGCCGCAAGGGTGCCATCGATTACAAGGAATATCTTGAGCAGTTGATCGCCCACGCCAAGAAGGTCGGCTCAAAAGAGTCTGACACTGTCTACCCTGCTTGGGCATCAAACGGCGCGCAGCGTGCCATCGTCGACTTCGGCTGGGCAGATCAAGCCACTCCGATCCAGGTCGACACCGCCATCATGACGAGCAAACCGCACGGTTGGGTTGGCAACACGTTCAAGGAGAAGGAAGTGGCACGAGCAATTCGTCGTGTCCTACCGGCTGACTTCGACCGTTTCGATGAACTCTTTGATTTGGTAAAGGCCCGAAATGAGTACCGCTAGCGCTTACCTCACCGTCTCCGGGATCGATGTCGATGTCATCTACAAGAACATCAAGAACCTGCATATCGCCGTCTACCCTCCCCTCGGCCGGGTGCGCGTTGCGGCGCCTGAACGACTCGATGACGATGCCATCAGGCTTGCTGTCGTGCAGCGACTGCCGTGGATCAAGAGACAACGTGAGCAGCTTCGCAGTGCCGTGCGCCAGACCGAACGCGAAATGGTCACAGGAGAATCCCACTATGTTTGGGGCCAGCGATACCGACTCAAGGTCGTAAACGAACCGGGTCGGATTCGGTTTGATATCACCGGCAAGCGATTGACGATACATGCCCCGGATGACAGCACTCCAGACAATCGTCGCGCAGCTCTGGATGAGTGGTACCGCGCTTCTCTCAAGCACGAGATCCCTGAACTCATAGCCAAGTGGCAGCCGATCATCGGTCGCGATGTGGCGAAGTGGACTGTGCGCCGCATGAAGACCAAATGGGGCAGCTGCAACCGCGAGTCCGCCCACATCTGGTTCAATCTGGAGCTCGGCAAGAAGCACCCAAACTGCCTGGAGTACATCGTCGTGCATGAGATGGCGCATCTTCTGGAACGGAACCATAACGAGCGATTTACAGAGCTTATGGACGGATTTTTGCCCGACTGGCGGGCGCGTCGGGACGAACTAAATGCCGCACCTTTGGCAGAAGAAATTTGGGGGATGAAGTGAGAGTAGCAAAAATATCAATCGAGAACTTCCGATTGCTCGAATCGGTATCAATGGAGTTGGAAACCGATGCCACGATGATCGTGGGTCGAAATAATAGTGGGAAGACTTCTGTAGTAGAGATCTTCTACAAGTTCCTCGGCACCGATCGCAACCTCTTCACTCTCGACGACTTCAGTTTTAGCGCCCAGAAGCAGATTATCGAGGCAGAGAAAAAGTGGTTAGCTGCTCAGGATGAGAAACAACAGGGTCTCGACGAAAGTGCCCTGGAGACTGAAACCGCAGCGGTAGCTGATTTGCCGTCGATTGAACTGCGCATCGAGATCGAGTACGAAGAGAGTGACCTCCTGACCCCTATTTCAGGGCTCATCCGGGACCTCGATCCGACACGTAAGGACGCGGTCATCTCGTGCAAACTTCAACCCACACGGCCACTCGAGCTACTCAAGCAGTTCCAAGCCGCGAAAACCAAGAAGGCAACGCTCACGCTCCTTGAGTTCCTCAGGAAGAAATTTGGAAGCGCATACTCACTGCTATTTCAAGCGGTAGATAGACAAGATGCAAGAAACTACAAGGAGATTGACCGTACGCAGGCGCGCAATGCGGTGACAACTGAGTTCATATATGCGCAGAACCAATTTGACGACACATCGCAAGATACAAGTAAAGGATTATCAAGGGGATTCGAGGCCTATTACAAGGCTATCAGCGACACCGAGCAATCTATCGAGAATCTGGAAGGTGTGCTTGGATCATTTGCTGAACAGCTAGATGGAGAATATAAGACCCTCTTCGATGGCGTCTTCACAGACTTGCGGAGCTTCGGAGTGAACACGACCCCACTGGTACAAGAGCTTCAAGTCGTATCGAAGTTCAACGCGGCGGATCTCCTTTCTGGCAATACACGCGTCGTGTACGCACATGAAGACGCCATGCTGCCCGAATCGCACAACGGACTTGGCTATTCCAAACTGATATTCATCATCCTTCAGTTCGTAGCCTTCTTCGAAGAGTATCGAAAACGAACCCCGCGAGCTGGAATGCAAATTCTCTTTATTGAAGAGCCTGAGGCGCACCTCCACCCGCAGATGCAGGCAGTTTTCATCAAGAACATACGAGACTATGTTCTATCGAAAGACGGATGGAATGTCCAGATCGTCGTGACAACACATTCCTCGCACATCATCGCCGAAAGCGGATTCTCGTGCATCCGATACCTCAAAAAGACATCACAGGGCGCCGAAGTCAGGGACCTGCGGAAGTTCAAGGCAGACCTCGAGTCCAAAGCTAAAGCGTCGGCGAAGGCCAAGGATAAAGAGGAAAAGAGTGCAGAAGAGTTGGAGGCCGAGGCTTCCGTAAGCACGCTAAAGTTCTTGGAACAATATCTTGTACTGCACAGGTGCGACATGTTCTTTGCCGACAAAATAGTCTTGATAGAGGGGACCTCTGAGCGCCTCGTTCTTCCATCGATGATCAAGAACGGCGCGCCTGAACTAATCCACCAGTACATATCTGTGATCGAAGTAGGTGGTGCTTATGCGGTGAAATTCAAGAGTTTGCTTGAGTTTATCGGAGTTCCGACTTTGGTAATTACGGATATTGATGCCGTGGAACACACGGGTCGCCACAAAAAGACTGAAGTTAGCACGCAAGCCGCAATCACAAGCAACAACACGCTGAAAACGTGGTTACCAGGCAAATCCAAGATTTCCGAACTCTTGGCCGCCAGCGCCGAATCCAAGTCCAGTGGAAACATCCGAGTCGCCTACCAAGTCCCGGAAGGACCTGGCCTGAAATGTGGTCGCAGCTTCGAAGAATCCTTTATTCTCGCAAACGCCGCAAAGTTCAGTTCAACGCAGCAGAATCTTGCGAACATACACCTGTTTGAGACCGAGAGCCGTCGGATGAGCACCGATGAGATTCGAGAAGACTCTTACAACATTGCAGACCAAATCGAGAGCAAAGCCGACTTCGCATTCGACGTGGTAACCCTGGGTGAGTCGGACACGCCGAAGTACATTGCGGAAGGCCTGGAATGGTTGACGTCAACGAACTAGTCCTTGAGCAAATCGCAGCTCGCCAGAGCTTCTTGGTAGACGCTGGTGCCGGCGCTGGAAAGACAAGTACCCTTGTCCATGCGCTAGCCCGGCTCATAGCCCTATCCGCCGGGGAGCTCGCTGCCAGTGGCCAACAGATCGTTTGCATCACGTACACCAACGTGGCGGTCAACGAAATCAAGAGCCGCATCAACAACGACCCACTCGTTCGAGTCTCAACGATTCACGAGTTCCTGTGGTCTCTTATTGAACCGTTCCAGTCAGAACTGAAAACTGAAGTTCATCTACTCGCCAAGGAGTCTGGAAAGGCAGAATATGCCGGAATCGATTTATCGGATCTGCGGATAGATTACTGGCAATACCCTCGCAAATACGCGAAGGGAAAACTCGGACACGACGACATAATTATCATCTCGGAGCGACTTTTCTCGAAGTATCCCAAGATCGCGCATCTGGTTGCGGATAGGTTTCCAACCATCTTCGTCGACGAGTACCAAGACACGAGTCCGAAAACGATCAGTCTTTTACTTGACTATTTGGCCGCAAACGCAAATGGAAGAATAACTATCGGGTTGTTTGGAGATCATATGCAAAAGATCTACAACACCGGCGTTGGGAAGGTAGAGCATGCATCTCTGCTGACTATACAGAAAACCGAGAACTACAGATGCCCTATTGCTGTCATTTCGGTTCTCAATAAGCTGCGTCCCGAACTGCTCCAGACACCTGGTCTTTGGAATGCGACCGGCGAGGCTCTCTTCTTCTCGTCTAATGGAGATTCTTCCGACACCTTCACAAAGGTCTGGAATCGACTAGTCTCTAAAGGATGGGAAAGAGAAACATCCAAGATTCTCATGCTGACGCGAAAAGGTATAGCTAGCCAACAGGCCTGGGATGGATTGCTTGGTATCTATCAAAAACGCTCATCGTTTGGGCCAGACAACCTGATGGCACGGGACGACGAGTTTGGTCAGTTGTTTGCTGATATCGAGCTCTTGTGTTCCGCCTACATGTCAGGTGACTTTGGCAAATTCCTGGATCTCTATGCGGCTTCCGGTACTCGCATAGAACGGCATTCCCAGAAGTCAGTCGTCGCGGGCTCAATCGATCGACTCAATGAGCTCCGCGAAAATGGTTCAATAGGCCAGGTGCTAGATTACGTATTCGGTAGAAGTCTACTCCGGAAGCCCAAGCGACTTTCTGCTCTCGAACAGTCGCTTGAAAACCCGCAGGACCAAGTCAAGGCGGGCAAGGACCGTGAGTTCTTGGAGTCTCTTCGAGCAACCGAATACACCCAAGTTGTCGAGTTCGAGAAGTATTTAAATGATGAAACCCCCTTCTCAACGAATCACGGAGTAAAGGGAGAGGAGTATGAAAACGTGCTCGTTGTGGTTGACGACGCGCTTTGGAATCAATACAAATTTGAGAGCGTCCTAGCTGGAGATACAGCAAAGACACAATATCTGCGAAGTCTGAACCTCTTTTACGTGGCATGCTCAAGACCAACCCGCAGACTGGCCGTTCTTGCACAATCCAACCTCAGCGATGCAGCTGTGGCCGGTGCCGAGCGCATGTTCGGCAGTGACCACGTCTACAACACGAGCGATCTCTCATCTGATGGTGATGCTTCGCAGCCCCGAGAACTCACTCCAACCGGCTGATTTCATGCCCGCCCCGAACCACATCCCTTGATAACAAGAACTCCCGGGCACTGTCGTAGCTGCAGCCGACCCGCTTGGCGATGTCGCGGATGATCAACCCCTGCTGACGGAGCCGGAGGATCTCCTTCTCTTTGGCCGGCGTCAGACCACGAGGTCTGGCATCTACGCCACGCTCCGCAAGCAGACGCAGGAAGGTCGACTTGGCGATGCCGCACTCGCGAGCCAAGGTGGTACTCATTTCGCCAGCTTGGTAGCGAGCAACGAGCTGAGCGAGTTCATCCGAACTGAAGCGATCGGCGATCCGGTAGCGCTGTGTCTTCGGACTAGCTTGCAGCGGGCGTGGCTTGGTGTGGCCAGCATCCATGCGCTCGAGGGCAGCTGCGATCGTCGTGAGCTGATCCATTTTGTGGCAACCATGCTTGGAGTAACGTGCAAGGACCTCGACCAGTCAAAAGAGGGTCTTCCAGTCGGAAGGCCCTCTTTTTTGTCACGTGCCCGCGTCATACCCCGGTCGAACTCCCGGCGACTGCTCCGTACCTGCCGTTTTAAGCCCTGAGAAGGGCGGTTACGGAGCAATCGGTGAGCGTTGGTCGCAAAAAACAGTCCCGGGACACCTCTCGCGGATCCCGGGACTGTTTATCGGCGCGTTGTTTACATCGGGTCGGGCCAGTTACCGATGTTGGTTGAATAGGTCATCGGGTCCGGCCAGTTGCCGATCGCTGAAAGGCTGCCCTGGGTCGAGCGCATCGGGTCCGGCCAGTTGCCGATCGCCTGGGTGCTGGTGCCCATGGGGTCGGGCCAGTTACCGATGGCACTTACTGACAGCACTGCGGGAGCCGTTGCGGAAAACGCCAGTGCGCCAGCCAGGGCGACGGAGGCGGCAATCTTCTTAAACATGTGGGTTCCTCAATACGAGTCGGATAGTTACAAAGCCAGCACGAGCCCTTGTTGACATACATTGTAAAATTACTTGCACAGAGACTGTCAAGCATTTAGTACAAAGACTGTCCGGAATCAGGAGGAACCCGTGGGGAACGGATTCGGGGAGAAACTCCGAGCGGAACGGCTGGAGCGCGGCCTCACCCAGGCGGAACTGGGCAGGGACAAGTACTCGCCCAGCTACATCTCGCTGCTCGAAACCGGACGCCGTGAACCGACCGCGGACGTCATAGAGGAACTCGCCCGCCGGCTTGAGCTCGCGCCAAAAGCGCTGGAGGCCTGGAGCCAGCCCGTTTCGGTCAGCGACGCCGAGTATGTCCTGGCGGGGCTGTACGCCCGGCAGGCTTGGGACCTTCGCGACTACCCGCTGGCCGCCAGCCACGCTGCCACGGCCGCCCGGATAGCGATCGAGGGAAAGAACACCAGCGCCTGGTGGAACATGACCTACATGCAGGCCGAATGCCTCATGAAGGAGGGGCAGCTTAAGGAATGCCAGGACCTGGTCCAGCGGCTGCTGGACCACCCGATGGCCGCCGAGTCGGCCGGCCTGGGGGTAAGGGCCCGCCAGATGCTGGCCGCTGTGTGCCACGGCCAGGGTCAACTGGCGGTCGCCGTCGAACACGCCCAGGAAGCGGTGCGGCTCTGCGACCAGTTGCCAAAGGGCTCCACGCTCATCATCGGCGCGCTGCGCGCGCTGATCGGCGCCCTGGCGGAAAGCGGCCGGTTGGACGAAGCCTGGCAATACTGCCAGGACATGAACGCGCAAATGAACGATCAGTCAATGTCCCAGCTCGCCGGCGAAGTGGCCTGGGTCATCGGGAACGTCGCGTTTATGCGCCACGACTACGCGGAAGGCATCAAGCACCACGAGAAGGCCGCCAAACTGCTCTCCCCCGCGAACGACATCGACCTCTGGGCCAGGTTCAACAAGGCCACCGCCGCGGTCCGCCTGTCCTCCGGAATCGTCGAACCGGAAACCCTGTCCTCGATCGAGCGTGCCGAACTGGCCCTCTCGATTGTAGGCGGCAACAAGACGGACCACTTGGAAGTCGCCTTTATCCGGGCCCGCTGGCTCTACCTCACCGGCGACATCGTCGGCGCCGTGCAGAAGCTGCGCGACATCCACGCGGAACGGGATTCGCTGGCCAAGCACATAGCCGGCGAAGTGGCCCTCCTGTTGGGCCGGGCGCTCAAGGCTGCCGGCGAAGCCGAGGAGGCCCTGATCTACCTGGACGAAGCGCAGAAGGAGTTCAGCGCCGCCGGGGCCTCGGACCGGGTCCAGCAGGCGATGGACGCCGTGCTGGAAATCCGGCTGGCCCAGCGCCGCGCCGAAGCCGCTGCTGCCGCCGGCAGTTAGCGCCGCCGGCAGTTAGCCGCGCCGGGCCGCGGCGCAGGGCCCGCTAGGCGAAGGTGCGCCCGGTGAGTAACTCGAACGCTTCGACGTAGCGGCTGCGGGTGCGGGCGACGACGTCGGCCGGTAACGCCGGGGGCTTCGCGTCGGAGGACTTGTCCCAACCCGATTCCGCGGAGGTCAGCCAGTCACGGACGAACTGCTTGTCGTAGGACGGCTGCGCCTGGCCGGGCTGGTAGGTGGCGGCGTCCCAGAAGCGCGAGGAGTCCGGCGTGAGGACTTCGTCGCCGAGGGTGATGACGCCGGTTGCGGGATCGAGGCCGAACTCCACCTTGGTGTCGGCCAGGATAATTCCGCGGCCGCGGGCAATTTCCTCGGCCTTGGTGTAGATTTCCAGGGTCAGTTCGCGTAGCCGGCCGGCACTTTCCTCGCCGACCAGCCCGACGACGGCGCCGTAGGTAATGTTCTCGTCGTGCTCCCCCACTTCAGCCTTTGCCGAGGGAGTGAAGATGGCCTGGTCGAGTCTGGACCCGTCCACTAGCCCCGGCGGCAGTGGAATGCCGCACACCGTGCCCGACTCCCGGTATTCGGCCAGTCCTGAGCCGGTCAGGTAGCCGCGGGCGATGCATTCCACCGGGAACATCTCAAGTTTCTTGCAGATCATGGCGCGGCCCTGGACCGCGGCGGGAACGCCGCCGTCGACCGTGGCCGCGAGGACGTGGTGCTGCACGCCCAGCTGTTCAAACCACCACAGGCTCAGCTGGGTGAGGATACGGCCCTTGTCCGGGATCTCGCTCGCCAGGACGTGGTCGTAGGCGCTGATCCGGTCGCTGGCCACCACCAGGACGCACTCGTGGCCGATGCGTTCCGTGATCGCGGCGTCCGCCGGGATATACAGGTCGCGGACCTTGCCGGAGTAGACGTGTTTCCAGCCCGGGAGGTCCAGTGTTTCGGTGTCCAGGCCGCCGGCGGGCAGTGCGGATTCGCTTGCGTTCACGGTCAGGCCTTCGCTTTCGCGCCGGCAGCGGCTGTGCCGGGCGCCGTCACCTTGATTTCGCCGCGGGAGGCCTTGCCGCCGATGTCGGTGCGGAACTGGGCGCCGTCGAACCGGACCAGTTCGACGCCGTCGTACGCCCGTTCGCGGGCCTCCACGAGGTCGGTGCCGAGCGCCACCACGGCCAGGACGCGGCCGCCCGCGGAGACGACCTTGCCGTTCTCGTCGAGCCTGGTACCGGCATGGATCACGTGCACGCCCTCGATCGCTTCGGCCTTCTTGAGGCCGCGGATCCGGTCCCCCGTGCGGGGTGTGCCCGGATAGTTTTCGGCGGCGACGACGACGGCGACCGCGGACTCCTTGGACCAGCGCAGCGGCTGGACCTTGTCCAGTGTGCCCTTCGCGGCGGCCATCAGCAGGCCGCCCAGGGGTGTCTTGAGCCGGGCCAGGACGGCCTGGGTCTCAGGGTCGCCGAAGCGGACGTTGAACTCGATGACGCGGGTGCCGCGGGAGGTCAGGGCGAGGCCGACGAAGAGCACGCCGACGAACGGGGTGCCGCGGTGGGCCATCTGGTTGACGGTGGGTTGCGCGACCCGGTCGATGACCTCCTGGACTAGGCCTTCGGGGGCCCAGTCCAGCGGGGTGTAGGCGCCCATGCCGCCGGTGTTGGGGCCCTCGTCGTTGTCGAAGATGCGCTTGAAATCCTGGGCCGGGGACAGCGCCACGGTGCTGCTGCCGTCGCACAGGACGAACACGGAGACCTCCGGGCCGTCGAGGAACTCCTCGATCACTACGGTGCCGCCGGCGTCGAAGCAGCTCTGGGCGTGCGCCAGCGCCTCGTCCCGGTTGTGGGTGACGACGACGCCCTTGCCGGCGGCCAGCCCGTCATCCTTAACTACGTAGGGGGCGCCGAAGGTATCGAGGGCGTCCGCTGCCTCCTCGGCGTTGGACGCCACGCGCGCCATCGCCGTGGGCACTCCGGCCTCGGCCATCACTTCCTTGGCGAAGGCCTTGGAGGCCTCCAGCTGCGCGGCGGCTTTGCTGGGCCCGAACACCGGGATCCCGGCGTCGCGGACAGCGTCCGACACTCCGGCGGCAAGCGGAGCTTCAGGTCCCACCACCACGAGATCGACGGCGAGCCTGGTCGCCAAGGCGGCGACGGCGTCGGGGTCGTTCGCGTCGAGGGGGTAGCTGGGGACCAGCTTGGCGATGCCGGCGTTGCCCGGGGCCGCGTGGACCTCGGAAACATTCGGGTCGGCGAGCAGGGAGCGGACAATGGCGTGTTCGCGGCCGCCGGGGCCGATGACAAGTACCTTCACAATTCCCAAGGGTACTTTGTGTACCCGGCAGGCTCCTAAGCTGAGACCACCCGCGGGACTTGCCCGGTCCTCGCCGCAGGTCTCGCCCACTCCCCACCGGACATGCCCGGTCCTCGCCGCAGCCACTGGACATCATGCCCACATGCCCATCCCAGCCACCCAGGGGAGAGCATGTCCACCGCGAAGCCCACCCGAAGCGCCAGGCAAACCACCGGACAATCCCGGGACCCCGCCGCTCCGAACACTCTGTATGAAGACGTTAAGCACCCCGAAGCCCGGCAACACCATGCAGCCCAGGAAGCTGTCCGCGCTGCGGTCAGCTTCCACGGCCCTTGCCGCGCTGGCCGGGGTGGTTTCGGCCGCCGTCGTGCTGGCCGTTGCGGAGTTGGTGGGCGCCTTCTTCACGGCCCGCGCGACACCGCTGATTGCCCTGGGCTCGACCTTCATCGACTTCACCCCGCCCTGGATGAAGGACTTCGCCGTCGCCACCTTCGGCACGAATGACAAGGCAGCCCTGTTCGTAGGAATGGCCGTGACCATCCTGCTCCTGGCCTGTGTGCTGGGCATCGTCGCCTACCGAAAGTGGGCTCTGGGCGTGGCAGGGGTATTGCTGATGGGGACGGTGATCGTGGTCAGCGTGGTGACTCGGGCCGGCGTGAAACCGTTGGATGCCATCCCCTCGCTGATCGGCACCGCGGCCGGCCTCATCGTGCTCCGACTCCTGACCACCAGGCTGTGGCGGATGCGGAAATGGCCGGAGGTTGCGTCGGACCGAGGAGCCGAAGAGCCGGACCGCCCCGCCGCATCCCGCCGCTCCTTCTTCGCCGCCGCCGGCATCACCGCGGCCGCAGCGGCAGTCGCGGCCACCGGCGGACGGCTCCTGAGCGCCGCCCGCAGCAACGTGGCACAGGCACGCGACGCCCTGAAACTGCCGGCCCCGGCTAAGGCCGCCGCACCGGTGCCCGCCGGCGTCCAGTCCAAGGCTGCCGGCGTCACCCCCTGGCTGACGCCGAACAAGGACTTCTACCGGATCGACACAGCCCTCAGCGTGCCGGAAATCAACGCCCAGGACTGGGAACTGCGGGTCCACGGCCTGGTCGAGCAGGAAGTGCGGCTCAGCTTCCAGGACTTGCTCGACGCGAAACTGATCGAATCGCACGTCTCCCTGACCTGCGTCTCCAACCCCGTCGGCGGCAACCTGGCCGGCAACGCCAAATGGCTGGGCATGCCCATCCGTGACGTACTCAAGATGGCCCGGCCGAAACAGGGCGCGGACATGGTGCTCTCCACCTCCGTCGACGGCTTCAGCGCCTCCACGCCACTGGAAGTCCTCCAGGACGACCGCGACGCCATGCTCGCAATTGGCATGAACGGCGAAGCACTGCCACTTGAACACGGTTACCCGGTGCGGATGGTGGTTCCCGGCCTGTACGGCTTCGTGTCCGCCACCAAATGGGTGGTTGACCTGGAAGTCACCCGGTTCGCGGACAACAAGGCCTACTGGACCCAGCGCGGCTGGTCCGAGCGCGGCCCGATCAAGACCATGGCCCGGGTGGAAGTCCCCAAGTCGTTCGCCAGGGTTCCGGCCGGCCGAGTCGCGATCGGCGGCACTGCCTGGGCACAAACCCGCGGCATCACCAAGGTGGAAGTCCAGATCGACAACGGCCCCTGGACCGCGGCAGTGCTCTCTGCCGAGGCCTCGGTGGTGACCTGGCGACAGTGGTCCTTCGACTGGGAGGCTACCCCGGGACCGCACTACATCAAGGTCCGCGCTACGGACGGCACCGGCGAGGTCCAGACGGAGAAGCGCGCCGACCCGGTGCCCGACGGCGCCTCGGGCTGGCAGTCGGTGATGGTCACCGTGGAGTAACCGGGCTGAACCGGCAATGCACCCTAGACTTGCTGCATGCCCTTGAACCCGCATGCCACCTTCACCGTTGAGTCCGCCGTCGAGCTGGCAGTCGTTGAACGCAGCGGCTTCGTCGAGTCCCGGCACATCGGCTCCGCCGTCGTCCTTTCCGCGGACGGCAACGTCGTCACTGAACTCGGAGACATCACCACCCCCATCTTCGCGCGCTCCACGCTCAAGCCGTTGCAGGCCCTCGCCTCGATGCAGTCCGGCGTTGCGTTGCGCGGCGCGCAGGTGGCGATAGCCTGCGGCAGCCATGTCGGTTCCCTCGACCACATGGACGTGGTGGAGGGAATGCTCAAGGCCGCAGGTGTCAAGGAAGACCAGCTGCAGTGCCCTGCGGCCTGGCCCGAGGACGAGACGGCCCGGACCTGGCTGGTCCAGACCGAACGCGGAAAATCCCGGCTGGCCTTCAACTGCTCGGGAAAGCATGCGGCGTTTCTCTGGGCCTGCACGGAAAACGGCTGGGACACGCACAGCTACCTCGAGCCCAACCATCCCCTGCAGCAGCGCATCCGCTCCGTGATCGAGGAATATTGCGGCGAACGGATCGCTCACCTCGGCATCGACGGCTGCGGCGCCCCCGTGGCCGCCGTGTCCCTCACCGGCCTGGCCCGCGCCTTCTCCCGGCTGGCCAAGGCTCCGGGCGACAACAACTCCAACGCCCGGGCCGCCACGATCTCCACCTCCATGCTTGACTATCCGTGGGCCGTGCAGGGCCGGGGGCAGGCTAACACGATTGTGATGGACGAGCTCGGCATCATCGCCAAGATCGGCGCCGAGGGGGTGCTGGTGATGGCCACCCCGCAGGGCGTCTCGGTGGCCATCAAGATCCTCGACGGCAACATCCGCGCCACGACGCTGGTGGGCCTGACCCTGCTCGCCGCCGCGGGGGCCGTGGAGATCCCGGAGGTCTCCAGCGTGCTGGAAAAGGTGGTCGACCCGGTGCTGGGCGGCGGCCGCCCGGTCGGCAAGATCCGCCTCGGCCACGCCGTCTCGGCACTGCTGGACTAGGCCGTGGCAGTTTCACGGCGCCGGATCCCGCTGGACGAGGGCCGCGCGGCGATGGCCGCCTGGCGGGACGCCGCCGCCTGGGACGCGACCGACCCGGCACCGGACGTCGCAGCGCCGGACGCCGCAGTCCCGGTGTCCCGCACTACGCTCGCGACGGCGGTGCGTTACTCCCTCGAGGAGGTCACCGCCCGGGCTCCCGGCAATTCGGTGGAGGTCCGAGTCCCGCCGTTCGGGGTCACGCAGTGCGTCGAGGGCCCGCGACACACCCGCGGCACTCCGCCGAACGTGATCGAGTGCGACGCCGGCACCTGGCTCGCGATGGTCACCGGCAGGCTCAGCTGGGCGGATGCGGTCGATGCCGGCCGGGTGGCCGCCTCCGGGCTGCGTGCTGACCTGTCCGGGCTGCTGCCGCTCTAGCGGCGGCACCTGTCACCCGGGCAGCAGACTTTTTAGCCGCGGCCGATGAACGGCATCCCGGCGGCCGTGATCACCAGCGATCCGACACTCGCGGAGGCGGGCATGCCGGCCATCAGCAGCACGGCGCGGGCCGCGTCCTCGACCGGAAACGTCGGTTCCACCCGGCGGCTGCCGTCGGCCTGCAACGCTCCGTCACTCACGCCGAGCTCTTCCATTAGAACCGTCGCGGTGTTGCCGATGTCGATTTGCCCGCAGCTGATCCCGAAGCCGCGTCCGTCGAGGTCGATGCTCTTGGTCAGGCCGGTGATGGCGTGCTTGGTGACCGTGTACGCGACGGTGCGCGGCCGTGGTGAGTGCGCTGCGATGGACCCGTTGTTGATAATCCGGCCGCCCTGCGGGGACTGCGCCTTCATCGCCCGCACGGCGGCTGCGGCGCACAGCAGGGATCCGGTCAGATTTACCGCCACCGTGGCGTCCCAGTCCGCGACGCTGATCTCGTCCACCGAGCCGGCGGGGCCGACGACGCCGGCATTATTGAACAGCACGTCCACGCGGCCCCAGTGTTCGAGCACCACGGCGAAAAGCCGCTCGACGTCGTCGTCCCTGGTGACGTCGCAGGGGACCGCGAGCGCCTGCGCGTGGCCCGCCCCGGTTTCCAGCAGCGGCGCCTCCCGCCGGCCGGCCAGCACCACCCGGTAGCCTTCGGTCAGCATAAGCCGGGCCACCGCCCTCCCGATGCCGGAACCCGCTCCGGTGACGACGGCGACCGGGCCAAGGTGATGCTGGTGCGACATGTGGGGCTCCTGGTGTGACGGCTGGAATATGCTCCCGGCCAGCCTATGCCGGTACGACATGTCGAGGCAGTATTCGCCGCAAAACACGGCAAATTGCGTTCTCGCGGCACTGCTCAGGCTCGTTCCGACGACGTAGAGTGAAACGTGGCAACCACTGCGGGCCAGGTCTTGCTGGTCTATCTTGAGGAACAGATTTCCGAATTGCGCCGGCACGCGCCGGGAGTCCGGGCCCGGCGGCCTGCGGAGATCCATCACATGCGCGTCGCGTCGCGCCGCCTCCGCTCGCTGCTGGCTTCGGGCCGGCCGCTCTTCGATGACGGCGCCGTGGACCCGGTCCGCGCCGAACTGCGCTGGCTCTCCGAGATGCTCGGGGCGGCCCGCGACCCGGGGGTGGTCCACGACAGGCTGGCCTCGCTGCTCGCCCGGGAGCCCGAGTCGCTGCGCTTTGGCCCGGCCGCCGAGCGGATCGACGAGGAGCTCAACGCCCTGGCGGCCGCGGGGTTCGAAGCTGCCATCGAGGCGCTTGAGGGCGAGCGCTTCACAGATTTGCTGGCGGCCCTGGACAAGTTGTTCGCCGGCGCCCCGCTCTCGCCGAAAGCTGCAGGCGCCGCCGGCTCGACGATCCGCCAGCTCATGGCCGGGGACGAACGCCGGCTCCGGCGCACTGTGGCCGCCCTTCCTCTTCCGGCAGACGACGGCGGCGCCGCCAGGGACGCCGGCCTCCACGAGGTCCGGAAGGCCGCAAAGCGGCTGCGGTACTCCGCGGAGTTCGCGGAGTACGCCGTCTTATTTCCAAGGGGATCCGGGGCCGGACAGACGGCAGGCGGGAAGCAGCACCGGCGCGCCAAGAAAACGGCGGCGATGGCGGCCAAGATCCAGCAGCTCCTGGGCCGGCACCAGGACAGTGTCATGGCGCGGGCGCGGCTGGCCGAGCTGGGCGGCCGGGCGCTGCGCAGCGGGGAGAACGGCTTCAGCTACGGCCGGCTGCATGCCAGGGAGGAAAGCCTGGCTGCCGACGCCGAGCGGGCGTTCCTGAAGCTCTGGCGGAAACTCCCTTCGTCATGAGGCCGCGAGGTTGCGGGCGTCATAAACCGCAGCGGACGACGCCAGCGGGCAGTCAGTTGCTGCGGACGCGCGCGGCGAGCCTCCCGATGGCGCTGCCGCCGAGGCTGTTGAGCAGGGCGCGCGGGCTTTCATAGACTTCCGCGGCTCCGGCGTCGCGGAGTTCGGCTTCGCTGGTGCCGCCGCAGGTGAGGCCGATCGCCGGGATGTCCAGCGCGCCGGCGGCATAAATGTCCCAGACGGAATCGCCGACGTACACGGCGTTCCCGGCAGGAACGCCGACGGCCTTGAGGGCCGCGACAAGGATGTCCGGCGAGGGCTTGCTTTCCTTCGCATCGGCCGAGCTCGTGGCGGCGTGGATGTAGGCATCCGCGCCGATCGTGGTGCGGAGCATTCCAAGGTCGCGGTCCCGGGCCGAGGAGGCGAGCGCCACGGCCAGTCCGCTGTCGAAGCACTGCGCCAGCAGTTCCCGGGCGCCGTCGAGCCGGCGCAGGGACGGCCAGAAGGTGGAGAACACGGCCGCATGGGAGATCATGATGGTGTCGTCGGCGGCCGTGTCGCGGTCCCCCGGCAACAGTCGGTCGAGGATCTTGTCCCCGCCCATGCCCACCAAGCGGTGGATGCTCGCCATCGGCACGTCATGGCCGGCCTGCCGGAAAGCCTGCCACCACGCGAGGGTATGGATGTAGGAAGAATCGACCAGCGTCCCGTCGACGTCGAAGAGGACAGCGGCCCGGTGCTGCACTGCCACAGGTTCAGATGTGGGCACGGGTCCGCTTCACCGCCGCCAGGGTGCCTCCGGTGAGTGACGAGCCTCGCCCCGCCCCGCCGCTGCTCCTCCGTCTGGCCAGCGAGGACATGACCGCGGACTGGCTGTCGCCGCTGCGGTCTCGAATCAGGCCCGTTCCGGCGATTTCGCGGGTCTGGGCAATGCCTGCAACGGCCGCCCGCTTTGTCGGGAAGGTTACCGAGATGGCTATCAGGGCACCGGCACCGTCCATCATCCGGATCCGGTACCCGCCGTCGGGCGCATCCACGAGCTCGAAATAGCCAGCCATCGCATACTCCTTAATTTTGCCCCATGCGGGGTATTAGTAAGTATACTTATCTAAGCCTTGGACAAAAGTCCGGCCCGGCGCGGACGCGTCCGGCGGCTTGCCGGTGCGCGACCTACTAGCCGTCCGCCTCCAGTTTGAGCGCGCTGTGCACGAGGGCGAAGTGGCTGAACGCCTGGGGCGTGTTCCCCAGTTGCCGCGCCTCGGCGACCCCCCACTCCTCGCTAAGGAGCCCGACGTCGTTGCGCAGCGCCAGCAACCGTTCGAACAACTCCCTGGCTTCCCGACGGCGGCCCGCTCCGAACAGCGCGTCCACGAGCCAGAAGGAACACGCGAGGAAGACGCCCTCTCCGCCCCGGACCCCGTCGTCGCTTTGCTCCTGCCGGTAACGCAGCAGGAAGCCGTCCCGGGTGAGTTCCCGCTGCACAGCGTCGATGGTGCCGATGACCCGCGGGTCATCCGGGGCCAGGAAGCCCACGCGCGGGATGAGCAGCAGACTGGCGTCGAGTTCGGGCCGGCCGTAGGACTGCACGAAAGTGTTGCGTTCGACGTCGAACCCGTTGGCCATAACGTCCGCGTGGATCTTGTCGCGGAGGGCTTCCCACCGGTCCGCCGGGCCGGGGAGGCCGAAGTCCCGGACACCCTTGACCATCCGGTCCGCGGCCACCCAGGCCATCACCTTGGAGTGGGTGAAATGGCGGCGCGGGCCGCGCATTTCCCACAAACCGTTGTCCGGGCTGTCCCAGGCGGTCTCCAGATGTTCCATCAGTGCCACCTGGACGTCCCAGGAGTCGTCCTTTCGCCGGAGCAGCGAGGTCCGGGTCAAGGCCAGGCCGTCCAGCACCTCGCCCCAGACGTCGAGTTGCAACTGCCCGGCCGCGCCATTGCCGATCCGCACGGGCGTCGAACCCTCATAGCCGGCCAGCCAGTCGAGGGTCATCTCCGGAAGCCGGCGCTCACCGTGCAGTCCGTACATGATCTGCAGGTCGGCGGGGTCCCCGGCCACGGCTCGCAGCAGCCAGTGACGCCACGCCGCGGCCTCCTCCGAATAGCCCGAGGCGAGCAAGGCCTGCAGTGTCAGCGTCGCGTCCCGGAGCCAGCAATAACGGTAGTCCCAGTTTCGTTCCCCGCCGAGTTCCTCGGGCAGCGAGGTGGTGACCGCGGCGACTAAGCCGCCGGTGGGGGCATACGTCAGGGCTTTGAGGGTGATCAGCGAGCGCATTACGGCGTCGCGGTACGGGCCGGACGCCGTGCATTTGGCCGACCACTGCCGCCAGAACGATTCGGTCGCCGTGAGGACAACCTCGGGGTCCACGGCGCGGGGCCGCCCAAGGTGGCTGGGGGCCCACGTCAGCACAAACGGGATGCGCTGTCCGGCCGTAACCGTGAAATCGCTGGAGGTCTGCATGTGTTCGCCGCGCAGCGGCACGTCGGTGACCAGGTAAGCGGCGTCGGGGCCGGCCACGGCGTGGATCCCGTGGTTGTCGTGGCGGACCCAGGGAACGATGTGCCCGTAGTCGAACCGCAGCCCCAGTTCACCGCGCATCCGTACCGCCCCGCGGACCCCCACCACGATCCGCACAATGTCCGCCGCGCCGTCGCGGGGGGACATAAAATCGATGACGGTGACCGCGCCGTCGGGGGTTTCCCAGTCCGTTTCAAGGATGAGGCTGTCCTCGCGGTAGCGCCGCCGGGTGCATTCGCCGCCGGCCTCGGGCGCCAGCAGCCAACGGCCCGCCTCCGGGCCGCCCAGCAGGGCGCTGAAGCAGGCCGGTGAGTCGAACCGGGGAAGGCAGAGCCAGTCGATGGAACCTTCGGTGCTGATCAAGGCGGCGGTGTGCAGGTCGCCGACTATTGCGTAATCCTCGATGCGAGCCATGGGTCCTACAGTGCCACAAAACAGCGGCCCGCACGACGCCGGCCGGCGACGGCGCCCCGAGTGGCGGCGGCAACATCCTGCGCACCGCCACCACGCCGCGCGAGCTGCCGGGCGACGCCCTGACCTGCTGACGCAATCGCCGGCCGGCCACGGCGCTGTGGGAGAGTGGGGCTATGGAATTGGTGTCGCAGGAACCATCGCAGGAACCACCGCAGGACACGAAGGTCACGGGCAGCCACGCCTTCCGGCTGGCCCACCTGGTCTCCGACACGGTCAATCGCCTGCGTCTGAAGGCAGCCCGGCGTTGGAAGTTCGGCCCGCAAACCATCGCCTATCAGGGCTACGGCTCCACCGAGCGGGTCCGCGTGCTGGGTCGCGTGCTGCTCACGAGCAGGCCGGTTCCCGGCAGCCGGACGGAGCAGGCGGCCCAGAACGGGAACCAGAACGTCCGCGGCTGGCGCGCCTTCACATCCGTGCCGATCCCGTTCGTGGAGGTGGACATCGAGATCGGCGGCACCACCACCCGCGTACACGCGGACCGGGGCGGCATCGTGGACACGGTGGTCCCGGTGTCCCTTACGCCCGGCTGGCACAGCGCGGTGCTGCGGGCCGAAGGCACCGAACCGGCCCAGGCGATGATCTACGTCATCAGCCCGGACACTACCCTCGGCATCGTCTCCGACATTGACGACACAATTATGGTCACGGCCCTCCCCCGGCCGTTCCTGGCTCTGTGGAACACCTTCGTGCTCAACGAACGGGCCAGGATGGCGACCCCCGGCATGGCCGTTCTGCTGGACCGGCTGCTGGTGGAACACCCCGACGCGCCGGTCATCTATCTGTCCACCGGGCCGTGGAACGCCGCCCCGACGCTGGCACGCTTCATCACGCGCAACATGTACCCGTCCGGAACCCTGCTCCTGACTGACTGGGGTCTCACCAACGACCGCTGGTTCCGAAGCGGGCAGGACCACAAACGCCGGAATCTGGAGCTGTTGGCGCGGGAGTTCCCCAACATGCGGTGGCTCCTGTTCGGCGACAATGGCCAGCATGACGAGGCCATCTATTCGCAGTTCTCCCGCCGGCACGGCGCCCGGGTGGCCGCGATCGGCATCCGCCAGCTCTCCGCCGGGGAGTCCGTGCTGGCCGGCGGCCATTCCGAGAGCGGCGATCACAGCGGCTCTACCGTCCCGTGGGTCTACTCGCCCGACGGCGCCGGCATGGCCAAGGGCCTGCAGGAGCTGGAAATCCTCTAGCCGCCGGCCGGGGTTTCGGTTCGGGCTGCCGTGCCGGCTTCGGCGGCGGGCGGTTCGACGCCGGTGCCCACCGCCGTGGCGCCGTCGGCCGCTGCACCAGCCGCCTCCGCAGCAGCTGGGGACTCGGGCCGGTTCCGGGCCGCGAGGAGTTCCCGCAGCCAGTGGTAGGAGGCCTTCGGCGTACGGACCATCGTGTCCCGGTCCACGTGCAGCAGGCCAAACTGCTGCTTATAGCCGGCAGACCATTCAAAGTTGTCCAGCAGCGACCACACGTAGTAGCCGCGCAAATCGATCGATGCGGCGGCGCCGCCGGGCGAGGTCGCCTCGATGGCGGCCTCGAGGTGCTCGGCAATGTACCGCACCCGGCGTTCATCCGGGACGATCAACTGGCCGTCGGCGTCGTGGATCTCGAGGTCCTCGAAGCTTGCGCCGCCTTCGGTGATGTAAACCGGCGGCAGTTCCGGGTAGCGTTCGGCCATCTCCGCGAGTGCAACAGCCATATAGTCCGGCTTAATCGGCCAGCCGTACGCCGTGGTCTCGGTGTCCGGGAAGCTCTGGATGTGGAACGGGGTTCCGGCTCCGCCTCCGATCAGGTCGTTTCCCATGGCCTCGGCCATGCCCTTGGGCACGGGGCCCTCGCCCGGCCCTGCGGCCACGCGGGTGGGCATGTAGTAATTCAGCCCATAGAAGTCCAAGGGCTGCGAGATCAGCTCCAGGTCTTCGCTGGACGGGCTGAATGCGGAGAAGAACGTGACGGCCCTGATCGCGTCCGGGTACTTGCCCAGCAGCACCGGGTCCGCGTAGATGCGGTTCTGCGCCATGTCCATGAGCCCCGCACTGACCTTGTCCAGCGGGTTGGCGGAGGCCGGAACCATCGGCGAATAGACGTTCGTGAGCCCGATTTCACCGGGCACCTTCGCGGCCCGCAACGCCTGCATCGCCAGGCCGTGGCCCAGCAGTTGGTGGTGGACGCTCGGGAGGGCATCGAGCATGTGGTCTTTCCCCGGGGAGTGGACGCCCAGCATGTAGCCGTTGACACTCACCGTGGCCGGTTCGTTGATGGTCACCCAGCGCGTCACCCGGTCCCCGTAGGCGGCGGCCGCGATGGCCGCGAATTCGCCCAGCCGGTAAGCGGTGTCCCGGTTCATCCAGCCGCCGGCCTCGTCCAGCTCCAGCGGCGTGTCCCAGTGGTAGAGGGTGGCCATCGGCGAGATTCCGTTGGCCAGCAGCAGGTCGATCAACCGGTCATAGAAGTCCAGGCCCTTGGGATTCACCGGGCCGCTTCCGCCGGGCTGGATGCGGGGCCAGGACAGCGAGAACCGGTACGAATCGATCCCCAGTTCCTTCATTAGCGCCACATCTTCGGGCATCCGGTGGTAGTGGTCGCAGGCGATGACAGGGGTGTGGTCATTGACGATCGAGCCAGGCGTTGCCGCAAAAACATCCCAGCCTGAGGGCCCGCGCCCGTCCTCGTCCAGCGCCCCCTCGATCTGGAAGGCAGCGGTGGCCACGCCCATGGTGAAGCCGGGCGGCAGCGTGGCGGCCAGATCGTGGGCGGAGGCGTTCATGTGGCGGATCCCCTATGCAGTTGCTGGTAGTTGGTCGATTTTAGGCCCCGGCGCGTGCCTGCGCCACAATGGGCGCTTCAGTACCTGGGCGCCTCCGGGCCGAAGAGGAACTCCTTGGCGTGGGCCACGGCCTTATGGAAGGCGTCGTTCCTCAGACTCGGGAGCTGATCCGCCTCGTCCGCCGAAGGTTCAAGGTAATCGGTGAAGCCGGGCCTGAGCACCCAGATGTCCCCCGCCGGCGGCAAGTAAAATACCCCAAACGAGCGGTGTTGCCTGTCCTCGTCTACCCAGATGGGCACCACCGCCAGCGCCGCGCCGGTATCCGCGTTGATCCACTGGGCCCGAGGAAGTGGCATTTCGTGCGCTTCCGGGTCAAGGAACGGTGCCGTTCCCTCGCCCCACCGCTCCTCGAACCGTTCGTGGAAGGCAGGCATCAGGTGCGAATCGTAACGCCGCCACGCGCTCATGGTTGCGCTCCCTTTCTTGTGCTGTTGTTGGGTTGCTTTGCACCCGGTATCGTCCTCCTGCCGGGCGTCCATCGGCGTGGTCGCAGGCCTTGCCGGGGTTCCAATACTTGCTGGGTCAACATGTCCAGTTCACGGAACGGGTCCGTACGCATCAGCACCATTTCCCCCTCCTTCGTACATGAGCGCTGAGTACCTTCTACCTGTGCAGTCCAGTCATTATCTGTGGTGGCAAATATAGATTTTTTATAGCACCAGTGCCACACTGATGCAAGAGAAAACGGGGGAGCCACCGGGGCGCATCGGGTCGGCCTGCAACGAACAGCTAAGGAGTACCGTGACGGAAGGCGGGCAGGAGTTGGGCCGCTACGCTATTTCCGTGGTGGCCCAGTTGGTCGGGACCGGGCAGCAGAACATCCGGCTCTACGAACGGAGGGGCCTGCTCACGCCGGACAGGACCGCCGGGGGAACCCGCCAGTACAGCAATGCCGATCTGGCGATACTGCGGCGGATCAGCGAACTCCTCGAGGATGGCCTGAATCTCGCCGGGGTGGCCAAGGTGCTGGAACTGGAGGCCGCCAACGCCGGGCTCCGCGCGGAGCTCAAACGACGCCAATCGCCCTAGCGGCGGGCCGTGCCGCCCCGCGGTGCCGACGGCGTCGAACGCCTGCCACTTACTCGGTGCCGGTTTCCTGCCTGGAAAGTTTGCCGGTAACCCCTTCTCCAGGAATCCGGGCGGTCCGCCAGGTGTCCAGCAATATCACGGCGCCCAGAATCACGAAGGAGAGGGACAGCGAGGCGAGGGCGTCGGTGGTCCAGTGGTAACCGAGGTAGAGCCGGCTCACGGCGGCGAAAAAGATCCCGACGCCCGCCAGCACGAAGCCAACGACGGCGGCCGTCGGGTTCTTGCGGCGTGAGAACACCAGGAACGTCGTGACCAGGAGGAAGTCACACGCACCGAGGACGTGCCCGGAGGGGAAGGAGAATGTGGAGTCCGCACCGAACAGCATGAGATCCACCGGCGGCCGCTGCCGGCCCACGGTCCGGCCGATGATTTGCGCCAGGATGACCCCGGTCAGCATGGCGCTGGCAAGCACTATTGGCCGCCAGGCGTGCCTGGCCAGGAGTCCCCAGGCAACGGTGACCACGAGGATGATGATCGGCAGCCCGATCGGCCCGAAGACGATGGCCAAGACGATCATGATGGTCGTCGCGGGCTCTCCCCGCAGCGCGACGAGCCCGGAGCGCACCGGCTCGTCGACTACGCTGATGCCGTCATGCTGAAGGACGCTGATCAGGATAAAGGTGAACAACACGGCGCCGATGACCATCAGCCCGACGCCGACCCGATAGAGATTCCTTCGCACATCCACACTCATGAAGCGCTCTTCGACCACGAACTTGTCGTGGAAGACACGCCACCAGCCGGATGATTTTCCTGATTGGTCGTGAGCCATTGCCCGGGTCCGCCTCTGCACAGTGGGTTGATATTTCCTCCGTGAAGATTACCGTGGTTCCGGCGCCGTTCGACCCGCAGTCCAGGGCGCCGGATCGACAAACCCTCATCCGAACGCAATTGATGGGCGTCCCCGCGCGTGGTGAGTTGACTCACATTTAAATCAGACATTACTCTCGAGGTAGCCGGGCGCGCCCCGGCAGCCCATTCCAGAAGGACAGTGCGATGACGATGGCAAGCGAGTGCATTGAGATCCGGGTAGACAGCCGCCGGCTGCTGGATGACCGGATCAACGACGCGGTCCTGGGACTGCAGCGCGTCGCCATGCTCAC
Source organism: Arthrobacter sp. UYEF3 (assembly GCF_040546245.1). NCBI lineage: Bacteria > Bacillati > Actinomycetota > Actinomycetes > Micrococcales > Micrococcaceae > Arthrobacter > Arthrobacter sp. UYEF3. Next base: position 184,875 of record NZ_JBEPNK010000006.1, read on the forward strand.
GGGCACCCACGGCATCTTGCTGACCCGGCACCAGCCCGGCCGCTACACCGCGGCACTCTCGGACCAGGTCCCCTTCGGGATGACCCGGGAACTCGTCCACTAGGCGGCCGCACCGCGGGCCCGGGCTGACACGCCCGGGCCTTAACAGGCCAGGTCCCGGGCTGCTGAGCTCTGACTCGCCGCCCGGGACCTTTTTTCGGTTCAGATGCCGTTCACCAGTCGTGGACCGTTCCGTCGACGAGGCGGTTGTAGGGCAGGTACGCCTGCTGGTACGGGTAGGCGGCGGCGGCTTCGGCGTTGAATTCGACGCCGATGCCGGGGGCCTCGCCCGGGTGCAGGTAGCCGTCCACGAACGTCATGGACTGCTCGAAGACCTCGTTGGTCGCGTCCGAGTGCTGCATGTATTCCTGGATCCCGTAGTTATGGATCGCCAGGCCCACGTGCAGCTGCGCGGCGAACCCGACCGGGGAAATATCCGTGGGCCCGTGGAAACCGGACTTCACCTGGTACTGCGCGGCGAAGTCCATCACCTTCTTCAGCGGCGAGATCCCGCCGAAGTGCGTGGACGCGGCCCGGACGTAATCGATCAGCTGCTCCTTGATCAGGGCCTGGAAGTCATACACGGTGTTGAAAATTTCACCGATCGCCAACGGCGTGGTGGTGTGGGACCGGACCAGGCGCAGCGCCTCCTGGTTCTCCGCCGGGGTGCAGTCCTCCAACCAGAACAAGTCATAGGGTTCCAGCGCCTTGCCCAGCTTCGCGGCCTGGATCGGCGTCATCCGGTGGTGCCCGTCATGGAGCAACGGAAGCTCCGGGCCGAACTCGTTCCGGACCGCCTCAAACACTGTCGGCAGGTGCCGCAGGTAGGCCCGGGTGTCCCAGTCCTCCTCCTGCGGAAACGCGCCGCGGCCGGCGGGCTCGTAGTCGTACCGCTCCCCCGAGGCCTGCGCCTGCGCCGCGACCCCGTACACGGCCTTGATACCCGGGATCGCGGTCTGGATCCGGATCGACTTGTAGCCCAGCTCCAGGTGCTCCCGGACCGAATCAAACAACGACTCCAGATCCGCGCCCGAGGCGTGCCCGTAGGCGCGCAGCCCGTTCCGGGACGCCCCGCCCAACAGCTGGTACACCGGCATCCCGGCCAGCTTCCCCTTGATGTCCCACAGCGCCATATCTACCGCCGCGATCGCGGCCATCGTCACCGGACCCCGGCGCCAATAGGAGCTGCGGTACAGGAACTGCCAGGTGTCCTCGATCCGGTGCGGATCCTTCCCGATCAGCAACTGCGCGACGTGCTCCTTCAGGTACGCCGCGACGGCCAGTTCACGGCCGTTCAACGTGGCATCCCCGATACCGGTCACACCATCATCTGTGGTGATCCGGAGGGTCACGAAGTTCCGGGAGGGGCTGGTCACGAACACTTCCGCGGCAATAATTTTCACAGTCTGGTCCAGCTTTCTGCGTCGGTCGGATACGGGGTCGTGCGGGGGCTGCTTAGCGCTGGGTGCTTCCGTCCGGGGTTGCCGCCAGCAGCGCCAGTTCCGCGGCGCTGGGCAGGCCCTCGCAATCGCCCGATGTACTGACCGCGAAGGCGCCCGCGAGGGTGCCGCGCTGCAGTCGCGCGGCGACGTCGCCGCCGTCGAGCAGCGCGGAAAGGTAGCCGGCGGTGAACGCGTCTCCGGCTCCGACGGTGTCGATGCTGGTCACCCGAATGGCGGGGGCTTCCCAGCGGCCGGCGGCGGTGTGAACCCCGGCGCCCGCGGCGCCGCGCTTGACCACGACTTCCCGGACGCCGCGGTCCAGGAGATCGGCGGCCATCGCCAGTTCGGCGGCGTCCGTGCCTGCCCCCGGCTTCCCGGCGGCGGCGTCTGCCCCGGTGCCGGCAGCGACCAGTCCGAGTTCGTCGTCGGACGCGATCAGGACTACGGCGTGCCGGGCGAGCGGGGTGAGGACGGCGCGGGCCTCGTCGCGGGACCACAGCTTGCTGCGGTAATTGACGTCAAGGGACACCACCAGCCCCTCGGCTGCGCCGCGCGCGGCCGCGTATTCGACGGTCCGCCGGGCCTCCGGACTGAGGGCCGCGGTGATGCCGGTCAGGTGCAGGGCCCGGGGGCTGGCAGCGAAGGCCCGGTCCACGTCCTCGCGGCTGATCGTGGAGCCGGCGGACCCGGCCCGGTAGTAGTAGGCGCGGCTGATGTCCGCCGTGCGCCGTTCGAGGAACATCACCCCGGTGGCGCGCTGGGCGTCCACCCGGTGCTGCACCGCGATGCCCTCGCTCCGCAGCTGCCGCAGGATGAATTCACCGTGCGGGTCCGCGCCCACCACCCCCGCCCAGGCGACGCTGTGGCCCAGTCGGGCGACGCCGACGGCGACGTTGGACTCCGCCCCGGCCACGTGCATGCCGAGGCTGCCGCCGGCGGACAGCGGGCCCGCCGACCGGAGCGAGACCATCGATTCGCCCAGGGTCAGCAGGTCCACGCTCAACGCTGGGGCTCCACGGCCGCCCGCCGGCCGAAACCGGCGGCCAGTTCACTGAAAGCGCGGGCCCGTTCGCGCATCGGGGTAAGGTCGCCGCCCGAGCCGGCGTCGCCGAACAGCGGCCCGCCGAGCCCGACGGCGATCGCTCCGGCGTCCCAGTACCCGGCAGCCCCGTCCAGGCCCACGCCGCCGACCGCGATGAACGGAATGCCCGGGAAGGGGTCGCGGAGTGCCTTGAGGTAGCCGGGGCCGCCGATGGATGCGGGGAAGAGCTTCACCGCGGTGGCACCCCGGTTCATCGCCTCGTAGGCCTCGCTGGGTGTCAGCGCCCCGGCGAGGATGGGGATTCCCAGGCGGGCGGATTCCTGGATGGAGCTTGCCAGCGAGGGCGTCACCATGAACTGGCCGCCGGCCCCGGCCACGTCCGCTACATCCGCCGCGGTGAGGACCGTGCCCGCCCCCACGAAACAGCCGGCGGGGGCCGCGGCCCGGACCGCACGGATCGCCGTCAGCGCGTCCGGGGTGGTGAGGGCGATTTCGACGTAGCGGAAGCCTTCCTCCATCGCGGCGAGGGCGGCATTGGCGGCGGCCCCGCCGTCGGTGCCGCGGACGATCGCCACGAGGCGGGCCTCGCGGATGCCGTCCAGCAGGACGCCGGGGGTCAGTTCGGGTGTCATGTCATTCACCATTCTGCGAAGGCGCCGTCGGAGTGGCGCCAGACGGGTCCGCGCCAGGCATGGCCGCGTTTGTCTGCGGCGCGGACCACGGCCTCGTCGATCTCGATGCCGAGGCCCGGGCCGGTCAGGCGTTCGATGTGTCCGTCCACAAATTTCAGCGGCGTCTTGTCCAGCACGTAGTCCAGGACTTCGGCGCCCTGGTTGTAGTGGATGCCGATGCTTTGTTCCTGGATCAGGAAGTTGGGTGTGGCGAAGCCGACCTGCAGGCAGGCGGCCAGCGCCAGCGGACCGAGCGGGCAGTGCGGGGCCAGCTGGACCTCGTAGATTTCGGCCAGCGAGGCGATCTTGCGGACCTCGGTGATGCCGCCGGCGTGCGAAAGGTCCGGCTGCGCCACGGCGATGCCTGCCTGCAGCGCGGGCAGGAATTCCTGCCGGCTGTAGAGACGCTCGCCGGTGGAGACCGGCGTCGTGGTCGAGGAGGTGAACTCGCGCAGCAGGTGGGTGTTTTCCGGGACCACCGGTTCTTCCAGGAAGAACGGCCGGTACGGTTCCAGCAGCGGCGCCACGCGCCGGGCGTTGGCCAGGCTGAAGCGGCCGTGGAAGTCGACGGCGACGTCGCGGTGGTCCCCGAGGACCTCGCGGGCGGCGGCGACCCGGCGGACGACGCCGTCGAGCTCGGCCACCGACGCAATCGGGCTCATCCGGCCGCTGGCGTTCATCTTCACCGCGGTGAGTCCGACCTCCAGCTGCGCGCTGATCTGGTCCGCCACCTCGTTAGGCTCGTCGCCGCCCACCCAGCCGTACATCCGGATCCGGTCGCGGACGTGGCCGCCCAGGAGCTGGTGCACGGGGGTGTTGAAGTGTTTGCCCGCGATGTCCCACAGGGCCTGGTCCAGCCCGGAGACGGCACTGGCCAGGATGGGTCCGCCGCGGTAGAACGAGCCCTTGGTCATGACCTGCCAGTGGTCCTCGATCCGCAGCGCGTCGTTGCCGATCAGCAGCTCGGAGAGCTGGTCGACGGCGGTGCGCACGGTTTCGCTGCGGCCCTCGCAGCTGGCCTCGCCCCAGCCGACGATCCCGCTGTCGGTCTCGATGCGGACGAAGAGCCAGCGCGGGGCGACGAGGAAGGTTTCAATCCTGCTGATGCGTGTCATTAGCGGCCTAGCCCTTGGTCGCTCCGGCGGTGAGGCCGGAGACGATGTACTTCTGCGTGAACAGCGCGATGATCATAATCGGGATGGTGACCACGGTGGCGGCCGCCATCAGGCCGCCCCAGTCGATGCTGGCGTAGGAGACGAAATCGAAGATCGCGACCGGGAGGGTCTTGGTCTTGGATCCGGAGAGCACCAGGGCGAACATGAAGTTGTTCCACGAGAAGATGAAGGACAGGATGCCTGCGGTGGCGATGCCGGCGACCGACAGCGGCAGGGTGATCCGGCGGAAAGCGCCGATCGGCGTGAGCCCGTCCACCTGGGCCGATTCCTCGAGCTCCAGCGGCATCGAATCGAAGTAGCTCATCATGATGTAGACGATCAGCGGCAGCGCGACGAACATGTGGCTGAGGATCAGAACCTCGAAGCCACCCACCATCTTCAGGTTGGAGAAGACGTAGTACCAGGGCACCAGCAGCGAGACGCCCGGAATGACTCGGGCCATCAGGACGACCAGGGCCGAACGGTGCATGGTGAAGCGGCTCATCGCGTAGGCCGCCGGGACGCCGAGGACCAGCGACAGCGCGGTGGAGACGAACGCCACCCAGAGGCTGTTGAAGATGAAGACGAAGTAGTTGTTCCGCTGCAGCACGTTGGCGTAGTTCTCGCCGGTGGGGGTGAAGAGGAACGACTTTCCCGTGTCATAGATGTCCACGTTGGTCTTGAAGGAGGCCAGGAGCATCCAGAACAGCGGGGCCACCAGGAACAGCACCACCGCGATCAGCGCGACGACCCGGAAGACCTTGTAGGCGCGGGTGGCCAGCGGCTTGCGGCGGCGAGCGGCGGGCGCCGGCGCAGCGGAGGTCCGGGAATCGGTGCTTTGGTTCAGGACGGTCATTTGCTTACCGCTTTCTTGCGCATGGTCAGCAGCCACATGGTGATGATGATGATCATGAAGAACAGGATCAGCACCGCGGAGGACAGCCCGTACTGGTTGTAGTCGAAGCTCAGCCCGTAAGCGTAGACGTTGAGCGTCTCCACCTCGTGGAAGGAACCGCCGCCCTTGCCTTTGGTGGCGTAGAGGATGTCGAAGGTCTTCAGGGCGTCGATGCCGCGCAGCAGGATGGCGACGATCACCGTAGGCATCATGAGCGGCAGGGTGATGAAGAAGAAGCGCTGGAAGGCGTTGGCGCCGTCCATCCGGGCGGCCTCGTCCGGTTCCTCGGAGAGCGAGGTCAGGCCGGCGAGCAGGATCAGCACCACCATGGGGGTCCACTGCCAGATGTCCATGAAGATGGTGGTGCCCAGCGCGGTGTCCTGGCCGGAAAGCCACGGCTGCGGCGGGATGCCGATCATGCCCAGCAGCTGGTTGACGAAGCCGATGTTGGGGTCAAAGATCAGCCGCCACATCATGCCAACCGCCACGGGGGTGGCGACGAGGGGCAGCAGGATGGCCACCCGCACCCACTTTTCGCCGCGGAAGGGCCGCCACAACAGCAGCGCGATGCCCATGCCCAGAACAACTTCGCAGACCAGCGCGACGCCGGTGAAGGTCAGCGTGCGCCCGACAGCAGGCCAGAACCGTTCGACGTCGGAAAGCACCGTCAGATAGTTCTCCAGGCCGACGAACTCCGACGCGGCGCGGACCGAGCCCTGTGAATCGGTCAGGCTGAGGTAGATCGTCCAGGCCAGCGGGAAGACGATCAGGACACCCACGAAGATCATGGCCGGCGCGGCGAAAAGCCACTTGCGGTGCCGGTTGGCCCAGGAGGAGAAATTCTTCCGCGGCCCGGGCGTGCGGAACGCGCCGCGGGATTCCCCGCGGGAGGCGTCCCGGGCGGTGTCGCCGCGGGAGTTGTTCAGTACAGACATGGTTCACCTAAAGAGTTTGGGGGTGAAGTAAGAGCGTGGCCGCGGCGGGACGGCGGCCGGGCAGCCGTCCCGCCGGGCTGGTGTTGCGTCAGGCCGTTTGCGGCAGGCCGTTTGCGGCAGGCCGTTTGCGGCAAGCGTGGGGCGCCGGGGACGCTACTTCTTTTCGCTGTCCAGGAACTTCTGGAACGCCTCGTTGGCCGTATCAGCCGCTGCCGACGCGTCGGCCCCGGTGATGGTGGCCACGATCGGGGCGCCGACGATCTCGCGGGCCTTGCCCACGGTGACAACCTCGGGACGGTCGTGGCCCACGCCGGACTTGGCGCTGGCGGCGATGGCCTCGGCCAGGTCCTTCGGGTAGGTCGACGTTCCGGCCGGGTCGGCCCAGACCGAGGCACGCGGACCGGGGACGCCGGCCTTCTGCGCTGCCAGGGTGCGGTCCTTGCTGGTGGCCCACTGGATGAACTTCCAGGCATTGTCCTGGTTGCTGGACGCCTTGTTGACGGCCAGGCCCCACGACGGGATGTTGTACGGCTTGGAACCGGCCGGGCCGGCAGGCAGTGCAGCGAATCCGACCTTGTCCGAAACCTTGGATTTGGCCGGGTCAGTGGCGTTCTTGTAGAGCGAGTCGGCCTCGGTGTAGAAGGCGGCCTTGCCCTGGGTGAAGATTGCCATTGCCTCGGGCCAGCTCATGTCGGTGCTGACGTTCTTCGGGCCGTAGTTCTTGATCAGGCCGCCGTAGAAGGCGTAGGCCTTCTTCGCCGCGTCGCTGCCGACGGCGGACTTGCCGCTGGCGTCGGTGAAGTCGCCGCCGAAGCTGTAGAGGAAGCTGGAGAACTGGGTTACCGCGGCGGATTTGCCGGTGCGTGCCACGAAGCCGGCGGTATCCGGGTTGGACGCGGAGATCTTCTTGGCGGCGGCCTCAAGCTCATCCATGGTCGTGGGGACCTGGACGCCGGCAGCCGCCAGCAGGTCCTTGCGGTAGTACAGCACTTCGCGTTCAGTGATGATCGGGACGCCGACGACCTTGCCGTCGACGGTGCTGGCCTTGACGGGGCCGTCCTGGTAGTCCTTCCAGTCCCAGTTCGAGTCCGAGGAGACCTTGCTGGTCAGGTCAGCGAGGTAGCCGTTCTTGGCGAACGCCTTGCCTTCCTGGAGCGGGCGGTACATCATAACGTCGATTTCGTCGCTGCCGGCATTGAGCTTGACGTTGTACTGGTCGGACAGCTGGTCCTCGCCGAGCTGGGTGAGCTCGACCTTGAGTCCGGTGGCCTTTTCAAATTCAGGAATGGCCGTCTTGATGCCGTCGGTCCACACATGGTTGGCCAGCGTGACCCGGACCGTGCCGGAGGTCTTGGCATCGCTGCTGCCGCTGCCGCCGCCACAGGCGGTGACGCCGAGCGACAGCGCGGCGGCCACGGCCGCGTACTTCACAATTGAACGCCGCTTCATTACGACTCCCTTGTCTTTAGGGCCGGATCATCCTCCAGCCGCCCGCGGATGCATCGTTACATCTGCTCTGGAGTGATCTTAGAGAAATAAAGCAGACATATACAACCCCCTTGCGCTCATCCGTATGATTTATTTATGCAAACCCCAAAGGCGGAGTCTTCAGCTGACCTGCACTCCGCGCTCGTCCAGACCCTGGGGCTCGCTATTGCCGAGGGGAACCTGGCACCGCACTCGATCCTGCGACTGGACAAGCTCGAGGCACAGCACGGCGTGTCGCGCTCCGTCGTGCGGGAGGCAACACGGGTTCTTTCCTCGATGGGCATGCTGGAATCTCGGCGCCGGCTGGGCACCGTGGTGCAGCCGGAGGAATCCTGGAACCTTTACGACCCGCAGGTGATCCGCTGGCGCCTGGCCTCCTCGCGGCGGGTGGACCAACTACGCGCCCTGAACGAACTCCGCGGCGCGATCGAGCCGCAGGCCGCACGGCTGGCCGCCGAACGGGCGTCCCTGGACGCCGCCAGCGACCTGGTCTCCCAGGCCGCGCGGCTGTGGGCGGCGGGGCAGCGCAGCGACCAGGACGAGTTCCTGCGGCTGGACATCGAGTTCCACGCCGCCGTGCTGCGCGCCTCCGGAAACCCGATGTTTTCGCAGTTGCACAACCTCGTCGCGGAGGTCCTCACGGGCCGGACCGAGCACGGCCTGATGCCGCAGCTGCCGCAGCACGAGGCGCTCCAGCTGCACGTGGACGTGGCCAGCGCCATCCAGCGCGGCGAGATGAACACCGCCCATGCGGCGATGCGCCGGATCGTGGAACAGTCCACCGAGGAAATCGGGGACATCTGGTCCAGCCACCAAGATGTCTCCTCGGCCTCTCAGCCACCGCAACTCGGGGGGAGCTAGCGCCCATCCCGGGCCGTCGGATGGGCGCGCGACGTGACCCGGCGACGGCCCGTTAGCGGCCGCCCTCGAGCTTCCGGCCGCGCTGCTCCTGGGCCATCGGCCCGTATGGATAGACGCCGACGCGCGGCTGGCTGACCTCGGTCAGCCGTTCCGTCTCCGCCGCGGTAAGCCGAAGGTCCGTTGCCGCCAGGTTGTCCGCAAGCTGCTCGACGCTCCGGGCGCCCAGGATCACCGCGGTGACGGCCGGCCGGTCCGCCAGCCAGGCCAACGCCACCTGGGACGGGCTCACACCATGCCGCCCGGCCGTTTCCTGAACCTCCGCGATGACGTCCCAGGTACGCGGGTCGCCGTTGCGGGCCTCCCACGCCTCCATCCCGCGGTTCGGATTTTCGCCGAGGCGGGTGGCGCCGGCGGGCGGCTGGTCTCGGTTGTACTTGCCGGACAGCCAGCCGCCGCCCAAAGGGGACCACGGCAGCAGTCCTATCCCGGCGTCGAGCGAGGCCGGGACAATCTCCGACTCGATCTCTCGGACCAGCAGGCTGTACTGCGGCTGGAGTGTGACCGGGGCGCTCCAGCCCTGCGCCTTGGCCACGTGGACCGCCTTGGTCAGCTGCCAGCCCAGGAAGTTGGAGAATCCGTAGTAGGCGATTTTGCCGCTGGTGACGGCGTCGTGCAGGAACCGAAGGGACTCTTCCAAGGGCGTGACCGGATCCCACGCGTGCAGCTGGTAGAGGTCGATCTGTTCCACGCCCAGCCTGCGCAGCGAATCATCCAGCGCCCTGACCAGGTGACGGCGGGAGGTGCCGACGTCGTTGGGGGCCGCGCCCATCGGGAACCGTCCTTTCGTGGCCACCACGGCCCGGTCCCGGACGTCAGCCCGGTCCGCCAGCCACCGGCCAACGATTTCCTCCGAGGCCCCCGAACTGTAGACGTCCGCAGTGTCGATGAAGTTGCCGCCAGCGTCAAAGAAGGCGTCCAGGATGGCGCGGGACTGCTCCTCGGTGGCCTCAGCGCCGAACGTCATGGTGCCCAGCGCATAGCTGGAGACAACGGCGCCGCTGTTGCCCAGGGTGCGATACAGCATGGAACTCCTCAGTGGTCGGTGGATTGGCCGTGGACGTTCTAGTCTTCCGTCGGCGTCGTCCGGTTCGAGTGGTAGGTGCGCCAGCTGTGCTCCGGGGCGTAGCCCAGGAGCCGCGTGGCCTTGTCGATCGAGAGCAGAGTCTCGTGCTCACCGAGGTCCTTCACCACCTTGACGTCGGGGAACACCTCGGCGGCAAGCTCACTGCTGGAGCGGCTCATCACGGTGTCCTGGCCGGCGATGATGAAAGCCTCGAAGCCGGGTCGGCCGTGCTCTAGCGCGCGTGCCACCGCCTGCGCGCCGTCGCGGCCGTCAATGTAGCCCCACAGATTCCACTTGCGCAGCCTGGCGTCGGCGTCAAATGACGGGAACTCCTCGTAATCCTCCGGGTCCATCACATTGGAGAACCGCAGGCCGGTGATGCTCAGTTCCGGGTCCCAGCGGGTCAGCTGGATCGCCATCTGCTCTTCAAGGTGTTTGACCAGTGAATAGGTGCTTTCCGGCCGGGCCGGGTACTCCTCGTCCACCGGGAGGTACGGAGGGTCGACGTCGAACGGCAGTCCCAACACCGTCTCACTGGAGGCGTAGACAATCTTCTTGATGCCTGCCCGGCGTGCCGCCTGGAACACGTTGTAGGTGGCCTGCATGTTGTTCTCGAAGGTCGCGGCGTCGGGGGCGAGTCCGGGGGCCGGAATTGCGGCCAGGTGGACGATTGCGTCGAATCCCTTATGCCGGTCGTCCAGGCCGAGGATGACGTCCACAACCTGTCCGTAGTCGCGCAGGTCAACGCGGGTGAACCCCGGCCCGCGTTCGCCGGTTTGGTCCAGGTTCGTCACCTGGTGGCCGTCGTCGACGAGCCGGCGCACCACGTTCCTGCCGAGCTTTCCGTTTCCTCCGGTAACTGCAATTCTCATCAGGCTCTCCTTGGTGGTCGGGCGGCTGCCGTTCCCACCCTAGAACGGACAACGCGACGGTGCACCCGCGCCCTGCAGCGACTCACCCGGACCGGCTTCTTCCGGAATTTCGGCAACCCGCCGCCGATGTCGCCAAAACCGCTAGAATTATCAGCATACTTACTTAACGTCCAAGGTTGTCACACCACGGGAGGTATCACCATGAGCACCTATCATCCTGAGAATGACCCGGCCAACCCCGACCCGCCGCGGCCGTCGGACGAGGCCGGAAATCCGGGTCTTAAGGCACAGCGCGGTGATGGAGCGGGCGACTCTGGCGCCTCTGCCAACCCGGATCCGCTCGATGGCAAGATCACCGGACTGGAACCGGGCGGGGGCGTGCCTCCAGGGGAGACGCCTCCCGCGGCGGACCAGATGAGCCGCGATCAGGGGCACAGCGAGTAACGGGATCGGCCGGGAGGGGGTCAGCGCGCCCTCGGCGTGCGCCGCTTCCGCTTAGCCGCAGGGACCCGTTCGCTAATCAATGGTCTTGCTCCGGTTCGTCATCCTGGGTTCCTTGTGAGGGCCCGTCGTTTTGGGAAGGCGTGGCGGTGCCGTCCTTCTCCGAGGCGCCTTCCGCTGGCTCGTCTGAGTGGATCCGCCCCGTCGATCGCGTCTCGTCGGCGTCGGTATCTTCGCCCTCGGCAGGTGCCTCGGAGTGGCGGCGCTCGTTGGATTCCGGCGTTTCACTCATGGCCAATATCCTTTCCTTCGATCTAAGAGCACCGCTAAACGCGGGCTGTCCGGTTGTGAGAACGAGGACCCCGGCTGGGCCCTGGGCCAATGCCTTCCGTTACCTCGGAGCGCCGGAGGAAACCGTGGACACTTCTTCGCATCTGCAGTTTCTGGCCGCGAGACGAACCGTTCTCATCTTGTCCCCCGAGGCGTCGGGGGTCAAGAGCCGCCGGCACTCCTCGGTTCTTGACGGCCCGGTTCGGTCGCGGGGAGCAGGTATTCGATAAACCAGTCGCGGGCCAGAATGGCTGCCGCCGCCAGCGTGCCGGGTTCTTCGAAAAGGTGGGCGGCGCCCTGGACCACAGCGAGCTGATTGGGACATCGCATCATGGCCTTGGCCTTGCGGTTGAGCTCCAGCACCTCGTAGTCGAGGCTACCCACAATCAGCAGCGTCGGCGCCCGGACAGCGGACAGCCTGGGGCCCGCCAGGTCTGGACGTCCGCCGCGGGATACTACGGCGGCGATCCGGGCGGAGGGTTCGGACGCGGACCACAGCGCGGCACCCGCCCCCGTGCTCGCCCCTAAACAGCCGATCGCGCTGCCGGCGGTGTCCTCTCGGCCGCCCAGCCAGGCGACGGCCGAGGAGAGCCGGCGCGCCAGTAACTCGATGTCGAAGACGTTGGCACGGTTGCGTTCCTCCGCCGGCGTAAGGAGGTCAAGCAGCAGGGTGCCCAGCCCGGCGCGCTGAAGCAGGCCGGCCACGAGGCGGCTCCGCGGACTGTGCCGGCTGCTGCCGCTCCCGTGGGCGAAGAGGACAACGCCGCGGGCCGGCACTGTCAGGTGCAGGTGGCCGTGCAGCCGGACGCTCCGGGACGGGATCTCCACCTCTTCGTCGAATTCCACGGCGTCTGCGGCCGTCGCTGACCCCGCCGGCGGCGGTGAATCCTTCAGGCGCCGGGCTGCAGCGTCAAGAAGCTGGATCACCTCATCGTCCTCGGTCGGCGAGAAGTCACGATAGTGATAGCCGACGGCGGAGAAGACCCGGGGAGTTGCCAGGCAGACCACCTCGTCGGGTTCGCTCAGGCTCGCCAGGGTGTCGGCCGGGCCGACGGGTACGGCAAGGATCACCCGTGCGGCGCCCAATTTCCGGGCTATCCGGCAGGCTACACGGGCGGTGGATCCGGTGGCGATGCCGTCGTCGACAATCACCGCGATACGCCCGGTCAGGTCCTGGCGGGCGCGGCCCTTCCGGAACCGCGCCACCCGGTCCTCAAGCACGGCCCGTTCGTGGTCCTCGACGGCCGCCAGTTCCTTGTCGCCTACTCTGGCCTGCGCCAGCACTTGCTTTTCCAACACCTTGGCGCCGTCCTCGCCAATCGCCCCCATGGCGAGTTCGGGCTGGTACGGGAGGCCGAGTTTGCGCACCACGATCACGTCCAAGGGTGCGTCCAGGGCCGCGGCGACCTCGAACGCGACCGGAACTCCGCCGCGCGGGATGCCGAGGACCACGACGTCCTTGCCGCGGAGGTCTGAAAGGCGCCGTCCCAGTTGCCGTCCGGCGTCGATCCTGTCTTCAAAAACGCTCATTGTCTTGGCTTCCCGTCGGGCGCCGCCCACGGTCCGGTCCCGCGATGCGCTCCGCAGGCCGGGGATCGGACCGGGTGGCTGCCTCCTCCCACTATCCGTCAGGAGTTCCGGGGACGTGAGGGCCCTTGTACCCGGTTTGCCGTGCGCCGGCCAGGCCTGCCCCGCCGTGGTACCAGCGGACCCCGTCGTGAATGCCGGGTCCTGGAGCCCGTGGAACTGAAGCGGGCGGCACGGCGGGCCACGTGGTGGTCCGTTCCCCGCCGTCGGACCCCCGGGAGTGCCGGCGCGGCGGCCTGCTGCTGGGCGGAACGGGAGAAGAACCATTGCTTGGCCAGCTCCACCAGCACCAGATAGACCACTGTCATGCCCAGCAGGGCCAGGAAGAAGGGGACCGGCAGCGGGTCAAAGCCGAGGACGCCGGCCAGCGGGGACAACGGAAGGTAGACGCCCAGGGCCACTACGCCCAGCGAGGCGCACAGCAATCCGAGGGACGGGCGGCTGCGCAGGAACGGCACCCGGCGGGTCCGGATCACGAAAATGATCAGCGTCTGGGTCGCGATCGACTCGATGAACCAGCCGGCCCGGAACTCCCCCGGGACGGCGTTGAAGACAAACAGCATGAGGGCGAACGTAGCGAAGTCGAAGACCGAGCTGATGGGGCCGAAGAGAAACATGAAGCGCCGGATGAAGGCGATGTCCCAGTGGGCCGGTGCCAGCAATTGCTCCTTGTCCACCCGGTCGCCCGGGATGGCCAGCTGGCCGCTGTCGTAGAGCAGGTTGTTGAGCAGGATCTGTCCCGGCAGCATCGGCAGGAAACTCAACACGACGGACGCCGTCGCAGCGCTGAACATGTTGCCGAAGTTGCTGGAGGTGCCCATCAGGACGTACTTGATGGTGTTGGCGAAGATCCGCCGCCCTTCCATCACGCCGTCGGCCAGCACGCCGAGGTCCTTGTCCAGCAGCACGACGTCGGCGGCGTCCTTGGCGACGTCGGTGGCGCTGTCCACGGAGATACCGATGTCCGCCTGGTGCAGCGCGAGTGCGTCGTTGACGCCGTCGCCCATGAACCCGACCGCTCCGCCGCTCTGGCGCAGCAGCCGGATAATCCTGGCCTTCTGCTCCGGCGAGACGCGGGCGAAGATGCTGGCCTCTCGGGCGGCGGCGCTCAGCTCCGGGTCGGACATGGCCTCCGCTTCCACGCCGGTGATGGTCCCGCCGGACAATACGCCCAGCTGCTCGCAAACCTTCTCGGCCACCTTGGCGTTGTCCCCGGTGGCGATCTTGACCTTGATGCCCAACGCGTTCAGCCGATCCAGGGACTCCTTCGCTTTGGCCTTGGGCCGGTCGAGGAAGACCAGGAAGCCGGCCAGCGTCAAATCCTTCTCGTCGGCCGGCGAGATGTCTTCCGTTCCGGCGGCGGCCCGGGTGGCGACGGCCACCACGCGGGAACCCGCGTCGAACTGTTCGTCCAGCAGGGCCTGCACCCTGGCCGCCGTGGCGCCGCACAGCGCCAGGACGTCCTCCGGCGAGCCTTTGGTGATGATCCGAGCGGGGCCGCCGGCGTCGCGGACCAGGACGCTGGTCCGCCGGCGCTGATGGTCGAAATCGATGACGTCGAGCCGCTGGTAACGCGAGGGTTCGAACGCGGCGGCTTGCGTCGACTCCCAGAGCGCAGCGTCCAGCGGGTTCTGCCCCAGGACGGAACGCTTCGCACCGGTGTAGTCCGCCTCGGTGGCGAGCAGGCCGAGGGTGAGCAGCTCGTCCGCGGACACGGCGTCAGTCACCGGCAGGGCGGCGGTAAAGCTGATCCGCCCTTCAGTGAGCGTCCCGGTCTTATCAGTTACGAGGATGTCCATGTCGCCGAGGTCCTCGATGCAGACCAGCCGCTTGACCAGCACCTTGCGCTTGGCCAGCTGCCGGGTGCCCGTGGCCAGGCTCGTGCTGACGACGGCGGGCAGCAGCTGCGGCGTAATCCCCACCGCGATGGCCAGGGAGAACAGCAGCGACTCGATCAGGGGGCGATGCAGGAGCAGGTTTGCGATGAAGATGAGAGAGGTCAGTCCGATGGCGACCTGAAGCAGGAGGAAGGAGAAGCGCTTGAGCCCGAGCTGGAATTCGGTCTGCGGCTGCCGGTCGCCCAGGCCGAGCGCGATCCGGCCGAACTCCGCCTGGCCGCCGGTGGCCACTACCACCCCGGTGCAGTTGCCGGACTGGATCACGGTTCCCATGAACAGGCAGGAGGTCAGGTCACCCAGCGCGGCGCCGCCCGCCACCGGGGCGGGATCCTTGCCGACCGGTAGAGACTCGCCGGTCAGGATGCTCTCGTCGCAGAGCAGGTCCGTGGCCGTCAGCACGCGAAGATCGGCCGGGATGATCGCACCGAGCCCCAGTTGCACGACGTCGCCGGGCACCAGTGCGGTCACGTCCACCTCGCGGGTGGTCCCGTCGCGGAGCACGACGACGGTGTGCGTGACGCGTGAATGCAGCGCCTCAGCCGCGCGTTCCGCCCGGAATTCGTTACTGAACCCCAGGCCCACGCTGACGAGCATGATCACGCCGATCACGATCGAGTTGGTGGCGTCGCCCAGGGAGAGCGAGAGCGCGGCCGTGACGAGCAGCAGGATCAGGATGGGGCTGCGGAACTGCCGCCCGAGCACGGACCAGCCGCTGGCCTCGTGCGTGCGAACCGCGTTCGGACCCAGCTGGGCGAGCCGCTCCGCCGCTTCGTCCGCGGCAAGGCCGCCCGGTGCCGAGCCCAAACGGGCAAGCACCGTGTCCGCCTCGGTTCCGGCGGCGTCGGCGATGGTCAATGGCGGGGAGGCAGACTCCCTCACGTCGAGCTGTGGCATGCAAAATCCGTCCGAAAACCCCAAGTTAACGCTAAGACTACGTCGGGCCGTGCCGGGAGTCATCGGGGGGACGTGACGGCACATGAAGGACGGGCTACCTGGCCGGAGCGGCCGCTTCTGCGAGGACTGTGCGGAGCGTGACACCATGGGCGAGGATCCGAAAGTGGCCCCCGGTGTCCAACTGCACGTTCCGGGCTCCCGGAAGCACGCTACCCTCCGGGATATGCGGATCGAAAAGTCCGTAGATGGACGTAATGCGCTCGTTGATGCGCTGTTCGCGGGACAGTTGCAGGGTGACGGCGTCGCGTGGCGACAGTGCCCGCAGGCTCGGGAGTAGCATGAGGCCCGCGTAGCGGGAGCCGGAGAACGGCGAGGCGACAGCCACCATTTGGGCAATGCGCAGCTTCGGATCGAGCGACGTCATCGCAAACTTGCCGATCAGACCTCCCTTGCTGTGGGCCACAATCAGGGTGTCCGTGAGATCCCGGTCACGGAGGTAGTCGGCAATCAGGGCCGCAGCCTTCGGGACGGCAAGCCGGTTGCGTTGCAGCACGGTGACGACGTGCACCGGGTGCCCCGCTTCATGCAGGTTCCGGATCAGCGGGAGC
Organism: Arthrobacter sp. UYEF3; assembly: GCF_040546245.1. Taxonomy (NCBI): domain Bacteria; kingdom Bacillati; phylum Actinomycetota; class Actinomycetes; order Micrococcales; family Micrococcaceae; genus Arthrobacter; species Arthrobacter sp. UYEF3. Next base: position 201,155 of record NZ_JBEPNK010000006.1, read on the forward strand.
ATGAAGCGCCAGTCTTCGAAGATGCCTGGAATAACGAGGACGGGCCGGCCGGTGCCGCTAAGGAACTCATCCGGGCTGACCCGGGAGACCGCACTGCGCAGTTGCCGGCCGACGGCGTAGACGTAGTCCAGGGCCCACCAGCCCGCGACCTGGAACATCGTGCTCACGTGCTGAGATCCTGGGGCGCTTCGCTTCCGGCCGCCGTGACAAAAGCGAAGGCGAGGATGGAGTCGGCCACCTCGACGGAGCGGTTGTGCTGGACGACGTGTCCGGTCCCCTCGATTTCCAGGAACTGGGCGGTGGCTGTCCGGGCAGCGAGCCGGCGACACCAGGCCGCCGGAGCCACGGGATCGTGTTCGCCCCGCAGCACCAGGACGGGTGCCCTGACTCCGGCGATCATTTCTTCAATGTTGTAGTCCATCATGAGCCGCAGGTTCTTGAGGTACCAGCTCGGCCCGCAGCGGAGATAGTCGTTGAAAACCAGGGCGTTCGAGGACGGACTCTCGAAAAACAAGCAGTCGCGGCCCAGCGCCAAGGCCTGCTGCGCCACGGTGCGCCGCTGGTCGTTGACCACCGGGCCCATCAGGACCAGGTGCGGAATCCGCTGCGGCTGCTGCCGCGCGGCTTCGACCGCGAACTGCGTGCCCATCGAATGGCCGACGACGACGAACTCCAGCACTCCTAGCTGCTCAAGGGCGCCGAGGAGGTAGGTGGCCTGCTCCGCGACGGTGAGCGTCTGCGGCGGCCGGGGCGTGGCGCCGAAGCCCGGCAAGTCGATCGAATAGGTGTCGACGGACTCAGCCAGGACCCCGTGGAGCCGTTCAAGGTAGCGGTGCGAGGCGCCGATCCCATGGATTAGGACGACAGCGGGTCCCTCCGCCTGGCCGGGTGTCCGGCCGGGTGTCCGGCCGGGTGTCCGGCGGGAGGCAAAGACATGGCCCAGGTTGCCTGCGGCCTCAACCTCGATGCGCACGGGGCTGCTCATGGGGAACTCGATTCTGCTCGGCGCCTCTGATTGGCGTGTAGCAAGCATACTGAGGTTGGCCCCGGGAGCGGGCCGCCGTCGCCGCGGTTCCCTTCCGGTTCGACGCCAGGGAAGATCGTTGGTGCCGGGAACCGCGGAAACAGGAGCAGTCGGTGGGACTAGCCGGCGGCCGGTCCGAGTGGCGCGGGCGCGGCCGATGGCTCCGCGCCCGATTCCCTAAGTTCGACGAAGATCGCTCGTGTCTCGGTGTCGCCGGTATTTCTGCCGGAATGGGTCTGCGCGGGCAACCAGCTCGCCAGTCCCGGCGGCAGCCCGGTAGAAGCCGGGGTTTGTCTCCACCGGATCATGGCTCATAGCCAGACTCTAGTCCCGAACGGGGACGGCCCGCCATCTCGACGGCACCCTGCCGGATTGACGCTGGGCCGGCATCGTCGGGTGCGCACGGAACCGTCGAACTGACGGAATTCCGCGAGTGCCGTTCAGCGCCGAGGACCTCGGTTAGCCGGCGGCGGGCGTGATGTTGACGAGCCAGTCCACCCCGAACTTGTCCTTGCACATGCCGAAGGTGTCGCCCCACGGGGCTTTCTCCAGCGGCACGGTCACGGTGCCGCCGTCGGAGAGCTTGTCCCAGTAGCCGCGAAGCTCGGCCTCGTCGGCGCCGCTAAGGGACACGGAGTAGTTGTTGCCAGCGGTGTATTCCATGCCGTTGGGCGTGTCAGCCCCCATGAGCACCAGTCCCGTTCCACCGGTCAGTATGCCGTGCATGATCTTGTCCTGCTCGGCGGGATCCTCGCTGGCATTGAACTCGCTGAAGGTGCTCATGTTTAGCTCTCCACCAAATACGGACTGGTAGAAGGTCATGGCGTCCCTCGCGTTGTCGCGAAAGCCAAGGTAGGGGTTGAGCGTGGTCATATCCGGGACTCCTTGGTAGCTGGAGGCGGCGGAACAGGAGTGCCAGCCCCGCCGCACTTACACGGCATATCCTGCCGGAAATCAAGCGCCCTTCATAGGGTGCCCCGGCCTGCGGGCGGCCGCCCAAAGAACGGCTAAGCGGTCTGGCCAGCGTGAAGCAGATCGAGGCCACCGGCTTGCGCTGTTTGAAGAAGCCGCGGACGAAAGTTTGGGCTCCCATATCGCCCCCAAGATGGTCATCGTTCACGACGCCGCCTCGAATAACGAGGGCATGGAAGTCGGAAGCGTTGGCGTGGTCCGCGGTCAGTTCGACGTCGAAAGTATCATCCTTTTCGGTGCGGTCGTAGCCCTGCAGCCTTCCGCTCTTGGGGTCCCACGAGGGAATTCCGGGCCTTACGAACTCAATCCTAGGAAAACAGAGAATAAGTAGGCCGATCTATATCTACGATTTGGCTTCGATTCTCTAGACTTCATGATGCTGCTGTGATTAGGGTGACAGCAGTTGTCAGACGATTCGTCCCGGTATCTGCGCCGCACCTGGGGGGTGTTGCACGTGAAGCACGAACCACAGTCCGGACGCGCCTCGCGTCTGTTGAGACCCGTCTTGCTGGCCTTCGCTTCGACGGCGGTGTGGCTGGCACTCTCCGCGACTGCCGCGAGCGCCGAGACCGGTGCGGGCGCGGATTCGTCGGCCGGCGGCCTGACCTGGACTTTTTCGACGGTCTCCTCTCCCATGCCCGTACCGATATCTTCCTCGCCGGTAGTGCCGCCCGGCGCTGTACTGCCGGGTACCGGGGGCAGCAGCCCCGGGCTGTTGCCCCCGGTACCCGGCAGCCTCACCGGCTCCGTTGCGCAGTTTGTCGCCTCAGTGCCCGTGTCCCAGCTTGTTTCGGCTAACCCGGTGGCAGATTTGGCGTCTCCGGTGGCCGGCTTGGTGGACTCCGCGGTGGCGGAGCCGGCCGGGATCGTTCTTCCGGCCGCGTCCGGTCCGTTGCCTGGCGCCGGGGCCGTACTGGACCCGCTGGACGATGCCCTGAGCGGCGCACTGTCCCTTCCGCCGGCGCCACCCGTCACTGACCCACCGCCCACGTCCACGGGACCGGATCAGGCTGACTTGTTGCCTGCCCAAGATCCCGCCGTCGACGGCGGCCCAATCGGCGCAGTCGACGTCGCCGCGGGGACGGCGACGCGAGTCGGATTGCAGCTCCACATGACGCAGCATCCGCTCCCCCGGCCGTCCGCTATGACCAGCCCGGCATCTCCCCTTCAGCCAAACGGCGAACTGCCCGGCAACGGTCTCTCCGATGCTGTCCCGGCAGGGCCGGGTTCGGGGACCGGCAGCGGCCCAGCCGCAGCCGGCCCGGGCGCGGGGTTCGCTTGCGAAACGACAGCCTTCGAGCTTCGTCCGCCGCTGGGACGATGCCAGGCTGGCGAGCCGCTTCACAGCGCCGCCCCACCGGTGTCCTTCGACCCAGGATCCTCTCCCGACTAGTTGGTGCCCGCCTGCCCGGAAACAGGGCGGGCCATGGCCTATCGGGCTGCCGTTGGCGGCCCGCCACCCCAACATTTTCAGGAGAAGACATCATGAATACCAATTTGCGCAGAGGGCTGCTCGGCACCCTCTTTGCCGGCGGCCTGCTGACCCTCGGAACCTCCGTCGCGTCCGCGGCAGACCATACCAGCGGGAACGACGGCATCGCTTCCGGCACCCAGGTCATCGCCCCGGTCACCGCACCGGTAACACTCGGCGCGACCTCACTAGGACTGCTCGGCGACTCCACCGCCACCACCAACGGGACCCCCGCCGGAGCCACCGGCGGTACCAAGGCTCCGGCCCCCGCCGCCGCCGGGACCAGCACCAGCGGGAACGACGGCATCGCCTCCGGCACCCAGGTCATCGCCCCGGTCACCGCACCGGTAACACTCGGCGCGACTTCACTAGGACTGCTCGGCGACTCCACCGCCACCACCAACGGGACCCCCGCCGGAGCCACCGGCGGTACCAAGGCTCCGGCCCCCGCCGCCGCCGG
>NZ_JBEPNK010000007.1:0-176579 GCF_040546245.1 Arthrobacter sp. UYEF3
CACGCCGGCAACGCACCGTCCCCCGCGCCGTCAAACGCAAAATGTCCAACTGGCCACTCAAGAAAACACCAAAAAACACAAAGTAAACGGCATTGCGCTTAGGCCCTATCCGAGCGCGAGCTGGTTCAGCCCGTCAGCCAGCTGGGTCAGCCGGGTCAGCACCGCCGTCGCGGACGACGGCGTGTGGCCCGCAAGGCCGCCGGCCGGGGTGACCCGCACCGAGCCCAGCGATCCGGCCGGAAGCCCGAGCTGGTGCCACGGCCGCCAGAGTGATTCGACCGCCTGCGGCACGCGCGGCAGCGCGGCGGCAGGATCGTCCACGGCCAGCACACCGGCCCAGAGCCGCTTTCCGGCCTCCACGGCACCGGCAAGCTGCTCCCATTGGCGGGAGGTCAGGGCGCGCAGCGGCACCGCGATCCCGTCGGCACCCGCGGCGAGGATCCGGTCAAAGGGCGCCTCGACTTCGGGCACGGAGACCACGATTTCGGCAGCGCCGGCGGCGCGCAGGGCGTCGATCACGACCCGCCAGGATTCGGTGACCTCGGAGCCAGCGACCGCGCGCAGCGTGCGGTAGCCGCTGGAGGTGGGGATGGTGCCGGCCATGACGGCGGCGATGTCCGGTTCGTCGAGTTGCACGACGAGGCTGGCCCCGGGTGCTGCGGTGACGACGCGGCGTAGGTGGGCGTCCACGCCGGCAGCGAGGGAGGCAGCGAGATCCCGCCTCGCGCCGTGGTCAATGAGGGCCCGCTCCCCGTTGTGCAGGTGCAGGCCGGCAGCGAGGCTGAGCGGGCCGAGCAGCTGGATCTTGAGCTCCGTAGCCGGGCTGTCCTCGGCGCCGATAACGTCGGCGAGGACGTTGACGTCGGTGGACAGCGCCGAACGGGCGCGCATCAGGTCCTTGCCGGGGCGGTCAACGAGCCGCCAGCCGTGCGGCTGGACGTCGACGGCGAGGCCCTCCAGCAGCGAGGCGGTGCGGCCCAGCGCGTCCGAACCGACGCCGCGGTCCGGGAGCTCCGCGAGGAACGGTAGGTGCGGGCTGCCCAGCTCCCCGCGGATGATGCGGGCGGCCTCGACCGGGTCCTCCCCGGGCCATGCACCGAGGGCGGTTGCCGTGACCTGGCCGGGGGAATCAGGCACCGGCACGGCTAGATCCCGGCGGAAACGGCGGGGTCCGCGTCCTTCGAAGCCTGGTCCGCGGCGGCCTGGTCGGCGGCGGCCTGGTGGTCCTCTGCGATGGCCTCGTGGTGGCGGATCACCTCGCCGATGATGAAGTTCAGGAATTTTTCAGCGAACGCCGGGTCCAGGTGGGCTTCGGCGGCGAGCCGGCGCAGCCGCGCGATCTGCGCCGTCTCCCGGCCCGGGTCGCCGGCGGGAAGCTGGTGAGCGGCCTTGAGGAAGCCGACCTTTTGGGTGGCCTTGAACCGTTCGGCGAGGAGGAACACCAGGGTGGCGTCGATGTTGTCGATGCTCGAACGGATCGAGAGCAGTTCCGCCATCACCGCGGGATCCACTTGGCCGGCCAGCGAGCTGGCGGCGGGGTCGTAGGCATCGGTGTCAGGGAAATTCTGGTTCTGCTCGGTCATGGACTCAGTCTAGGGGCTGGTGCCGAAATCCCCCGGGTGTTAAGCGGCGGCCGGCGGCTCCGGAAAAGGGGCATGCCCGCCGTTCGTAGCGAACGACGGGCATGCCCCTTTTGTGCGGCGTGTGGTGCGCGGGCCGGCATTCAGGCCCCGAGCACCGCCCGGAATTCCTCCCGGCGCCTGGCCTGCTCGTCCGGATCCGGAACCGGCAGTGACGCGATGAGCTTCTTTGTGTAGTCGTGCTGCGGGCTGCCCATGACCTGGTTGCCGAGTCCCTGCTCCACCATCTTGCCCTTGTAGAGGACCCCGACCCAGTGCGAGAGTATGTCCACCACGGCGAGGTCGTGGCTGATGAAGAGGCAGGCGAAACCGAATTCGGCCTGGATCTCCTTGAACAGCTCCAACACCTTCGCCTGCACCGAAACGTCCAGCGCCGACGTCGGCTCATCGGCAATCAGGAGCTTCGGGTTCAGGATCAGCGCCCGCGCGAGGGATGCGCGCTGGCGCTGGCCGCCGGAGAGCTCGTGCGGGTACCGGTCGGCATACGACGCCGGGAGCTGCACCGACTCAAGGAGCTCGCGGGTCCGCTGGCGTGCCTGCGCCGGTGTCGGCTTGCTATGGATGATCAGCGGCTCGGCGACGCACTCACCGATGGTGAGCTGGGGATTGAACGAGGCCGCCGGGTCCTGGAAGACGAAACCGATCTGCTTGCGCAGCGGCTTGAAGGTGCGCTCCTTGAGGTTGAGCATCTCGTAGCCCAGCACCTTCAGGCTGCCACCCGTGGTCTTGTTCAGGCCCGCGATGGCGCGCCCGATGGTCGTCTTGCCGGAGCCCGACTCGCCGACCAGGCCGAAGACCTCTCCTTCGGACAGCGTGAAATTCACCCCGTCCACGGCCTTGAACGCCGGGCTGCCCAGCCTCCCCGGGTACTCGATGGTCAGGTTCCTTGCCTCCACCAGGACTTTGCCGTCCTGGTGGGCGCGTTGCGTCATTCCGGCCGAGGCGGAGTTGCGGCCCAAATGAGGCACGGCCGCCAGGAGCTTCTTAGTGTAATCCTGCTTCGGTTCTGCGAAGAGCACCCGCGCACTGGCCTCTTCGACGACGTCGCCCTGGTACATCACGACGACGCGGTCGGCGAGGTCGGCGACGACGCCCATGTTGTGCGTGATCAGCACGATCGAGGTGCCGTACTGGTCCCGGAGCTCGCGGAGGAGTTCCAGGATCTCGGCCTGCACGGTGACGTCCAGCGCGGTGGTCGGCTCGTCGGCGACGATGAGTCCCGGGTTCAGCGCCAGCGCGGCGGCGATGACGACGCGCTGCTTTTGGCCGCCGGAGAACTGGTGCGGGTAATAGTTGACTCGGGTTTCCGGGTCCGGGATGCCCACCTTCCGCAAGGCGTCGATGGCGCGGGCCTTGGCTTCCTTGGCGCTGACCCGGCCGGCGCCCCCGCGGCCGGCGTGGGCACGGATGCCCTCGGCGATCTGCCAGCCCACGGTGAAGACCGGGTTCAGCGCGGTCGAGGGCTCCTGGAAGACCATGGCCACGTCGCGGCCCCGGATTTCCCGCAGTTTCGAGGCACTTACGCTGATCACGTTGTTGCCGTTGATCAGCACCGCGCCGGAGCTGATAGCCGTCTCCGGCAGCAGCCCGAGGATGGTCTTGGCGGTGACCGTCTTGCCGGAGCCGGATTCACCCACGATGGCGACGACCTCCCCGGGGTTGACGTCCAGGCTGACATCCTTCACGGCGTAGACGTCCCCGGCATCCGTGGCGAAGGTGACGCTGAGGTGGTCGATGTCCAGCACTGGCCCGGCGCCGCGGCCGTGCTGGTCTGAAACGGAGCCGATATTGGTGGTCATGAACTGCTCACTTCTGCTGACGGGGCCGCCTGCGTGCCGGCGGGATGGGGTCCGCCTTTGCCGGAGATAGCCTTTTTGCGGCCGCGCAGGCGCGGGTCGTTGAGATCGTTGATGCTTTCGCCGACCAGCGTCAGTCCCACCACGGTGAGGACAATTGCCAGGCCGGGGAAGACGCCGGTCCACCAGATTCCGGAGGTGGTGTCCGCCAGCGCCTTGTTCAAGTCGAAGCCCCATTCAGCGGCCGACGTCGGTTCGATGCCGAAGCCGAGGAAGCCCAGGCCTGCGAGGGTGAGGATGGCTTCGGAGGCGTTAAGCGTGAAGATCAGCGGCAGTGTGCGGGTGGCGTTCTTGAAGATGTGGCGGCTCATGATCCGGATGTTGGACGCGCCCACCACCTTGGCCGACTCCACGAACGGTTCGGCCTTCAGCCGGATGGTTTCGGCGCGGATGACGCGGAAATACTGCGGGATGAAGACCACGGTGATGGAAATGGCCGCTGCCAGGATGCCGCCCCAAAGGCTGGAGCGCCCGCCGCTGATCACGATCGCCATGACGATCGCCACCAGCAGGGACGGGAAGGCGTACACGGCGTCGGCGATCACCACGAGGATCCGGTCCAGCCAGCCGCCGATGTAGCCGCTGACCAGGCCCAGGATCACGCCGATGAAGATCGACATGATCACGGCCACCACGATCACCAGCACGGCGGTCTGCGCACCCCAGACCACCCGGGAGAACACGTCGTAGCCGCCCACTGTGGTGCCGAGAAGATGACGGCCGCCGGGGGCCTGCTGCGCCGGGAAGTTGCCCTCGGCGTCGGAAATCTGGGCGAAGCCGAACGGCGCGATCAGCGGCGCGAAGATCGCGGTGAGCAGGAACAGCCCGGTCAGGATCAGCCCGGCGACGAGCATGCCCCGCTGCAGCCCGACGCTTTTGTTGAAGTGGGAGAGGACCGGCAGCCGCCGGAACCAGGGTTCGCGTCGGTTTTCCGCGGCCATGGTTGGTTCGATGCTCATGTCAGTACCTCACGCGGGGGTCGATCAGCGCGGCGACGATGTCCACGATGAAGTTGGTCACGGCCACGATCACGGCGAGCAGCACGACGATGCCCTGCACGGCCACGAAGTCGCGGGCGGTCAGGTAGGTCGCGAGCTGGAAGCCGAGGCCTTTCCATTCAAAGGTGGTTTCCGTCAGCACAGCGCCGCCGAGCATGACAGCGATCTGCAGTCCCATGACGGTGATGATGGGAATGAGCGCGGGCTTGTAGGCGTGCCTGGTGACCAGGCGAAATTCGCTGACGCCGCGCGAGCGCCCGGCCTCAACGTAGTCTTTGCCGAGGGTCCCGATCACGTTGGTGCGGACCAGCCGCAGGAAGATGCCGGCGGTCAACAGGCCAAGGGCAAGTGCCGGCAGCACGGCGTGGGCCGCGACGTCGCCGAGCGCTGCGGGGTTGCCGCTGCGCAGCGCATCGAGCCAATAGATTCCGGTGGGAGCCTGCAGCGCGGTGAGGGCCAACTCCGTGGAGGTTTTTGCCCGCCCCGCAACCGGCAGCCAGCCGAGCCAGACCGAGAAGGTCAGCTTGAGCAGCAGTCCGGCGAAGAACACCGGCGTGGCGTAGCAGAGGATGGCGAAGATCCGAAGGACGGCGTCGGGCGCCTTGTCGCGGCGCTGAGCGGCAACCATGCCCAGCGGGATGCCCACCACCAGGGCCACGAGAAGGGCGTTGATGGACAGCTCAAGGGTGGCCGATCCGTAGGTGGTCAGCATCTCGGAGACCTGGCGGTTGTCCGAGAGCGTTGTGCCGAAGTTGCCCCTGATGAGCTGTCCGAGGTACTCGAAGTACTGCACGAAAATGGGCCGGTCATAGCCGGCCGAGTGGATGCGTTCCGCCAGTTGCTCCGGGGGAAGCCGGCCGCCGAGGGCTGCCGTGATCGGGTCGCCCGTGATCCGCATCAGGAAGAATACGAGTGTGACCAGGATGAAAATGGTCGGGAAGATCAGCAGGAACCTGATCAAAATGTATTGGCCCAGTCCCCCGCCGGACGACTTCTTCTTTGTCGGCAGCAGGCCGTCGGCGTCGGTGGGCGGCGCCTCTATCAATGTTGTCATGGGTACCTAATTTTGTGTTTCCGTCTGCTTCGTGGGCTTCCGGAATCGGTGGTCCGGCTACCGGCAAGAAAGGCGGGACGCCGCGCGGGCGCCCCGCCTTCTTGGCTGGTCAGGACCGGATGGGGATCGGACCTACTTGGAAATTACGCCGAGACGGGTTTTGAAGGAAGCGTCGAGGGTCTTGTCGACACCCTGGACGTCCTTGCCGGCGACCACCAACTGGGCGCCCTGCAACAGCGGCAGCGTGGGAAGGTCCTTTGCGACGGCCGTCTGGGCTTCGCCGAGCACCTTTTCGCGCTCGGTTTTGTCGACGGTGGTGAGCTGCTTCTTGATCAGCTCCGTGACGGCAGCGTTTTCGTAGTGGTTCTTGAGGAAGTTACCCGGGACGAAGAACGGGGTCAGGTAGTTGTCGGCGTCGGAGTAGTCCGGGAACCAGCCGAGCTGGTAGACCGGGTACACGTCCTTGGTGCGGTCCTTGGAGTAGGTGACCCACTCGGTGGACTGCAGGTCGACCTTGAACAGGCCCGACTTCTCCAGCTGTTCCTTGATCATGGCGTATTCGTCGCCGGAGGACTTTCCGTAGTGGTCCGGGTTGTACTGCAGCTTCAGCGTGACCGGGGCGGTGACGCCGGCGTCGCCGAACGCCTTCTTGGCCTTGTCCAGGCTGGGCTTGCCGCTGCCGTCGCCGTACATGTCCTTGAGCGGCTTGATGGCGCCGACAAAGCCGTCGGGGACCACGGAGTACGCGGGCAGGTAGGTGCCCTTGTAGACCTGGCTTGCGATCGCATCGCGGTCAACTATGTCTGCCATCGCCTGGCGGACGGCGAGGGCCTTGGCCGGGTCCGCGTCGGCAGCCTTAGCGCCGAACGGCATGGTGTCGAAGTTGAAGACAATGTAGCGCAGCTCGCCGCCGGGGCCCTTGTGGACCTTGACCTTGGAGTCCTTCTCCAGGTCGGCGGCGTCGGTCGCGGTGAGGCTGCGGCCGGCGACGTCGATGTTGCCCTGCTGGACATCAAGCTTAAGGTTGTTGGAGTCCGCGTAATACTTGATCGTGGCGCTGTCGTTCGCCGGCTTACCGAGCAGGCCCTTGTATTCGGGGTTCGCCTTGAGGCTGACCAGTTCGTTCTTCTTGTAGCTCTCGATCGTGTACTGGCCGGCGAAGGGCTTGCCCTTGACGATCTCGTCGTCGCTCAGCAGCTTGTCGGCGGGGAAAACCTCTTCGTCGACAATCGGGCCGGCGTTCGCTGCGAGGACGCCCGGGAAGACCTGGTCGTTGCCTTCCTTGAGCTTGAAGACCACGGTGGTGTCGTCTTTGACTTCCACCGAGGCGAGGTTGCCGAGCAGGGAGGCCGGTCCATTGTCGTCGTTGATCTTGACGACGCGGTCGATCGAGAACTTCACGTCAGAGGACGTCAGGGCGTGGCCGTTGGCAAACTTGAGGCCGGACTTGAGCTTGACGGTGTAATCCGTCGGGGTGGTGAAGGAAGCTGACTCAGCAATGTCGGGGCTGGAATCCGCCGTTCCGGGCTTCGAGTTCAACAGGAACGGGTAGATCTGGTTCATCACCATGAAGGAGCCTGCGTCGTAAGAGCCGGCCGGGTCGAGGGTGACTACCTTGTCCGTGGTGCCGTAGGTGATGGTGCCGCCGCCCGCGGCGCTGCCGGAGGCCGTCCCGCCGCCGGAAGGGCCGGTGCAGGCCGTCAATGCAAAGGCGGAAACCCCGGCGAGCGCGATGGCGCTCTGCAGGGCCTTTTTGTTCATTGCCATCTGTGAACTTTCTGTTCGATGAGTACCGGTGCGCAGCCGAACCAGTTTTGACTCGGTAGGCAGCACGCCGTCGTGATTCATAGATTCAACCAGAAGATCACTCCGCACAACGTCTTCACTTGTGAGTTGAGACACAAAATTTACACTATCGGGCTGAACTCATCGTATTCTTCAGGATTTCACCCTGATCTCCGGCACCCGGCCGGCACGGGTTCGAGTTCGGTACGGGCACCCCGAGCCTTCGGACTTGGGCGCCCCCGGGGACATGCTCACCGCTGGGGCCCGGGACTGGACATAACCCCAACAGGCCCACGCCTGGCCGCAAACGTGTGCCCTGGACGGCGGCGCCAACGGATGAACACGCCCGCGTTCTCTTGCCCAGCATCCTGACTCGGGACCGGACATGCCCTCCACCCGGGACCAACAGTGGACATAACCCCAACCGGCCCACTCCTGGCCGCAAAGAATGGACATGCGCCCCGGACGGCCGCGCCAACGGATGAACACGCCCGCGTTCTCTTGCCCAGCATCCTGACTCGGGACCGGACATGCCCTCCACCCGGGACCAACAGTGGACATAACCCCAACCGGCCCACTCCTGGCCAAGAAGAATGGACATGTGCCCCGGACAGGGGAGGTTGCGGGGCACATTTTCGGCGGCCGGGCATGCCAGCGGATACGATCCCAGTCTGCCTACCCGGGGCTGGCCGGCCCGCCCGATGGCAGATGGACCGGCGCGGTCAGCAGAGCGCGGTCACTGGGGCGCGGTCACTGAATCGCGGTCAGCAGAGCGGCTAGAGGGCGGCGCGCTGCAGCGACCGCGCGGCGTCGATTGTCGCCTGGCCGAGGACCCGGCTGCCCTGATACAGCACCACGGTCTGGCCGGGAGCAACGCCGCGCAACGGCTCGGTCAGGGTGACGACGAGGTTCCCGCCCTCCATGTGGGCGGTGGCCGGCACCGGGTCCCCATGGGCGCGGACCTGGGCGTAGCAGTCGAATTCCTCGCCAGTGGCGACCTCGGCGATCGGCAGGCCGGCCCAGGACACCTTGATGCCCCGGATTTCGTCGATGGCCAGGAGGGCCTCCGGGCCCACCACCACCTTGTTTTCCTTGGGCCGGATCTCCAGCACAAAGCGCGGCTTGCCGTCGGCGGCCGGCGTGCCCAGCTTCAAGCCGCGGCGCTGTCCCACCGTGAACGCATTGGCGCCCGGGTGCTCGCCCACCTTGGTGCCGGATTCGTCCACGATGTCACCGGTGGTCATCTCGATCTTCTCGGCAAGCCAGCCGGCGGTGTCGCCATCCGGGATGAAGCAAATGTCGTGGCTGTCCGGCTTGTTGGCCACGGACAGCCCGCGCCGCTCGGCCTCGGCCCGGACCTCGGCCTTGGACGGGGTCTCCGCGAGCGGGAACATGGAATGCCGGAGCTGTTCGTGGGTGAGGACGCCCAGCACGTAGCTCTGGTCCTTGGCCCAATCCGCGGCGCGGTGCAACTCGGGGTTGCCCTCGGCGTCGGTGATGACCTTGGCGTAGTGGCCGGTGCAGACCGCGTCGAAGCCCAGCGCAATCGCCTTCTCCAGCAGGGCGGCGAATTTGATCCGCTCGTTGCAGCGCATGCACGGATTGGGCGTGCGGCCGGCGGCGTATTCATCGATGAAGTCCTGGACGACGTCTTCCTTAAACCGCTCGGAGAAATCCCACACGTAATACGGGATGCCGAGCACATCGCAGGCCCGCCAGGCGTCGCGTGAGTCCTCGATGGTGCAACAGCCGCGGCTGCCGGTGCGCAGCGTTCCGGGCATGCGCGAAAGCGCGAGGTGGACCCCGACGACGTCGTGCCCCGCCTCGACGGCGCGGGCTGCGGCGACGGCGGAATCAACGCCGCCGCTCATGGCTGCAAGAACTCGCATGCTGGCTTTCTCTAGGAAGTGGGAGGTGCGCTGGCAGTGGACCCAGGCTGCGGACCCAAACTGTGGACCCACAGAAGCTGGGATAACACAACGCCTGCCGCCTCATTCTATCGCCACGCCGATTCCTCCCCCAAAAGCCCTTGACGTCAGCAGCCCGCGGATTCTAACGTCAGGATGAACGGTTTTAGAATCCGGCACTCACAGGCGGGACGCGCAGCAGTGAATCGTGAAAATATCGTGATCGTGGGCGGCGGGCTGGCCGGTGCCACCGCCGCCAAGACGTTGCGGGCGGAGGGCTTCGACGGACCGGTCACCCTGATCGCGGACGAGGCGCATGCACCGTATCTGCGGCCGCCTCTGTCCAAGGAGTACCTGCTGGGCAAGGACGGGGAAGAGGCGCTGCCGGTGGTCCCGGCCGGCTGGTACGCGGAACACGACGTTGACCTTCGCCTGGGAGTCCCGGCCGCCGGCGTGGACGCGACGGCCCGGACCGTGGACCTCGCGGACGGCGCCCGCCTGGGGTACACCGCACTACTGCTGGCCACCGGCGCCCGCCCGCGGTCGATTCCGCTGCCCGGCAGCGACCTGGACGGCGTCATGACGTTCCGGACCCTCGACGACAGCCGGCTGCTTCGGGAGTCCTTGGCCAGCGGCGGGCGGAACGTGGTGATGGTGGGCTCCGGCTGGATCGGGATGGAACTAGCAGCCGCCGCGTCCGCCTACGGCAACACCGTCACCCTGCTGGGCCTGGAGCAGGTGCCCCTAGCGGCGGCGATTGGCCCCGAACTGGGCACGTTCTTCCGCTCCCTGCATGAGTCCCGCGGCGTAGGGTTCCGGCTCCCGGCGTCGGCGGCTGAGATTACCGGCGACGCCGGCCGGGTGAGCGGGGTCCGTACCGACACCGGCGAGGTCCTGGCCGCTGATCTGGTGGTCATCGCCGTGGGCGTCGTGCCCGAAACCACTCTCGCCGCGGCAATCGGCCTTGAGCTGAGGAACGGAATCCTCACGGACGCCTCCCTGCGGACCTCGGCTCCCGGCATCTTTGCCGCCGGCGACGTCGCCAACGCCCTGCATCCTTTCACCGGCGCCCACCACCGCAGTGAGCACTGGTCAAACGCGCTCAACGGCGGGAAGGTTGCGGCCCGGTCGATGCTGGGCGAGGAAGCCTTGCTGGATACCGTTCCTTACTTCTACACCGACCAGTACGACGTCAGCATGGAGTACTCCGGGTTCCCGACGCTCGTCGACGGGTCGCCCGTGCTCCGCGGCTCCCTTGAGGCCAAACAATTCCTCGCCTTCTGGCAACGTGAGGGCTGTGTGGTCGCCGGCATGAGCGTCAACTGGCCCCGGGCGGACAAGCCGCAGAAGGCCATCAAGGCTCTAATCGCCGCCCGCGCCGCGGTCAGCCCGGACTCACTTGCGGATCCGGATGTCGCGTTGGAGCAACTTCTGCCGGAGGCTTAGATACCGGCGGCCTGATGGTCGGAGGCTTAGTTACCGGCCGCTTGGCGGGCGACGGTTCCCGCGGTCTGGATACTTGAGACGTGCCCGGCCATGCCGGCCTGCCGGGCGCGGGCGAAGGCCGCTGGCAGGGCGGCCAGCAAAGCATCGACGTCGGAGTCGCTGGACGCGTGGCCCAGGGTAAAGCGCTGGGCACCGCGGGCGGTGTCCTCGTCCAGACCCATGGCGAGGAGCACGTGGGAGGGCCGCGGCACGCCGGCGGTACAGGCGGATCCGGTGGAGGATTCCACTCCGGCGAGGTCCAGGAGGAACAGCAGGGAGTCGCCCTCGCAGCCCGCGAAGGTGAAGTGCGCGTTACCCGGCAGCCGGGCCGCCCGGGGAGATCCCCGGAGCACGGCCTCCGGAACGGCGGCGCGGACGCCGTCGATCAGCCGGTCCCGTAGTGCGGAGATCCGCGCGGACTCCCCGGCCAGGTTGCCGGCGGCGGACTCCGCCGCAGCGGCGAAGGCCGCGATCGACGCGGTGTCCAGGGTACCGGAGCGTACATCGCGCTCCTGTCCCCCGCCATGCTGGACCGGGGTCAGCGTTACGGCGCGGCCCAGGAGCAGGGCGCCGACGCCGACCGGGCCGCCGATCTTGTGCCCGGAGATGGACATGGCAGCCAGACCGGACCCGCGGAAATCCACCGGGACGGAGGCGAACGCCTGCACGGCATCGGAGTGCACCGGCACGCCGGCGGCGTGCGCCAGCCGCACAATCTCCGCGACCGGCTGAATGCTGCCCACCTCGTTGTTGGCCCACATAACGGTGACCAGGGCAATGGAGGCCGGGTCGTCGGCCAGTTCGGCCTCCAGCGCGGCCAGGTCCAAGACACCTTCGGCGTCGACGGGCAGCCAGCGGACGTCGGCGCCCTCGTGCCGTCCGAGCCATTCGACGGTGTCCAGCACCGCGTGGTGTTCAACGGTGGAACACAGGACGCGGATCCGCCGCGGATCCGCAGCGCGGCGGGCCCAGTAGAGGCCCTTGACGGCGAGGTTGTCGGCCTCGGTGCCGCCGGAGGTGAAAATGACTTCGGAGGGGTGGGCCCCGGCGGCGGCGGCCAGCGTCTCGCGGGCGTCCTCGACGGCGCGTCGGGCGCGGCGGCCGGAACCGTGTAGCGATGACGGGTTGCCGGTGCGGGCCAGCTCGCGCGTCAGCGCGGCCAGCGCCTCGGCGGCGAGCGGCGTGGTGGCGGCGTGGTCAAGGTAGACGGACACCGGACAATTCTACCGCGGCCGTGCGGACCGGCCCCCGGAGGGAAGGCGCGGAATGGCGCAGGCGCCGGCGCCGATGACCACCCCGGCTGACGCCCAGGGGCAGGCCTGACTCAGAGCGGCCTGATCCGGGCGCAGCACTGGGCGGCGGTGGCGGCATCCTCGGCCCTGAGTTCCTCGATGTCCAGGGCTTCGACCCGGCCCGGGTCCACGCCGCAGCCCGCCGCGGCCCCGGCCAGGAACGCGCCGTTCATGGCACAGACCACGTCCGCGTGGCCCCGGGCCACCCGGTGGAAGGGGCAGTTGAGCAGCACCAGGCCCCCGGCGCCGTCCTCCGCCGGCCGGTAGCCTTCGGCGGAAAGCAGGCCTGCGAAGTCCTTCGCGGGTGCTGTCTCGGCCGCCGCGTGGCCGCGGGTCTGCGCGACGCGCAGCAGGGCGTCCCGGGCGGAGCCGCCGTCGGCCGCGGATTGTTCAACGGCCATCACCAGCAGTTCGGCGGCCAAGTCATAGTTGCGCTCGGGAATCGACGCCGAGACCTCCTGGACAGCGGCGCGGTAGACTTTCGCCGGCCGGCCTGAACCAGGACCCTCCCTGCCGCCGAGCTTACGGAACTCCACCGCCAGCAGGCCGTCATGGACCAGGCGATCCAGGTGGAACGACGCCGTGCTCCGCGCCAGCCCGAGCGCCGCCGCGGCATCGTCGCGGCCCACCGCTTGCTTCGCGCCGGAGACAAAACCGAACAGCCGCCGGCGGTTCTCGTCGCCCAGGGAAGCGACGGCGGCCACCCTGCGGCTCCATGGAAAGCGGGTCATGGAATCAGCTTAACTCTAAAAACAAGATCCATTGCTTAACCTCCGCTCCCATTCTAAAATCAAGTTATACAATTTTAGAAGGAGAAGAAGATGAAATCTTCAACAGCACTGGCAGCCCCCGCCCTCACGGTCGCAGCCGGTCCCCGGCAGGCGTTCCTGCTGCTGCGCACGGTCTTCACGGTGGCGCCGATCATTTTCGGCCTGGACAAGTTCACCAACCTGCTGACCCACTGGACGATGTACCTCGCGCCGGCGGCCACCTCGGTGATCCCGGTGTCGGCCCAGAGCTTCATGTACATCGTCGGAATCGTGGAAATCGTTGCCGGCCTCGCGGTGGCGTTCCGGCCGCGCTTCGGGTCCCTGCTCGTCGCCGTGTGGCTGCTCGGCATCATCGTCAACCTGCTGGTCCTGGGCAGCTACTTCGACGTGGCACTGCGCGACGTCGGCCTGCTGGTCGGGGCGCTGGCCTTGAACCGGCTCTCCCCCGTGAGGGCCCGGTAGCATCCGCTGCCGCCGTCAGAACCCGCCTACGCCAGGACCCGGATCGCTCCGGGGACCACGTCGATGGCCACCGGCAGCGGCCCGATCCGCTCGCCGTCCGCATAGGCGACGACGCCGTCCGCCTCCAACTCAACCTTCCGGACCCGGCGGATCTCGGCTGCCGGGTGGCCCACGTGCCGGCCGGAGAACACCTTCGGGAACACCGCGAGGAAACGCAGACGGGACAGCGGCCGGACGATGAAAAGGTCCAGGTAGCCGTCGTCGAGCATGGCCTCGGGCGCAACTTTCATGCCGCCGCCGATGGATTGCCCGTTGGCCACCGAAATCAGCATGGCACCTTGTCGCCAGCGTTGGCCGTCCGCCGTCACGGTGTACTCGATGGCGCTGAAGGTGACCAGTTCGCGCAGCATCGCCAGGTTGTACCTCGCCATCCCGCGAGGATGGCGCCACGCGTTGGCGCGTTCATTGACGGCAGCGTCAAACCCTGCCGAAACCACGCCGGCGAACCAGTGAGTCCGGCAACCCGAGCGCACCCGGCCGGCGTCGATCACCCGGCCGCCGGACAGTTGGGCCGCGAGAATCCGGGCGGCAGCCGCCGGGATGTCGTGCCGCGGCAGGCCGAGCGCGCGGGCCACGTCATTACCCGTGCCGCTCGGAATGATGCCCAGGGGCGTCTCGCCGAACCCGCGGCCGGACCCGGCGAGCGCGTTGACGCCAAGGTGCACCATGCCGTCGCCACCCACCACGACGAGGGCGTCCACTCCGTCGGCGAGTGCCTTGTCCACGGACCGGGACAGCGACTCGTAGCTATCCTCACACAGCAGCCGGACGTCCGCCCCGGCCGCGCGGAAGCACTCGGCCGCTTCCCGGCCGGCATCCCGCCCGCGCCCAAAGGAAGCGTGGGGGTTGACGGCCAGTGCAATCTTCATCCGCTGAATTATGCCAGCCGCGGGGAACCATCCGCGGTCGTGCGCACGTTATTCCCCCAAGGGGTTGAACCGGCCGGTTAAACTGGCGACGCCGGGGGTCCCGGCCGCACCGGCACCATAGACGCAAAGGAATCTTGCTTGACGCAGGCCAACAGTTCGCACTACCAGGTCCTGAGGATCCCCGTGACGGCTACGGACAGGGACATCAAAGTGGCCTACCGCAAGGCCGCCCGCACGGCCCACCCCGATCACGGGGGTGATGCCGCAACCTTCCGCCGCGTAACCCTCGCCTACGAGACCCTCATCGATGCCAAACGCCGCGCCGACTACGACCGCTCGTACGGCAGCGGCACCGCCTTCTCCAGCGGCACTGGCCCCGCCGCGGAAGGGGCGCACTTCGACGCGCCCCCCGCCGGCAGCCGGGCGTCCGCCCATGTCCGCCGTCCCCACATGCCGCGGAACACCGCCGCGGACGCCCCGGTCTACGTGCCGCCCTTCGAGGAGGTCGACGCGAGCGGCGAGGTACCGTTGATCCCGGCACCGGTGGCC
This sequence comes from Arthrobacter sp. UYEF3, assembly GCF_040546245.1. Classification (NCBI taxonomy): domain Bacteria; kingdom Bacillati; phylum Actinomycetota; class Actinomycetes; order Micrococcales; family Micrococcaceae; genus Arthrobacter; species Arthrobacter sp. UYEF3. The sequence goes on from NZ_JBEPNK010000007.1 coordinate 14,728, forward strand.
CGGCAGCAGGTCCACGGCATGCCTCGACGGCGTGGAATTTTCGGGGCGGAGGCCCGCATCCAGCGCGAGATGCGGACGGTGCAGCTGATCACACGGCAGATCCTTCCGGCCATTCCGGCTGCCCGCCTGGTCAACGGACTGCAGTCCCCGGCGGACAACAGCCACATCGACCACGTGCTGCTTTCCGGCTACCGGCTGGCGATCATCGGATCCATGCTCCTGCCGCCGGGCGCCTACGCCTGGAACGGCAGCACCCTGAACCACGGCGGACGCTCCGTCGCACCGCCGCAGCTGGCCCACGTGGTGCGCCGCATGCAGGACATCTTCCCGGAGCTGAACGTCACCGGCTGGACGGTGGTCCACAGCACCGACGGCAACCTGCACGAACCGGTGATCGACCGGCACGGACGATCGAGGGACCGCAGCGACAGCCACGAAACCGTGCAGCTGGTCAACGCCGCCGGGCTGGCACGCGGCCTCAAACAGTTCCTTAGCTCGGGCCCGGCCCCGAACACGGTCAACGTTCCGGTGCTCGCCCGCCTCCTGCGCGGCATGCATTAGGGACTGCGCCGTCGGCCCGGCTGGACTTCGCCGGCCGGACGGCACCGGCGGGACTGCGCCGGCGGGCATGCATTGGCGGGCATGCGTGGGCGGCCCGGCGGCTCGATAGAATGGCAGCGTGTTCCGCATCCTCTTCCACAGCCCCGAAATCCCCGGCAATACCGGCAACGCCATCCGCCTGGCCGCCATCACGGGGGCCGAACTTCACCTCGTAGAGCCGCTGGGCTTTGATTTTTCCGACGCCAAGCTCCGCCGCGCCGGGTTGGACTACCACGACCTCGCCGTCGTCACCGTGCACCCGGACATCGACGCCGCGTGGGCGGCGCTGGCGCCGGAGCGGGTCTTCGCCTTTACGTCCGACGGCGACACCTCCTACACGGACGTCAGCTATCTTCCCGGCGACGTGCTGATGTTCGGCCGCGAATCCGTGGGGCTCTCCGAGGAACTGAAACACGACCCCCACGTGACGTCCCGGGTCCGGCTGCCGATGCTGCCGGCGCTGCGCTCACTGAACCTGGCAAACGCGGCGTCGATCGCCGTCTACGAGGCCTGGCGCCAACAGGGCTTCGCCGGCGCGAAACTGTAGCAGCAGAGCACCCAGGCACCGGCTACGGCAAACGCGGCCCATCCTTTGGCCCCGCCGCGCCGAATGCTTTGTGAGAGGCCCGCAACGGCGTGCGTCGAAGGCAGCGAGGAGCGGCAGGTGACTACAATGCTGGTGGATAGACGCCCGGCCCCACGGGCTGCGGGCAACCACGGTGCACTTGAAGACAGATGTGGCCCTCCTTCCGTGGCTGGCGCCCTATGCTTGAGGGTGATGGACACTCCGAATGCCCCGAACCCCGAGGCCGCCGCGCCCCCGAACGCCTCAACCGACGTGAACCGCCGGCTGGGCGCACTGCTGGCACAGGTCGCCAACGGGGACCAAGCAGCCTTCGCCGAGTTTTACCAGCTCACCTCCCGCCGTGTATTCGGCATGGCGCGACGGGTCCTGATTGACGCGGAACTCAGCGAGGACACCACCCAGGAGGTATTCCTCCAGGTCTGGCAGAACGCGGCCAAGTTCAACCCGGACGCCGGGAGCCCGCTGGCGTGGCTGATGACGATTTCACACCGCCGGGCGGTGGACAAGGTCCGATCCTCGCAATCGTCCTCCGACCGTGAAGCCAGGTACGGCGCCAGCAGCCAGGAGATCGATCATGATTCGGTTTCCGACGAGGTTGGCAGCCGACTTGAGGCCGAAACCGTGGTCCGTTGCCTGGACACGCTAACCGACACGCAGCAGGAATCCGTGCGGCTCGCCTATTACGGCGGGCTCACCTACCGGGAAGTCGCCGAGAAGCTGCACGCTGCGGTTCCCACCATCAAGTCCCGCATCCGCGACGGACTAATCCGTCTGAAGACCTGTCTGGGGGTGAGTTGAGATGAACGATCAGACACCACAGAGCAGCGGCCGGACGCCCGGAGGCTTTGCCGCCGACATCGCGAGCGACCTCAGTTCCGGCCGGGTCGTCGACCTCGCCGAAATCTATGCGCTGCACGCCCTCGACGACGCCGAACACGCCACCGTCGACCGTTACATCGCGGATGCGCCACCAGCCGAGCGAGCCGGGTTTGAAGAGCGCGTCCGCGAAGCACGCGAGACTCTGACCATTAGCTTCAGCCCTGAGGAGGAGCCGCCGGCCGGACTCTTCGACCGGATCATCGCCGCTTTGCCCGCTCAGGCCGGGCCGGCCGACGGGCGACTGTCCGCCGGAGAACCGTCTGCCAATGCTGCTCCGGCGGCGGACCGGACGGCCCAGGAAAAATCGGGGTTACCCGTTGCGGTCGACCTCGACGCCGCCCGTCGGCGCCGGGAAGAACGGCGCCGCCCGCAGGGCATGCGTAACTGGCTCATCGGCGTCGCGGCGGCGGCAGCCATCGCCGTGGGCGGCGTCGGTGTGGGCGCGTACGTGGCCAATCAGAACGATCCGCTCAACCAGGTGCTTCAGGCCGGCGACGTGCGCAAGGCGACGATCGACGTGACCGGCGGCGGCACCGCTTCGCTGACCGTCTCGTCCTCCAGGGACGCTGTGGTGGTGAAGATGAACGGCGTCCCCGACCCGCCGACGGGCAAGGTCTACCAGATGTGGTTGATCCCCAAGGACGGCTCGGCTCCTGTCTCCAAGGGCCTGATGGACGCCGAAGCGCTGTCCAAGCCGGCGGTCGTCACGGGCATCGGTGCCGCTTCTTCTCTGGGCATCACGGTGGAACCGGCGGGCGGATCGAAGTCTCCGACCACGCCGACCGTGGCCGACGCCCCGCTGGGCGCCTAGCCCGGCCGGCCGGGAGCGTCCCGGACGAAATTGAATATACAAAAGGCCGCGCGGGCCCCGAATCCATCGGAACCCGCGCGGCCTTGTTTGTGGCGTGACGGCGGCTTGCCGGCCCGGCTATACGATCAGTGAGAGCAGCATCACGAAGCCGAACCCAACCACGGAGATCAGCGTTTCCATCACCGACCAGGTCTTGAATGTCTGGCCGACGGTAAGGCCAAAGAGTTCCTTGACCAGCCAGAAGCCGGCGTCGTTTACGTGCGAGAGGAACAGCGATCCGGCGCCGACCGCCAGGGCCAGCAGGGCCGCGTGGGTCGGTGAGAGCGCGCTGGCCAGCGGCGCGACGATGCCGGCCGCGGTCACCGTGGCCACGGTGGCGGAGCCGGTGGCCAGGCGCAGCGCCACGGCAACGAGGAAGCCGAGGACCAGCACGGACATGTTGGCGCCTTCGGCCCACTTCTTGACCGCGTCGCCGACTCCGGCGCCGATCAGGGTCTGTTTGAAGCCGCCGCCGGCGCCCACGATCAGCAGGATCGCGGCGATCGGACCGAGGCTCGCGCCGATTTTTGAGGTGATCTTGTTCCCGGTGAAGCCCACGGCGTAGCCGAAGGTGACGATGGCAAGGAGAACGGCCAGGGTCATCGCCACGAGCGGCTGGCCGACGAAGTCGAAGAAGACCCGGGTCCAGGGCGCCGTCTTGGCATCCGGCCAAATGATGTCGACCACGGCCTTGAGCAGCATCAGCACCACCGGGAAGATGATGGTCAGCAGCGTCACCAGGAAGCTGGGCTGGCGCTTGACGCCTGCCAGGTCCGCGCCATGCTCGGTGTCGATGCCGCCCGCGACGGCGGGGGCGCCCACGGGAACCCATCTGGCTGCCAGCCGGGCAAACAGCGGTCCGCAGATGATGACGGTGGGGATGGCGACCAGGATTCCGAGTGCGAGGGTGGTGCCGAGTTCGGCCTTGACGGCGCTGATCGCGATCAGGGGGCCCGGGTGCGGCGGCACCAGGCCGTGCAGCACGGACAGCCCGGCCAGGGCCGGGATGGCGATGCGCATCAGCGGCATTTTGGAGCGCTGGGTGACCAGGACGATCACCGGGAGCAGCAGCACCAGGCCGATTTCGAAGAACATCGGCAGGCCGATGATCACCGCGACCAGCGTGATGGACCAGACCACCCGGTTGCCGCTCGCCTTGGCGAGCAGCGTGTCCACCACGCGGTTGGCGCCGCCGGAGTCCGCCAGGAGCTTGCCCAGCATCGCACCGAGGGCAATCAGCAGGCCGACCTCCTTCAGGACGCCGCCGACGCCGTCTTCGAAGTTGCTGACGATCTTGGCCAGTTCCACGCCGGAGGCCAGGCCGACGAAGGCCGAGCCGAGCCCGAGGGCCAGGAAGGGGTGGAGCTTGAACTTGGCGATCAGCACCACGATCAGTGCGATGCCGAGGGCGGCGACGATCAGGAGTTGGGTGTCATGGCCGGTCCAGGCCTCGACGGCAGCCGGAAGCTGCAGTGCGGCAAAAGATTTCAAAACGTGTTCCTAGCTGGAATAAAGGGGTGGTGACCAATGCGCGCTTAGTGAGCGTCGGCGTCGAGTTGGAGCCGGTCGATGATTTCCTGGGCCTCCTCCGCGGGGGCTGCGCCGACGCGCAGGGTAATGCAGTTTTCGTCCGCGGTGGGGGCTTCGAGGGCGTCGAATTGGGAGTTCAGCAGGGCCGGCGGCATAAAGTGCCCATGCCGGGAGGCGAGCCGGTCCGAGATCCTGTCCTTGCTGCCCTCGAGGAAGACAAACACCACGCCGTCCCCGCGCAGCACGTCGCGGTACCGCTTTTTCAGGGCGGAGCAAGTCACGACGCCGGGCGTCCCGGCGGCCGTATGCGCCCGGATCCAGGCGGCGATACTCTCCAGCCAGGGCCAACGGTCTTCGTCCGTCAGCGGCTGCCCGGCGTGCATCTTGGCCACGTTGGACGCGGGGTGCAGTTCGTCGCCTTCCGCGAGGTCCCAGCCGAGCCGCCCGGCCAGCAGGCCGGCGACAGTGGATTTGCCCGAGCCCGAAACGCCCATGATCACCAGGACAGGGTGCTGCGCAGTCTTCGCCATTAAAGTCTGCCTTCCATAAATAAATATGATTTAAACACGGTAAGCATATGGCAGAGGCCCCCAGCGGGCAAACACTAGAAACCGGCGATGGTCCCCTGGCCGTTGACGGCCACCACGTGGAAAGCTTCGGCGCTGCGGCCCGGGGCGAGTCCGCCGCGCTGCGCGGTGTCCAGCAGGAGGCTGCGGACGGTGCGCTCCATGGCCGCGACGTCGGGGTGTTGGCTGACGTGGATGTGGATGGCCGCGAGCTTGTCCTCGACGTGGCCGGTAATGTCGACGAAGTGGTTTTCCCGGTCCTCCGGGCCGGCAAAGAGCCAGAGCCAGGGCAGTTTGTAGGCTTCCAGCCCGGCGGCGGCCAACTCCGGGTACGCGAACGGGTTTTCGAGCGCCGGGTAGACCGCCCTGGTCACCGCCTCCCCCGCCGCAAGGTGGTCCGGGTGGCTTTTCTGGATCCGGTCCCAGTTCCGTTCCGGGTGCATGGCGAGCACGACGTCGGGACGGATCTGGCGGGTTAGCCGCACCACATCGCGGATGACCTCGTGCGAGGCTTCGAGGTAGCCGTCGCGCTGGTGCAGGTAGTGGATGTCGGTGACCCCGACGAGGGCTGCGGCGTGCTGCTGCTCCTCCGTCCGCAGCCGTACGATTTCGGCGCGCCGCTCCGGGTCGAAGCCTCCGGCATCGCCGTCGGTCATGATGCAGTAGCTGACCTGGACCCCGGCGGCGGTCCACGCGGCGATCGTGCCGGCGGCGCCGAAATCGATGTCATCCGGGTGCGCGGTGAAACAAAGCACCCGCGCGATCCGGGTGTGGTCCGGATCGAACGGGCTCTGTGCCGCGGGGGCGTTGGTGCTCAAGGTCAGCCTTTGCGCTTGTTGATTTCTTCGGTCGCCTGCGGCAACACCTGGAAGAGGTCGCCCACAATGCCGAAGTCAGCGATCTCGAAGACCGGCGATTCGGCGTCCTTGTTCACCGCCACGATCACCTTGGCGGTCTGCATGCCGGCCTTCTGCTGGATGGCTCCGGAGATGCCGGCCGAGATGTAGAGCTGCGGGGAAACGGTCTTGCCGGTCTGGCCCACCTGTGCGTCGTGGCCGATCCAGCCGGCGTCCGTGGCGGCACGGGAGGCACCGATGGCCGCGCCCAAAGCGTCCGCAAGGTCCTCGACGGGCCCGAAGTTCCCGTCCACGCCGCGGCCGCCGGCCACCACGATCCGGGCTTCGGAGAGATCGGGGCGTCCGCTGGCGCTCTTTTCATTGCGCGCGATGACGCGGGCCGAAGCGGCGGTGGCCGTGTCCGGCACCTCGATGGTGGCAGCCTGCGGTGCCGTGCCGGTGATCGCTGGCGCCGGGGTGATGCTGTTGGGCTTGACCGTCAGCACCGCCACCGGCGTGGTCGCCCTGGCCGTGGTCATGTACGAGCCGGCGAGCACCGACTTGTGGGCAGTACCGTCGGGCTCCACGGCTACAACGTCGGTGATCACGCCGGCGCCAAGCTTGATGCCCAGCCGGGCTGCGACTTCCTTGCCTTCAGCGGAGTTCTCGGCCAGCACGATGGTGGCCCCGGAGGTCTGCACGGCGGCGGCCAGGTAGGAGGCCTTGGGACCGACGAGGTAGTCGTCCAGGTCGTCGACAGAGGGCCGGTAGAGAGCCTGGGCGCCGTATTCGCCCAGGGCTGCTGCGACGTCGTCGTGCAGTTCGCCGTTGAAGGCGACGGCGGTTTCGCCCAGCGCGCGGGCGATGGTGAGCAGTTCGAGGCTGGACTTTTTCAGGGCCCGGCCGGGAGTGTCGATGAATACAAGTACTTTTGCCATGTCTGGAACTCCCCTTAGAGCAGCTTCTGGGCGGCCAGGAACTCGACCAGCTTGATCCCGGCGTCGCCTTCGTCGGTGATGATGGTGCCCGAAGTCCGCGCCGGGCGGGCCTCGGCGGTCTCCACGGCGGTCCAGGACCCTGCCAGCCCCACCATGCCGGGGTCTACGCCGATGTCCGCCAGGGTCAGGGTGCTGATGGTCTTCTTCTTCGCCGCCATGATGCCCTTGAAATTCGGGTAGCGGGGCTCGTTGATCTGGTCGGTGACCGAGACGAGGGCCGGCAGGGGGGCCTCGACGGTGTCCGCGTGCGAGTCGCCGTCGCGGCGGGCGGTGAGCTTGCCGCCGTCGAGTTCGAGCGAGGACGCGAAGGTGACCTGGGGCAGGCCCAGCCGCTCGGCCAACTGGGCCGGGACCAGGGAAGTTTCGCCGTCGGTGGAGGCCATACCGGTCAGGATCAGGTCAACGGGGGCGTCGGCGCCGAGGTGCCGGATCGCGGCGGCCAGCGCGAGCGAGGTGGCGGCGGCGTCCGAGCCGGCCAGCGCGTCGTCGCTAAGGTGGACGCCCTCGGTGGCGCCGATCTGGAGCGACTTCTTGACGGCGTTGACGGCACCGGCCGGGCCCATGCTCAGGGCGATGACCTTGTTGCCGGCGGCCTCGCCGCCGCGGGCCTCGATCAGCTGCAGCGCAGCTTCGAGGGCGTATTCGTCCAACTCCGAGAGGATGCTCTCGGACCGGTCCGTCGTCTTGTCCCCGCCGCTGAGATGGCGGTCGAACTGCGCGTCCGGTACGTGCTTGACCAGCACGATGATCTTCAGGGTCTCTTCCACTGTGTGTACAGCAGCCTTCCATGCGGGTGGATAGCCAGCCGGGTGGGTCGTGGCCAGGGCACGCCCGGGGATGCCGGGTTGCTCCTAGCTAACCATATAGGGCCGGCCCGTCGCGGCCTCGGAAAATGAAGGCCGACCGGCACCCCCAAGGTGCCGGCCGGCCTCACGGACCGGGTCTACTGCCGCATCCCGTGCCCCTTCTCGAGCCCTATTGAACGGCGGCAGCCCCGAGTGTCACATCCAGTTCTTTCGCCTGGCCGCCCCGGAGAACCGTCACCTTCACGGTCGCGCCGGCGGCCTGTTCGCGCACGGCGGCCGTCAACTGGTTCGGATCGCTGATGGTCAGGTTCTGGAACTTCGTGATGACGTCGCCCACCTTGATGCCGGCCTTGTCGGCCGCCGAGCCAGACTCGACCGTCGCCACGTCTGCGCCCACCGAGAAACCGGAGAACGAGGTGCCCGCTGCCTTGGACTTGACGCTCACCCCGAACTGGCCGTGGGTGGCCTTGCCGTTGGTGATGATCTCCTGGGCCACCCGCTTGGCATTGTTGATCGGGATGCTGAAGCCGACGCCGATGTTGCCGCTGCTGCTGCTGCCGCTCGAGTCGCCGCCGGCGGAGGCGATGGCCACGTTGACGCCGATGACCTCACCTTTGCTGTTGACCAGTGCGCCGCCGGAGTTGCCCGGGTTGATGGCCGCGTCCGTCTGGATCACGTTGATCGAGATGCTGCCCTGATTGGCGGTGCTCGGCGCCTGTCCGCCGCCGGGAGGCGCGAACTGGAACCCCTGGCCGCCGCCCTGGGAGTTGTCGGAACCGTCCTTGGGGGCTGCCGAGGATGCCACGCTGATGGTGCGGTTGAGCGTGGAGACGATGCCGTCCGTGACCGTCCCGGTCAGGCCCAGCGGGGAGCCGATCGCGATGGCGGTATCTCCGACGTTGAGCTTGTCCGAGTCGCCCAGGGTGGCTGCGATCAGTCCGGCGGGATTATTAATCTTGATAACTGCCAGGTCGGAGACCGGGTCCGTGCCGACGACGGTCGCACTAAAGACCCTGCCGTCGCTCGTGCGGACTTCCAACGCGGCCTTGGATGTCTTGCCGTCCAGGGTGACGACGTGGGTATTGGTGAGGACGTGTCCGTCGCCATCGAGAATGATGCCGGACCCGGTCCCGCCGTCGCTGCCGCTCGTGGCCTTGATGGTCACGACGCTGGGCGAGGCCTTCACTGCGGCGGCCGTGATGGCGTTGACGGAGTCCTGGTTGTTCACGATCACAGTGTCAGCATGGCCGGTGCTGCTGGTGGAAGTGAGCGGCCGGTTGCCGATCAGGGCGTTGCCGCCGGCCACCACGCCCCCGCCCACGAGGCCGGCGGCCAGGATGCTGGCCACGAGCGTGGGGACGCCGAAGGCCGCCCTGCGCTTCGGCGCGTTGCCCGGCTGGTTGTAGCCCCCGTTGTTTTGCGGCGCCGGCGGCTGGCTGCCGTACCCGGCGTAGGGGCCGTGGCTCTGCGCATACTGTCCGGTGTTGGGTGCAGCAGCGTGGTTCTGGACCGGCTGACCGTGGGACTGGGCGGACGGTGCATCGAACTGCTGGGTAGCGGGGGCCGCGTGCTGGCCATAAGCCGGCTGGCTCTGCGGATATACCGGCCGCGGGGCATCGTAGGCCGGCCGGTCCAGCCGCATGGTGGGGTTCTCCCCGGCTGAGTCCTCCCCCGCCTCGGCCTGCGGAGCCGCGCCAGCGCCGTGGCCCGGTTCCAGCGGGTCCCGGTTGCTCGGTGATGGATCCGGTGATGCGCCCTGCGTTGGGTTCTCAGTCATGGGACTTCCTTTCATCCTCGTCTGCAGTTAACTATGGTCGCCCAGGCTGGTACAAGAGCGGACATTTGCTGGGAGGTTCCTGAACGCAGGTGGGCTCCATGCTGGCCCGCGTACGGCCGTTCCGCGGGCTTCAGCGCGTTTCGCTGGTGGCATATTCCCCGGCGGTGGACGGTCTCCGGGGCGCACCATAGAATCAAATGGAATTGCCACAGCCACCTGCGGTTCTGTACCTGCGCGGGGGCGCTGCTGCGTTCTGAGTGGACCGGATCGGCCCGATCCGGTCACAGAAGTGCTGAAGGGTTGAGCATGCGGTCAATGATGAAACGATTCCTCGCCGTTCTCGGCGTCGCCGGACTGCTGGCCCTTCCCGCCGCTCCCGCGCTCGCCGAAGATCCGGTGACCATCCCCTCCGGACAAAATATCGTGGACGGTGCCAATGTGCTCGGCGGCCGTAAGGCCGAAGTCCAGGACGCCGTCCAGCGGCTCCTGAAGGACCACAAGTACAATCTCTACGTCGTGACTGTGAAGGCTTTCGAGAATCCGGCCGATCCCAAATCATGGTCCCAGGCCGTAGCCACCAAGAAAGGCATGGGCAGGGCGGATCTCATCCTCGCCATGTCCGACGACGGCAAGTACTACTTTTCGCCCAACTCCGCCAGCGCCATTTATTCCAAGACCAGCACCATCAGCCAGAACGCCATAGTGGCTAATCTGGCAGGCGGAAAGCGTGACTTTGCCCAGGCCGCGATCGACACCGCCGCGGCGGTCGGCGACGCCGCCGGCGGCGGCAGCGGCGCGGTCCCGTCCGGATCCGGGAGCGGCGTCCTCGTCGGCGTCGGCGTGGTAGCCGTCGGCGGCGCCGGAACGTACCTCTACCTCCGCAATCGGCGGAAGAAGACTGCGGCGGCCAACACCACGGGCTACGGCACGGAAGGGGCCGAACTGGACCCGCTGGCCGGACTCAGCGTGGAGGACCTGCGTCGCAAGAGCGGTTCGCTGCTGATCGAAGCGGACGACGCCATCAAGTCCAGCGAGCAGGAACTCGGCTTCGCCCAGGCACAGTACGGCGACGCCGCAGTCGGAAACTTCACAAAAGCGCTACAGGACGCCAAAGCCCACATGTCCGAGTCGTTCAAACTGCAGCAGCAGCTCGACGACCACATCCCCGACACGGAGGAGCAGCAGCGGACCTGGCTTGGGGAAATCATCCGCCGTTCCGAGGCGGCACTGTCCTCCCTTCAGGAGCAGAAAGCGGACTTCGATTCGCTGCGGGAGCTGGAGAAGAACGCCCCCGAGGCGCTTGCGGCCGTCGGCACCGGCGCCAAGGAAGCCCAGGAGAAGATCGCCGCGGCCGAGCAATCCCTGACCGGACTCCGGGCAAAGTACGCGGACAGCGCGCTGACCCATGTCGCGGACAACATCAACCAGGCCAAGGAGCGGCTGGCATTCGTGCAGAACGCCTCCGCGACGGCCCGGGACAAGCTCGGCGCGGGCGAGGGCAGCCTCGCGGCTGTCGCCGTGCGGGCCGCCGAGGAGAGCCTGCACCAGACCAACGTGCTGCTCGGCGCCATTACCAAAGTCGCGGGCAGCCTCGACGCGGCCCGCAGCGGACTGGAGTCCGCCGTCGTCGACACCTCCCAGGACCTCGCCCAGGCACGGGCCATGATCCAGGCGGGGGGCCATCCGGAACTGGCCGGACCGGTAGCCGGAGTGGAAGCTGCGCTGGCCCAGGTCAAGGCCGAGATCCAGGGCGGCAAGATCGACCCCATTGCCACCCTGGCCCGCGTGGAGAACGCCCACCAGTCCCTGGACGCTGCCCTCACCGGCATCCGCGATCAGCAGGAACAGGCCCGACGGGCGCAGGCGTCGATGCAGCAGAGCATCATGTCCGCCCAGGCCCAGATCAGCGCCACCTCGGACTACATCACGGCGCGCCGCGGCGGCGTGGGCACCGAGGCCCGGACGCGTCTGGCCGAGGCGCAGCGCAACCTCGACTACGCCTTGTCCATCTCCCGCACCGACCCGGTCACCGCTCTGCAGTACGCCCAGCAGGCGCACTCCCTCGCGGCCCAGGCGGCGCAGCAGGCCCAGGCCGATGTGGACCATTTCGGCGGCTACGCCAACCAAGGCTACGGCCGCGGCGGAATGTTCGGCGGCGGCGGTGGAGGCGGGCTCGGCGGTGCGATCCTCGGCGGCATCCTGATTAACTCCATCCTGCACGGCGGCGGGGGCGGCTGGGGCGGTGGCGGCTGGGGCGGCGGCGATTCAGGGGGCGGTGGCTGGGGCGGCGGCGGCGATTTCGGCGGCGGGGGCGGCGGCGGCGATTTCGGCGGCGGGGACTCCGGGAGTTTCTAACGGCCGGTTACAGACTAGGCGCCGGCGGATTCGTTCCGGCCGGCGGATAGAAGCGGTACATTCACTGTTCACCGAATTCAGTGGCCACCACTGGATAGGACGAAAGGCAACACCATGGTTAAGCAGTCCATCTTCGGCCGCATGGCTCAGCTGGCGAAGGCGAACATCAATTCCTTGCTGGACCAGGCAGAGGATCCGCAGAAGATGCTGGACCAGATGGTCCGTGACTACACGAACAACATCGCCGAGGCGGAATCGGCGGTCGCCCAGACCATTGGCAACCTGCGCATGCTCCAAGACGACTACAACGAAGACATCAAGAATGCCCAGGACTGGGGCAACAAGGCCCTGGCCGCCTCGCGTAAGGCCGACGAGTACCGCGCCAAGGGCGACGCCGTGGATGCCGAGAAGTTCGACAACCTCGCCAAGGTGGCCCTGCAACGACAGATTTCGTCGGAAAATGAGGCGAAGTCGGCCGAGCCCAACATTGCTTCGCAGAGCGATGTGGTGGACAAGCTCAAGCAGGGCCTGAACCAGATGAAGGTCAAGCTCAACGAGCTCACCAGCAAACGCAACGAACTCGTGGCCCGCTCCAAGACGGCCGCCGCGCAGACCCAGGTGCACGACGCCCTGAAGAGCATCGACATCATGGATCCGACCTCCGAGGTGGGCCGCTTCGAGGAGAAGATCCGCCGCGAAGAGGCCAAGGTCCGCGGCCAGCAGGAACTCGCGGCCTCCAGCCTGGACGCCCAGTTCAATTCCCTCGAGGACCTCGGCGAGCAGACCGAAATCGAGGCGCGCCTGGCGTCGCTGAAGTCCGGCGGCAGCGCCCCGGCCCTGGGAGCCGGCAACGGCTCGACCGCGGGCGCGGGCGCTACGGTGGACGAGGCCGACTTCGACAAGCTGTAGTCCGCATGCACGCCAGCGGGCTACGTCGGCGGGCGACTGCCGTCAGTTGAGTCAGAGGCCGGGCCCCACGGGGCCCGCCCTCTGCTGTGATCCAGTAGCGTGGAGCCATGTCTGCAACCCTCGTCTGGCTCCGCGATGACCTCCGCCTCGATGACAACCCCGCTCTCGCTGAGGCGGAGGCACTGGGCCGCCCGCTGACGGTGGTCTACGTGCTGGACGAGGTCTCACCCGGGGTGCGGGCCCTCGGCGGAGCAGCGAAGTGGTGGCTGCACCACTCGCTCGCCTCACTCGCCGCGGACCTTGAAGCCGTTGGGTCCCGCCTGCTGCTCCGGAGCGGCCCGGCGGAGCGGGTCATCCAACAGGTGGCCGAAGAAACCGGCGCCGCGCGGGTGCTCTGGAATCGGCGCTACGGCGGCCCGGAACGCGCCGTGGACGCGGGCCTCAAGGAATGGGCGTCGCGGCAGGCGATCACCGCCGCAAGCTTCCAGGCCAGTCTCATGTTCGAGCCGTGGACGGTGCGGACCGGCTCCGGGGGCCCGTACAAGGTCTTCACCCCGTTCTGGAAGGCCTGCCTCGACGCGCCCGAGCCACGGCTGCCGCTGGAGGCACCGGATCGGCTGCCCGGGCCGGCGCGGAACGCTGCGGGCGAGCTGCCCGGCAGCGAGGCGCTGGAGGACTGGGGGCTGCTCCCCCGCCGCCCGGACTGGAGTGCAGGGCTCGCCGCGGACTGGACCCCGGGAGAGGCTGGCGCGCACCGCCGGCTAGACGACTTCCTGGACGGCCCGGCAGTCGAGTACGGCACCGGCCGGGATGTCCCCGGTGTCGAGGGCACCAGCCGGCTCTCCCCGCACCTGCGCTTCGGCGAGATCAGCCCCTTCAGGGTCTGGCATGCGCTCCGGGAACGCTTCCCGCACGGCGCACCGGCCGACGTCGGGATCTTTCGTTCCGAACTCGGCTGGCGGGAATTCTGCTGGCAGCTTCTATATGAGAATCCACAGCTCGCCAGCCGCAACTACCGCCCCGAATTCGACCGCTTTGCCTGGCAGACGCCGTCGGACGCCGAGCTGCAGGCGTGGCAGCAGGGCCGTACCGGCTACCCGCTGGTGGACGCCGGCATGCGCCAGCTATGGCAGACCGGCTGGATGCACAACCGGGTCCGGATGGCGGCGGCGTCATTCCTGGTGAAGAACCTGCTGGCGGACTGGCGGCTCGGTGAGGCCTGGTTCTGGGACACCCTGGTGGACGCGGATGCCGCGAGCAACCCGGCCAACTGGCAATGGGTGGCCGGTTCCGGAGCGGACGCCTCCCCGTACTTCCGAATCTTCAACCCGGTCACGCAGAGCAAAAAGTTTGACGCCGCCGGCCGCTACCTGCGCGAGTTTGTCCCGGAACTCGCCGGCCTGGACGACAGGGCACTGCACGAGCCGTGGAAGGCCGACGGCGGCGCACCGGACTACCCGGCGCCGATCGTGGGGCTCCCCGAGTCCCGGGCGAGGGCACTGGAGACTTATCAGCGGCTCAAGGACGGGTAGCAAACAGCAAAGGCCCGGATCTGTTGATCCGGGCCTTGCCTTGGTGCCATTGGTTGCGGGGACAGGATTTGAACCTGTGACCTCTGGGTTATGAGCCCAGCGAGCTACCGAACTGCTCCACCCCGCGCTGCATGATCAACTCTACCTTACTTTGGCCGCCGGCCCGACCACCGCCCGGCGCCAGCAGCCCGAGGGCGTTAAAGCAAGAAGTCCGGAACACTTTCCAGTGTCCCGGACTTCTTCTCGGTTGCGGGGACAGGATTTGAACCTGTGACCTCTGGGTTATGAGCCCAGCGAGCTACCGAACTGCTCCACCCCGCGTCGCAAGAACAACTTTACCTGCCGGTGAACGGGAGGCCAAATCGGAGCGGCGTGATGTGCGTCCCACGAGCTGCCGGAGCACGCCCGGAGGCCATCCGGGCTTGCGTTACGAGGGACGTAAGGCCGGATTCCCTACTTCAACTGAACTGGGAATCCGGCCTTAGGCCGTCAGCAATCCGGCACCTACTTGCCCGTCGCCCGGTAACCAGGGCCTACTTGCGCAGGCCTACTTGCTGGGCGACGGCGTTGCCGACGGCGAAGCGCTGCCGCTGGGCGCCGGCGTCGTCGTGCCGACCCTGGCCTCCGCGTCGATGGCCCGTTGCAGGGCTGCGGCGAGCTTCTTCTGCTGATCGCCGTAAGCCGCAAAGTCGCCCTTGGCCAAGGCCTCCTGGCCGGCTTTGATGGCTCCGTTGGCGTCGTCCAGGGCCGCCTTCAGCGCCGCTTTGGCGTCCGCGCCTCCCGTGGCCGGCGGCGTGGCCCCCGGAGCCGGGGTGGCGGGCGTCTGGCCGTTGTTGGCGGCGTCGCCGGCGGTGGCGCCGGAGCTACCACCGAACAGTTGGTTCAAGGCCTCATCCAAGGTCGGCGCGAAGCCGATCTTGTCGCCGAATGCGACCAGGACGCGCTGCAGCGTCGGATAGGACGTCTCACCGGTGGACTTCAGGTAGACCGGCTGGACGTAGAGCAGACCGCCGCCCACCGGCAGTGTCAGCAGGTTGCCGTTGAGCACCGCAGAGGCGCCCTGGCGCAGCAGGTTCAGGGCCTGCGACACGGCGGGATCGGAGTTAAACTTGTTCTGCGCCTGGCCGGGTCCGGGGACGTTGGCTTCCGGCGGAATCTGCAGCAGCCTGAGCTGGCCGTAGCTCTCCGCCTTCACGCCCTTCTGGTTGCCGGCATCCGAGTCCGCGGCCAGGAAGCCGTAGAGCACGTTGCGGGCGTTGCCGTTGACCACTTGCGGGATGAACGAGGAGGTCAGCTGAAAGGCTGGTTTCGCTTGGTCAGGCATTTGCAGCGACATGTAGTACGGCGGTTGCTTGACCTGGTCCTTGACCGTCGGATCGTTCGGCACGGACCAGGCATCGTTGTTGGTGAAGAAGTTGTTCGGGTTCGTCACGTGATAGCGGCCGAGGAGTTCGCGCTGGACCTTGAACAGGTCCTCCGGGTAGCGGACGTGGCTCATCAGGGCGCCGGGCATCTCCGAGAACGGCTTCAGCGAGGAGGGGAAGATGTTCTGCCAGGCCTTCAGGACCGGGTCCTGGTCATCCCAGGCGTACAGCGTGACGGAGCCGTCATACGCGTCCACGGTGGCCTTGACCGAGTTCCGGATGTAGTTGACGGAGCTGGTGGGCAGTGCGGCGGTGCGGCCCGCCGAGGTCTGCGAATCCCGGGTGGCGTCCGAGAGTTGCTCCTGCTGCGAGTAAGGGAAGTACGGGCTGGTTGTATACCCGTCCACGATCCACTTCACCCGGCCGTCGACGACGGCGGGGTAGGCGTTTCCGTCGACGGTCAGGTACGGCGCCACCTTCTCGACGCGGTCCTTCGGGTTCCGGTCGTAGAGAATCTGCGACTCGGCATTGACGCCGTCGGACAGCAGCAGGTCCGAGGACTGGAACTTGATCGCGTAGAGGATCTTGTTCAAGAAGTTCCCCACGTTCGGGCCGCCGTTGCCGGTGAAGGTGTATTGCGTTTCCGCGTCGCCCTCCTTGGCCGCCGGGCGGTCCTGCTCTCGGTGCGGAGCGCCGTCGGGCGCGCCCACGACCGAGTAGTCCGGTGAATTCTCGCCGAAGTAGATCCGCGGCTGATAAGTGGAATCCGTCCCCAGAACGCCTGTGGACGGGATGCCGGACTGCAGGAAATCGGGCTTGCCGTCCGCGGTGAACTTGTTGCCCTTGGCCGCGACCACACCGTACCCGTGGGTGTAGACCACGTGCCGGTTCAGCCAGGACTGCTGGTTGGTGGCGAGTCCGCCCGGGTTCAGCTCACGGACGGCGATGACAGTGTCCTGGATCTTACCGTTGACCTCGTAGCGGTCCACGTTCAGGGTGCTCGGGAACTGATAATAGGGCCGGTACTGCTCCAGCTGCGAAAACGCGTCCGAGATCAGGTTCGGGTCCAGCAGGCGGATGTTGGCCGTCGTCTGAGCGTCCGGGGCCAGCGCGCCGGTGGTGGCGTTGGTGGTGGCCTCATAGCGCTTCTCCTGGACCTTATCCAGGCCGTAGGCGGCGCGGGTCATGTCGATGTTCCGCTTGATGTACTGATTCTCCAAGGTCTGCTCCGAGGGGCGGACCTGGAACTGCTGGATCACCCAGGGGTAGACGCCGCCGGCCAGGATCGAGGTGATGACGAGCATGGCGGTGCCGATCACCGGCAGCCGCCATTTGCCGACCACGGCGGCGACAATGAAGAGCACAGCCACGAGGACCGCGGCGACGGCGAGGATGGACTTGGTGGGGATGACCGCGTTCACGTCGGTGTAGAGCGCCCCGGCCCAACGGCCTCCGTTGTTTTGCACCGTCGAGTACCGGTCCAGCCAGAAGTTGGCGCCGAGCAGCAGCAGGAACGCCGCGCCCGTGACCGCCAGGTGGATCTGGGCGGCGCGGCTGGTGAACACGCCGCGCTCCATCAGCCGGATGCTGCCGTACAGGTAGTGCGTGAGGATGCCGGCAATACCGGCCACGACGACGACACTGATCAGGAAGCCGGTGACGAAGCCCAGGAACGGCAGGGCCATGAGGTAGAAGCTGATGTCCAGGTTGAATTGCGGATCGTTCTGGCCGAAGGGCTGCTGATGCAGGAACAGCAGCACCTTCTGCCACTGGCTGGCGGCCGCACTGCCCGCGAAGAGGCCGAACAATACCGGCAGGCCGATCATGACCACGCGGCGGATCGGCTCCAGCTGCGCCTGGTAGCGGTTAAGGTTGTCCCGGACTTCCGAGTCCGGCGCGTAGACAGGGCGCGCGCGGTAAGCGCTACGGATCGCGAAAAACACGGCGGCGAACATGACGACGAAGCCGATGAGGAAGATGATGATCCGCGCCAGGTTCTCCGTCAGGAAGACCTGGAAGTAGCCCAGCTGCTGGTACCAGAGGACGTCCGTCCAGACATTGGCGAAGAAGATGAAGCCGACCACGATTACGGCCACAACAATTAAGGTAGGCGTCAGTGCACCTCTGCGCTGCTGTGGTCTTCCGGGTGGGACGGGGCTGGGTCGGGACAAACTCGATACCTCATAGCTGGTCGTCAGTGCTGGTTTAGTTGTCTAAGTCTTCAGTTGTTTGGACGCAAGTCTGCTGCATTGCTGCAGTCTAGCTACAGCCGGCACCGCCCCGGCAGAGGCGGCAACGGCTGTCATTAGTGCCACGAGTGGCACCAGGGCTTAGTTCCGGGGTCAGTCTAGTTGTTGGAGCAGGCCGGAAGTCCCGATGTGTCGCCGCCCGTGGCGGCGAGTTCGACGGCGTGCCGGGCCTCGGCGAGGCTCTCCACCTTGACAACCTGGAGGCCGGCGGGAATATGGCCGACGACGTCGTCACAGTTGGCCGCCGGGGCGAGGAACATGGTGGCGCCGCCGGACCTCGCTCCGACCATCTTCTGGCCGATGCCGCCGATGGCACCCACGACGCCGTCGGGCGTGATGGTGCCGGTGCCGGCGATGTGCTTGCCGCCGGTCAGGTCGCCGGGCGTCACCGTGTCCACGATGCCAAGGGCGAACATCATGCCCGCACTCGGGCCCCCGACCTTGTCCAGGGAAATTTTGACGTCGAAGGGAAACTTGAATTTGTACTGCAGCACGACGCCGAGCAAGTAGCGCCCGTTCGGGGACTTGCTAGGCGTGACCGTCAAGGGCAGCTGGCTGCCGTTCCGGTCGACGACGACCGTGACGGGCTTGCCGTTTCCGGCCGCCAGCTCGCCCTGCACGACGCTGAGGGCGGTGACCGGATTGCCGCCAATGGAGACCAGCACATCGCCTTCCTGGATTTTGCCCTTCGAGGCCGAGCCGTCCGGAACCCCGGCGACCTGCAATTTTTGTTCAAACGGGATAGCCAGCTCTTTGAGCGCCGAGGCCACGGCGTTCTCCTGCGACGTTGTCATCGCGACAGCGCTTTCCTGCTGCGACTGTTCCTTCGTAACGCCGCTGGGGAAGAGCAGCTCCTGCGGGTACACGGCCTTGGAGGGGTTCAGCCAGGAACTAAGGGCTTCGAACACGGTGACCGGCCCGTTGGGGCCGCCGTCGACGTAGACGGTGGTGAGGTCCAATTCGCCCTTGGCCGGAAAGGCCTCGTGTCCGGACACCGTGATGACCGGCTTGCCGTTATCCGTGCCGAGCGTATTGAACGTGGGGCCGGGAGATTCAATCACATAGGGAACCGGCAGGCTCATCGCGGCGACGCCGAGTCCCAGCGCCAGGAGGCCGGAAACGAGCATCGCGGAGGAGCGGTTGTCCCTTTCCCCGCCCTTCGTGCGGCGGCCGGTCGCGAAACGGGGCCAGCGGCTGCGGTTGTCGGCGCCGTCGCCGGGGGTGCTGTTGTCGGCGCCCCCGGCACTGTGGTTGCCGCCGTTGCCGCTGTCATGGGGCGCGGATTCGCCGGGGGGCTGTCCGCCCTGGGTAAACGTCAATGAAGGACCTCTCCGTGCCGGCGCCTGGGGCCACTTTCGAGGCCGGGACCAGGGCGTAGCGGCTGCGGCCGAAACCGGCCTGGCAGCCTGCAAATATTCCAGCTCCCAACACTACGCGCTCGCGCGCCGACGGGGCTCTTTGCCGACAGCGAACGTGGCCCGGTTTCGGGCGACAGCCGCTGACACGGAGGGGTAGCGTGAAGTTGAGCACCAGTCACACCGACGATCGGCGGGATCATGACCTCTAACCCACTCAATCCGTCCAACGGGGACGACGAACCCAAGGATCCGCTGGCAGAAATGCTGCAGAACCTGATGGGCGGCAAGGGTATGGGGGATATCGATCCGGCCGAGCTCGCCAAGGCCGCCGGGTTGCCGGACGATCCGAACCTGCTGGCGCAGATGTTTTCCCAGGTCCAGGCCATGATGAGCGCCTCTTCGGACGGGCCGGTGAACTGGCAGCTGGCACACGAAAACGCCCGCCGGGTGGCGGCCAGCGGCTCCGACCCGTCCGTCAGCGCCGCCCAGTCCCGCGAGGTGGACGAGGCCCTCCGGCTCGCCGAACTCTGGCTGGACCAGGTCACTGATTTGCCGGCCACCGGCCTGATCGGCCGGGCCTGGTCCCGCGCCGAATGGGTTGAGGAAACCCTCGGCACCTGGAAGCGGCTGACCGAACCCGTCGCCAACAGCATCGCCAATGCGCTGTCATCCGCCATGACCGAACAGATGCCCGAAGAGATGAAGTCCATGATGGGCGGCGCCTCGTCGATGCTGCAGAACATGGGAGGGGCTATCTTCGGCATGCAACTGGGACAGGCAATCGGCGCCCTCTCCGGCGAGGTGGTGAGCTCCACCGACATTGGCGTTCCCCTGGCCGATCTGGAAATGGCGCTGCTGCCGGCCAACGTGGCGAAGTTCGGCGAGGGCCTCGGCCTGCCGGAGAACGACATCCGCCTTTTCCTTGCGGTCCGGGAAGCCGCGCATGCCCGGCTTTTCGTCCAGGTGCCGTGGCTGCGCGGGCACCTGCTCGGCGCGATCGAGGCCTACGCCCGCGGCATCCACATCGACACCTCCAAGATCGAGGAGCTTGCCCGCGGGCTGGATCCCAGCAATCCTGAGGGCATCCAGGAGGCCCTGTCGCAGGGCGTCTTCATGCCCCAGCGCACCCCCGCGCAGGACCGGGCCCTCGAGATGCTGGAAACCGCGTTGGCCCTGGTGGAGGGGTGGGTCGACGAGCTCACGGCAGCCGCCACGGAGAAGCTGCTGCCCTCGTCGGCGGCGCTGCGTGAGACCGTCCGGCGCCGGCGCGCCACCGGCGGGCCGGCAGAGCACGCGTTTGCCTCCCTCGTGGGCCTTGAGTTGCGGCCCCGCCGGCTGCGTGAGGCCGCAGCGCTGTGGGCACAGCTTACGGTCGAGCGCGGCCCGGCCGGCCGGGACGCCATCTGGCAGCACCCCGATCTGCTTCCCACGGCTGAGGATCTGGACGACCCGAAGGGCTTCAGTGAACGCCGCAAGCTGGCCGAGGCCAGCGGCACCGAGGTTGACGACGCGCTACAGAAGCTGCTGAGCGGCGGGTTCGACACGGCCGGACCGGATCTCGAGCAGGCCGGGGATGACACCGGCCCGGCCGCGGCGGATTTCGGCGATGAGCCCGGTGCTCCGGATGACGGCGGCAGCCCCAAGTCCTGACGGGCGGTGACACCGGCCGGTACCGGCGGGCAGGATCAGCGGGCGGCGGCCTCGACGTCGTCGGCCGTCAGGTCGTCGGTCTCGTCGGGGCCGTCCTGCCCGGCCGGAAGCCCGCGGGCGGTCGCGAAGGACACGCCTTCCAGGAACGCTCTGGCGCGCTCCGTTTCCGGATAGGCGGACAGCAGCCGCCAGAAGGCGGCGTTGTGGGCGGCCACCAGGAGGTGCGCCAATTCGTGCAGCAGCACGTAGTCGATGACCCACTGCGGCATCGGCCGGAGCTTGTGGGAGAGCCGGATGGTTCCCTCCGACGGCGTCGCCGAACCCCAGCGTGAATTCTGGTTGGTCACCCAGCGGACCGACGTCGGGACGGCCCGGCCGCTTAGATACTCAGCGGAGAGTGCCGCCGCGCGGGCGGACAGCTCGGCGTCGCTGCCGCCGCGGCGTTTGCCGGCGGCCTTGGAGCCGCGGGCGCCCTGCAGGCGGAGCTTCTCCAGCATCCGGTGGACCCATTCGCGTTCCTGGGCGCTGCTGAAGTGTGCGGGAATGGCAACCACGGCGGTGCCGTTTTCCCAGAACGCGGCCACCGTCCGGCGTCGGCGTGCCGAGCGGCGCACCTCAACCGGCGAGCCGTCCGCGGTGGTCACCGTGGTGCTGCCGCTGTTCCCGGCGCCGGCCATCAGGGCGTGGAGCTTTCGACCAGGACCGCGAGCACGGCCTCACCGTATTTCTCCAGCTTCGACGCGCCCACGCCGGGCAGCGTAGCGAGCTGTTCCAGGGACTCAGGCCGCGCCTCGGCGATCGCGGTAAGGGTCGCGTCGGTAAAAACCACGAAGGCGGGGACATCACCCGCCAACGCAACTTCCTTCCGCCAGTGCCGCAGCGCCTCGAAGGTCTGTTCCTCGTAGCTCGGCGGGCACTGGCTGCACCGGCTGACCTTGCGTTCGGCACCGCTGGAAAGCATGCTGCCGCAGACCCGGCACGACGCCGGCACGGCCGCCTTCCGGCGTGCAGCGGCGCCCTTGCCGCGGACGGACGAACTGGCCACCGAATCAGGCCGCAACCCGTCGAGGAAACGCGAGGGCTTCCGGTTGGCTCGGCCGCCCGGGGTTCTGGCGGTGGACCAGGACAGGTACAGGTGCTCCTTGGCGCGGGTGATGCCGACGTAGAGCAGACGGCGTTCCTCGTCCACGGCCTCGGGGGTGTCAGCGAAGGAGATGGGCACCAGGCCTTCGCTCAGGCCGACCAGGAACACAGCGTCCCATTCCAGGCCCTTGGCCGCGTGCAGTGAAGCCAGGGTCACACCTTGGACGGTTGGCGCATGCTGGGCCAGCGAGCGTTCCTGCAGTTCGTTCACGAAGTCCGCCAGGCTGAACTGGGCTCCCCTGCTGACCACGAGGTCGTCGGCGAGGGCGACGAGGGCGGCCAGCGATTCCCAGCGTTCACGGACGGCGCCGCCGCTGTGCGGGGCCGCGTCCGTGTAACCCAGGGAGGACACGATGTCGCGGACCAGCTGGCCCAGGGGCTCCGGCGTCGCGGTTTCACTGACCGCGCGGGTGGCGGCCCGCAGCTGCAGGATGGCGTCCCGGACTTCCTTGCGGGCGAAAAACCGTTCGCCGCCGCGGAGCTGGTAGCCGATACCGGCCGAGGCGAGGGCCCGTTCGTAGGCCTCCGACTGGCCGTTGGTGCGGAACAACACGGCCATTTGGCTCGCCGGCGTCCCCGCTTCCAGCAGCTTCCGGATGTTCAGCGCGACGGTGGCGGCCTCGGCCTCGTCGTCGGAACATTCGGTGAACTGCGGCACCGGGCCGGCGGGCCGTTGGGCTACGAGCTGCAGCGGCGCGGCCCAGGCGGCGTCCGCCACCGGACCGCCGCTGCGCCGGCCGGCCAGCAGCTCGTTGGCCAGTTTCACCACCTGCGGGGTGGACCGGTAATCACGGACCAGTTTGACCACTGTGGCGTCCGGGTACAGCCCCTTGAAACCGAGCAGGTGCTGAGGCGAGGCGCCGGTGAAGGAATAGATGGTCTGGCTGGCGTCGCCGACGACGCAGAGATCGTCCCGGCCGCCCAGCCAGAGTTCGAGGAGCCGCTGCTGCAGTGGCGAAACGTCCTGGTATTCGTCCACCACGAAGTGCCGGTACTGTTCCCGGACGGTCGCGGCCACCTTGGGATCCTCCTGCAGGATCCCCACGGTGATCAGCAGCACGTCCTCGAAGTCGATCACGTTCCGGTCCGTCTTGACGTCCTCGTACGACTGGAAGACCCGGGCTACGGCGGTCAGGTCGAAGCCGCCGGGCGTACCGCGGCCCTGGGCTTTTTCCAGGTAGTTGGCCGGGGTGAGCATGGACACCTTAGCCCACTCAATTTCGGAGGCGAGGTCCCGGATGGAGGCCCGATCGGTGCTGAGCCGCAGCCGACGGGCGGCCTCGGCGATCATCTGCGCCTTGTGGTCCAGCAGGTTCGGCAACGTGCCGCCGACGGCCTGAGGCCAGAAGTACTGGAGTTGGCGCAGCGCGGCGGCGTGAAAGGTGCGCGCCTGCACACTGCCGACGCCCAGATCCCGGAGCCGGCTGCGCATTTCCGCCGCGGCGCGGGCGGTGAAGGTGACGGCCAGGAGCCGTTGCGGGTTGTACACGCCGGAGTGCACGCCGTAGGCGATCCGGTGCGTGATGGCGCGGGTCTTGCCGGTGCCGGCGCCCGCCAGGACGCACATGGCCCCGTTCAGGGTGCCGGCCACCTCGCGCTGTTCGGCGTCGAGGCCGCCCAGGATTCGCTCCTCGAGGGAACGGTTATCCGGGGCCGGGAGCTCGGTGGGCGTCCCCCCGGGGCCGGACTGTCCGGCCGGGAAGTCGCTGGGCTGGAAAATATCTGTGTTCACTTCTGCTGCTCAGTCGTTGGAGGTTCTGCGGTGGATGCCCCGCAGTCTGGGACGCGCGGCGCGGGGGCGCTACGGCGTGCTGTTACGGTGATCTCATGCGGCGTCCGGGCGGTCTTGGATGACGCCCCCGTACCAGTGTTCGATCAGGGCTCGTGCGATCGAGAGTCTGCTGGAGATGACGATTTCTCCGCTCAGCACCGCTTCTTGCAGCTCGGCGCGGCTGAACCAGCGCGCCCGGGTGACCTCGACGCCGTCAGGCCTTGCCTCCGTGTCCGACGTCGTCGCGGTGAAGCCGAGCATGAGCGACGCCGGGAACGGCCAGGACTGGGATCCGAGGTACTGCGAGGCGGTGACCCTGACGCCTACCTCTTCGCCAATTTCACGGATAACGGCCTGTTCGAGGGATTCGCCGGGCTCGACGAAGCCAGCCAGCGTCGAATAGTTCCGGGAGTCCAGCGGGCCGCCGCCGCCGAGGAGCAGCCTGCCGTCCGCTCCGACCACTGTGACGATGATGGCCGGGTCCGTGCGCGGGTAATGCTCCGAATTATCCGCCGTACAGCGCCGGACCCAGCCGCCGGCCTCGGGGACTGTCGTGGCGCCGCAACGCGGGCAGTGCGTGTGGGTGGCGTGCCAGTTGGCGACGGCGCTGGCCTCGATGAACAGGGCCGTGTCGATGGGGTCCAGCTGGGCGGCCACCTCGCGGAAGCCCGCCCACTGGGCACCCGCCGGGATGCCCTCGACGTGCTGTTCGAAGGGCTCGGCGTGGACCTCGAATTGTTCCGGAAGGATGAACAGGACGTACTGGGTGCCCTCCGGCGCGCCCGCGGCGGGCAGTGCCGCGCCAAGATAGATCACTTGCTCGGGGGCGTAGGCGGTCCCCCCGAGCCGGGCGGCGAGGCCGGCAGCGTCCACGAAGACGAGGCCATCGCCGCTGACCAGGGCCTGGCGCCGCGACAGCAACATCGCCTGTACCCCGCCGGAACGCAGCATCTCCGCCAGCATTCCGGGTTTCATCCGGGCCGCGGTACCGCGGTCAATCGGCGCCGGGCGTACGGGAAGGACGGTGTCCTGCAGCCGGTTTGCCGGCGGGCTGATCCCGGGCGCCGTCGACGCGGGAACCGCCCCGGACCCGGCCGGGTCCGGGTGCGCCGATTCAGGATTGTTCGGTCCAGTAGTTTGCCCGGTTCCGGACTCCGGTGACTCAGCAAGACTCATGTACCCACCGTACCGACCCCCGCTGACAATTGACATTTCCCCCGGCGGGTCCGGCCGCGGGCGCCAGTCCCGGAACGGTGGCGGACCCGGCAGCCGTGCGGCCGTATTTCGCGTCGATCTTTCAGACTCGCCGCCCTGCATCGCCGTCATCGGCGCGGCTCGCTCTACCGTGGAAGAGTGAGAAGAAAACCAATCGAACTTGCAGCCGTCGCAACGGCGGCAGTCCCCGGCCTGACCCCGACCGCCGTGAGCTCCGCGCCCGACGACCCGGCAGACTTCGATTCGGCCCTTCTCCTGGATACCGAAGGAAAACACTGGCGGGTGCGCTCACCGCGGCATGCCGAGGCCAGCGCACGGCTGGAAACCGAGTTCCTGGTGCTGCGCGCGTTCACTCCCGGCATCCGCGCCGAACTCCCGTTCCTGATGCCCACCGTGGCCGGCAGCGTCCGGCAGGGCACGCTCAGCACCTTCGTGTACTCCCACCTGTCCGGCGCCACCCGCTCTGTGGAAGAGCTCAGCGCCGGTTCAGCCGGGCTGGCCCGCGAGCTGGGCGCTGCCCTGGCCGCGATCCATGACCTCCCGCATTCCCTGGTCAGCAATGCCGACCTCCCGAGCTATACGCCGAACGAGTTCCGCCAGCGCCGGCTCAACGAGCTGGACCAGGCCGCGACCACGGGCAAGATTCCGCCGCTGCTGCTGCGCCGCTGGGAGCACGCACTGGAGGACGTGTCGCTGTGGCGCTTCAACCCCAGTGTGGTGCACGGCGACCTGCATGAGGACAACCTGCTGGTGGACGGTGACAAGGTCACTGCCGTGACCGGCTGGACGGACCTCCGCATCGGGGATCCGGCCGACGACATGGCCTGGCTGGTTGCCTCCAACGACCAGAATTTTGTCGACACGGTATTAGCGCAATACACCTCGAACCGCCGGGACGCGCCCGACCCCCACCTGCTCCGACGCGCCGCGTTGTCGGCGGAGTTCGCCTTGGCGCAATACCTGGTGAAGGGGCTCGCGGCAGGAGACCAGTCCATGATCGACGAGGCAGAGTCCATGCTAGCGGTGCTGGCCGACGACGTCGCGGAGCACGGCGGCCAGCCGATCAGCGTCGAACCGCTGCCCCAGCCCGCCGTCACCGTGCAGCCCGCCGTCACCGTGCAGCCTGCTGTGACCGTGCAGCCGATTGGGCCGGATGCTCCTGGTACGGCGCCCGAGCCCGGAACCGACCGGGCCGCCGGCGGTGCGGTGCCCGCCGTCCAGGTCACGCCGATCCCCCGCGACGACTCGGCCACTGCCGTGCGCGGCGACGGGGGCGGCCCCGTCACGGAAGCTGACCGGGCCGCCGGCGGCAGGGCCGACGCCAACGGATCGGACGGCGGCCGGGCCGATGATGCCGCAGCCGCCGTCGACACCACAGAGAACGGCGCCGAAGAGGACGCGGATACTTCCCTCACTGGTCCGTCCGCGACTGATGACACCTCCACGACGGCGCTGACGGTGGTTCCGGATACGCGCTCCTAGCGCAGCCGCTAGCAGGCTGCGCTCCTCCCAAGGGCGGCAGCCACAATGTCCTCCAGCCGTTCCGCTGAGCCCAGGTCGTGCGGGCGCACCACCGCGTCGTCGGCCACATAATAGAACGCCGCGCGGACATCCTCGAGCGGGATCCCCTTGAGCCGGGACCACGCCAGCCGGTAGACGGCGAGTTGTACGGCTTTGGTCTTGAGCTGGCCGGCCGGCGGCCGGCGTCCGGTCTTCCAGTCCACGAGGTCCCAACCGCCGTCGGCGTCCCGGAAGACGGCGTCAATCCGGCCGCGGACCACCACGTCGCCGATCCGCGTCTCCACCGGCACCTCCACATACGCGGGCGCCCGGTGGGCCCATTCGGACTGGCGGAAGGTCTCCACCATGTCGTTCAGGCCGTACGCCTCGTCGATGTGGTCGTCCGAGCCGGCAGCTTCGCCCAGGTCCAGCATCCCGGAGGTGCCGAAATACTCTTCGACCCACGCGTGGAAAGCCGTTCCCTTGCGCGCGGACATGCCGGGCTCCCGCGGAACGGGGCGTCGCAGCCGGGCCACGACGGAGGCCGCGTCGTCGTCCAGGTCTACCAGGGTGGAGGCGGAGATGTGCCCCGGCAGGTGCACGTCCTGGCCGGTGGCCCGGCGGGAGCGCCGGTCCAGCAGGGTGGCCGCTTCCTGCGCCCAGCCTGCGGCGGGGCCGCGCAGTCGCCGCGCCCCGGGCACCGAACCCGCCGAATCCGGCCTGGAGCGGGCCGAACCCGCAGGTGCCGGAGCCGGCAGCGAGCCGGCGCCGGGAAGTTCCAGATCCTGCAGGACACGGGCTGCGGCGGCTGCCATGGCGGCCCGGCGGCCCGGTACGAGTCGAAGCCGGGCCCCGGTGCGCGGGTGGACGGGTCCTTCCAACGGATCGTACGGCCACAGTGCGAGTTCGAGTTCGGAGGTGAGCGGGCTTTCCGCCGGCAGCGATTCCTCGGCGACGGACAGCGGATGGATCTCGGCCGCTCCGGTCGCGCTCAGGGCTTCGAGCTCGGCCAGGAACGGCGACATCCCGGCCTGGCCCGCCCGGGAACCCACCCAGGCTGCGCTGGACACCCAGAGTACGTGCTTGGCGCGGGTGTAGGCTACGTAGGCCAGGCGCCGTTCCTCGGCTTCCCCGTGGACCGAGACGGCGGCCTTGAAGTCCTTCTCCGCGTCGAGCCAGCCTTTCTGGTCCGGCTGGTCCAGGTCCCACTGCGGGAGGTCGGCGCGGTCACCGCGGAGCGGCCACGGCAGCGCGGCCGCCCCGCTGCTCCAGCGTGAATCCCGGCTGCTGGGGAAGGCCCCGGCGTTGAGGCCCGGGACAAACACCACGTCCCATTCCAGCCCCTTCGAGGCGTGCACGGTCAGCAGTTGCACGGCCTCGTGGTTGACTTCCGGTGCGGCGGCATCAAGGCCGTTTTCCTCGGCCGCAGCCGCTTCGAGCCACGCCAGGAAGGCGAGCACGTCGACCCGCTGCGACGTGTGCAAGAACCCGGCAGCGGCGTCCTGGAAGGCATCCAGGTTGCGACGTGCCTGGTGGATGCTGATGCCCGGCCGGGCCGCGACTTCGATGTCCAGGAGCATGGCGCGTTCGACTTCGCCGAGGAGCGTGCTGAGATCATCGCCCATGAAGCTGCGCAGTTGCCGGAGTTCCACGGAAAGCTTCTGCAGTCGTTCCCGCGCTGCCGGGCTCAGCTGCCGGCCGTGCGCGGACGTCCAGTCCGGGCGAGGCAGCCAGTCCAGGGCTTCCACGAGGCTCGCTGCGTCGGTGAGGTCGCCTTCGATGACCGCCTCGGCGGCGTCGTCGCTGTCGGTCTCACCGCCGGGGCGTCCGCGGCGCCGCGCAAGGAAGCTTGACCAGTCACGGAACGCCATCAGGTCCGCCGGGCCGATCCGCCAACGGGCGCCGGCCAGCAGCCGCATCAGTGAGTCCGATCGGCCCGGATCGGCCAGCACCCGGAGCGTGGCCACCAGGTCGACGATCTCGGGTGTGTCCAGCAGCCCGCCCAGGCCCACGATCTCGTAGGGGATGCCACGCAGCTCGAATTCGCGGCGGATACACTCCATCTGGGCCCGTCGCCGACACAGCACGGCCATGGCGGGCGCCCCGGGTTCCTCCGCCTTGCCGGCGTCGAAGTCGGTCCGCCGGAATTTCAGCACGTCCGCGGCGATGGCCGCCGCCTCGTCCTCGTCCGTGCCGAAGCGGCCCATCAGCACGCGGCCCTGGACCGCGGCCGGGCTGGGCTGGAGCGGCGGGACCTCCACGGTGCCGGCGGTGTCCCGGGCACCGGCGGCCCCGGCCTGGGCGGCCGCCTTGCTGAGCGGGGCGGAAATGACGTTGGCGGCCTCGAGAATGTTCCGGCCGTTACGCCAGGCGGTGGTCAGGTACGACGTCGGTGCGACGGCGAACCTACCCGGACGGCCGGCGCTGTTGCTGCCTCCGGCGTCGGCGTCGGCGTTGGCGTCGGCGTTGGCGTCAATACGGACCGGGAATTCGCGGACAAAGTGGAAGAGCTGACCTGCGGACGCGCCGCGGAAGCCGTAGATGGACTGGTTCGGGTCCCCCACCGCGGTGACGGCGTGGCCGTCACCGAAGAGCCGGGAGAACAGGACCAGCTGTGCGTGCGAGGTGTCCTGGAATTCATCCAGCAGCACCACCTTGTAGCGTTGGCGTTCGGTTTGCGCCGACACCGGGATCTCGTTGGCAACCCGAGCTGCGAGCGCCACGAGGTCGCCGAAGTCCAGAGCGCCCCGGGCCCGTTTCGCCTGAGCGTAGCGGCCCACCATGTCCGCGACGCTGGCGCGGGTGCGCAGCAGAGCGCTGAGGTCCCCCGCGGCCTGGGCGGGGTTCTTTTTGGCTGTGGCGAGGTACGGGAGCGACTCAAACTCGGCCACCCGGTCCAGCAGCCAGCCGCGGACCTGCGCAGGGTCCTGCAGGTGCTCAGCACATTCCCCCGCGAGCTGGATGACGGCCTTGACGAGGGTGGACTTGGCGGAGCGGAAATGCTGGTAGTCGCCGTCGAAGGCCTCCACCACCTCGCTGGCAAGCTGGAAGGACTGCGCGCCGCCGAGCAGGACGACGTCCCGTTCGACGCCGAGCCGCAGGCCGTAGTCCGAGACGATGCCGCTCGCGTAGGAGTGGTAGGTGGAGACCTTGGGCTCCAGCGCGTCGGTGCTCAGCAGCCCGGCCGGGAACACCTTGTGGTCCGGGTCGGCGGCGGCGATCCGTGCCAGGGCCGCGAGCTTGGCCCGGATCCGGGTGGCGAGTTCGCCGGCGGCCTTGCGGGTGAAGGTCACGCCGAGGACCTCCTCCGGCCGGACCCAGCCGTTCGCGACGAGCCACACCACCCGGTCCGCCATGGTAGCGGTCTTGCCGGAGCCGGCCCCGGCAATGACAAGCCGGGGGGTCAGCGGCGAGGAGATTATCAGGGATTGTTCGGCCGTGGGGCTGTTCTTCTCCCCCAGCAGCACCGACAGCTCCTCCGGGCTGAACCGGGGCTCCGGAAGTGCCTCCGGGCAGCCTGTCGCGTCCGGCGTTGCCACGTTGCTCATTCGGTGACCTGCTTTCCACGTGCGCACAGCGGGCAGACTTCCGGAAGCCTGCAGCCGTGGCCGCCGTGCCCGCCCTTGGCGGGGTCGTGGCGGGCTTCGAAGGTGCTGCCGGACATGACCCGGGCAGCCTCACCGACCATCTCCAGCGCCCAGTTGGCGTCCGGATCGAGCGCCAGCTGGCCCTGCACGCCCGGGCTTTTGGTGCTGGTGCCCAGCTGGGCCAGCACGGCACCGCCGGGCCGCGGGGGCGGCCCGTCATCCGGGCCGGCAAATCCGCCGGCCAGGACCGCGGCCTGGTAGGCGCCCAGCTGGGGATGCCGTTCGAGCTCGGCTTTGCCGGGCTGGCGCTTGCCGGTCTTGAGGTCCACGACGACCAGGCGGCCCTCGGCGTCGATTTCCAGCCGGTCCACCTGGCCGCGGAGCACGGCGGCCCGGGCGGGCCAGCTCTCCTCGGCGCCCGGGGCGGCCGGCGGGACCACGTCGGGCAGCTTCACCTCGAAGTCCTGTTCGACTCCGATCAGCGCCCGCCCCTCGCTCCGCATCACCAGCACGTACTGGGCAAGTTTGCGGACCATGGTTTCGGCCCGCTGGTAATCCAGTTTGCCCTCCCAGTTGTCCTTCATCCCCAGCGACGGCCAGCGCTTGACCAGTTCGGCCACGTATTCCCCGCCGGAGGCGTTCGGGAGGTCCTGGGCGATGGCGTGGACCAGGGTGCCGAGGCTCCGGGCGAAGTCCGTGGCGGCCTCGCCGCCGGCGGCCTGGACAAACCAGTCGAGCGGCGATTTCTGCACGGTCTCTACCTTGGAGGGCGAGACGAAGACGGTGCTGCCGGGCGGCACCACCGGGTCGGTCGATGACAGCGGGACGAGACCCCACCAGCTGTCGGGGTGGGCGCCGGGCACAGCAGGCACGGCGGCAGCGAGGGCTCCGAGCACGGCGGTGGCCTCGGCCGCTTCGGCGGGGCCGCCGTCGAGCTGGGCGTACTGGCGCAGTTCCGCGACGAGCGCGCGCAGCGTCAGCGGACGCTCCACCGCGGTGAAGCCGCGCCGGTCCCGGTCCGGGTGCAGCGGCGAGACGTAATCCAGGAAGGACGAGGGTTGTTCATCCTCGGACGAGACTGCGGTGCAGATCAGCACCTCCCGGGCGCGCGAGACCGCGGTGGAGAAGCTGCGCAGCTCGTCATAGCGGATCTCCCGCAGCCTGCTCAGCGGATCCAGCTGCAGGGCGTACTCGACGCCGTGTTCGACGGCGTCGGCGAAGAGCGTGCTGCCGAGCAGTTCGCCGCGGAGCCGGGTGTTGGGCCAGACGCCTTCCTGAAGCCCCGGCACAATCACGACCGGCCACTCGCGCCCGGCGGCGCTGGCCGGCGTCATGAGTTCCACCGCGTCCTCCAGCTGCGCCCGGGCTGCGAGCGTGTCCATCGGAAGCTCCTGGCTCAACAGGTACTCAAGGAATTGTTCCGGACCGGAACCTGGGAGCTGGTCCACGTACCGCTCGGCCGTATGGAACAACGCCATCATGGCATCCAAGTCCCGGTCCGCCCGGGCGCCCGCCGCGCCGCCGGCCAGGGCGGCCTCGGTCCAGCGGGCGGCGAGCCCGGTGGAGTGCCACAGCGCCCACAACACGGTTTCGGCGTTGCCGCCGGGCGCCGCGGCGGCTTCCCGGCCGGCCCGGATCATCCGGGCCACACGGCGTGCGGAGTGCCCCTCGATGCCGAGCGTCCCCAGCGCGGCCGGCTCCAGCAGGGCCTCCACGAGCAGCGCGTCACTGGTGCGCCCGCCGCCGCCGAGGAGCTCCTCCCGCCGCAGGGACTGGCGGAGCCGGCGCAGTTCGATCGACGTGGCGCCGCCGATCCGCGAGGTGAGCAGCGAGACGGCGGACTCCGGGGTGAGCTCGGCAGGATCCAGCGCCACCACGTAGGCGTCCAGCAGCGGCCGCACGGCGACCTCGTCCCGGACCGCGGATTCGGCCACCGGGATCCGGACCGGGATGCCCTGGCCGGCGAGGTGGCGCTGCAACTGGGCGAGCTGCCCGCCGTTGCGGACGATCACTGCAATGTCGCCCAGATCCCTGCCGTCGTTCAGCTGGGCTTCGAGGATGCGCTGCGCCACATAGCGCAGTTCGTGGACCGGGGATGGCAGCAGGTGCGCCTCCACTGCGCCCTCGCCGGCGGCCTGCTGAGCCGGCTGAGCCGGCTGAGCCGGCTGGACGAGCTTGCGCGCCGACGTTCCGCCGGAACGCAGCGAGATGCGCTCCGCCACCGCCTGCCAGGCCTGCGCGACGGTCGGTGTGTGGCGGTGGGCGGTCCACAGCGGCCGTTCAAGGACGGTGCCGCCGGCCGCGGCGAGCAGCCGTGGCAGTTCGGCCACCAGGTCCGGCCGGGCACCGCGGAACCCCTGCACCACGGTGTCCGGGGAGGCGGTGACGAGGGCGTCCTTGCCCGCGGCGATGTCCGCGAGCAGTTCGAACACGGCCGGGTTCGCCTCCTGGACATCGTCAACGAGGATCAGCTGGAGCCGGTCCCGCTCCACGGCCAGGAACTCCGGGCAGTCCTGGAAGATCTGCCGGGCCGCCGTGATGATGCCGGCCGGGTCGAAGGATTCGGGCATGCGCAGGTCAAGGACGTCGCGGTACTCGGCATACAGTGCCGCCGCGGCCGTCCAGTCCGGCCGACGGCAGCGCTGCGCGAGGTCCGCCAGGTCCCCGGCGGTGCGCCCGGATTCGATGATCCGGTCAAAGAGCTGGCGTACCTCCTGCCGGAAACCCCGGGTCTGCAGGGCGGCGTCCAGGTCCCCAGGCCAGGGAAGTTCCAGGCCCGGCTGGGCGTGGCCTTCGAGGAGTTCCTTGATGATGAGGTCCTGTTCGGGACCGGACAGGAGTTTGGGCGCCCGCGGCAGCGGCAGGATGCCTTCCGCTTTGGCCCGCCGGATCAGATCGAAGGCATACGACGCCCAGGTGCGGGCCGGCGTCGTGCTCAGGCTGCGATCCAAGCGTGCGGTGAAGCGGTCGCGCAGAGCATCGGCGGCGAGCCGCCCGGGCGCCAGGATCAACATCCGCTCGGGATCCAGGCCGTCCCGTTGCGCCCGGCGGACGGCGGCCTCGACCAGGACCGTGGACTTGCCGGTCCCCGGCGCGCCGGGGACCAGAACCGGTCCCGAGCCGTGCGCGACGTCGACGGCGTCCCGCTGGTCCGGTGACAACACCGGGACGGTACTGTGCTGGGTCCGGGGCGGCAGCAGGCGAAGGCCTGGCTGGTTCTCGTGTGACCGGTCGGCGCCGGCCCGGTCGGCGCGTGACCGGTGCGCGGGTGGCCGGTGCGCGGGTGGCTGCTTCGCTGCGTCTTGGCTGGGGCTACTCACACGGACATTTCAGCATCGGGGACCGACAGTTTGTGCAGCTCCCGCTCGAGCCTTTCGGCGACGGCATCGATCAGCCCAAAATCCTGTTCGGAGGGGACCCACCGCGCCGCCATGAGGTCCACCCGCCAACGCCCCTCCCCGGTGCGCTGATAGTCGGCGTAGCTGCCCAGCAGGGGGGTACCTTCGGCCAGGTACAACGCCAGGGCCTCAGGTTCGTGGCCTGGCGGAGCGTCCCCGTTGGCCTTGAGGATCCGCCACCAGGGTACGGCGCTGCCGTGGTGGCTCATCACCGATCCGACCTGGCGGGGGCCACCCGCGCCGAGGAGTTCGGCGACGTCGCCGTAGGCGACGGCGGAACCCGACGGCACCATCGCCGCAAGCTCCAACACCGCCTCCACATACTCCGTCCGCATGGACCAAGGGTACCGTTTTGGCGGCTGCCGCCGGGCACAGCGGGGCGGCACGAAACTGTCGGCGGCAGCAGGTAGCGTTGAAGCATGAGCACCTGGCATACCCTTCCCCGCGCAGCCTTCGACCTCGAAACCACCGGCCGGAACTCCCGCGCCGCAAGGATCGTGACGGCCTCCGTGACCGTGGTGGACGCCGACGGCTCGGTCATCAAGGAACACGAATGGCTTGCCGATCCCGGCGTGGAAATCCCCACCGAGGCCAGCGACATCCACGGCGTCACCACCGAACAGGCGCGCCGAGACGGCCGGCCGGCCGCCGACGTGACCCGGGAACTGGCGGCAGCCCTGCAGGAGCTGTTCGACACCGGCGTGCCGGTGATTGCCTTCAACGCCAGTTACGACTTCACCGTGCTCGCCGCAGAGTCGGCCCGCTACGGCGTTCCCCAGCTGAGCCGCTTCCCCGTCCTGGACCCGTACATCATGAACAAGCAGGTGGACCGGTACCGGAAGGGCAAGCGCACCCTTACCGCGCTGTGCGAGGAGTACGGGGTGACCCTGGACGACGCCCACACCTCCGCGGCGGACGCCCTGGCCACGCTGCGGATGCTCGACGCGATGGCCGGGAAGTTCCCCAAGCTGCGCATGCCGGCCAGCCACCTTCACCAGCTTCAAGTCGAATGGGCATCTTCCCAGGCTACGGATTTCCAAAGCTACCTGCGCAAGACTAAGCCGGCTGCCGTGATTGAGGGCGACTGGCCGGTGCTGCCGCCCGAAGATGCCGGCCGGGGCGACTTCTAGCCCCTCTTAAGCGTTCCAATCCAGTAAAAGCGAGATAAATCACATCCCCGCCCGCCTCCCGCCGCCGGGCCAAGCTACTCCCATGATTCCGCCGAGCACTCTCAACACCGTTCGGCTGGCAGGCGATCTCCCCTGATCGTGGGGATACTTCGACCGTCTACGTTTTCGACGCTGGATAATTCGGATTGAGGGTCCGTTTCCCGCGGGTGACACAATTATCTTTCGCGGCTTGCGCTGTCCAGCCGGCGCCTCAACCAGCAGCCGGGGCCGATGAGTCTCCCCGCGACCCACTGAATTTCAGACGAAAGTGAATGCGTGATGAAAAGCAAAGCCTTGAAGTGGCTGACCACGGCTCCCGTGGCTGTAGCCCTGGCCGTTTCCCTCGCAGCCTGCGGCTCGGGATCCGCGCAGCCCAGCGGCTCGCCCACCGACGCCCTCGCCGGCAGCGACCAGCAGACGCTGGACAAATACACCACCGCCACTGTTACCCCGCTGGCCAAGATCGACAAGTCCAAGCTGGGCCTGATCACGGACGGGACCCTGCGGGTCGGCACGCTGTCCGACGCTCCGCCGAACATCTTCATTGACCCGTCAGGCAAGTTCACCGGCTACGACAACGAGCTCCTGCGTGCCATCGGCGACAAGCTGGGCCTCAAGGTCGAGTTCGCGTCGACGGACTTCTCTGCGCTGCTCTCCCAGATCAAGAACAAGCAGTTCGACGTCGGATCCTCCTCGATCTCCACCACGGACAAGCGCCGCGAGACCGTTGGCTTCACCAACGGCTACGACTTCGGCTACATGGCAGTCGTGACCAAGAACGATGCGAAGGTGAAGGGCTTCGCCGACCTCAAGTCGGGCGTCCGCATCGGCGTGGTCCAGGGCACCGTCCAGGACGATTACGTGACGAACACGCTCAAGCTGGAGCCGGTCCGTTTCCCGGACTACAACACGGTCTATGCCAACGTGAAGAGCGGTCAGGTGGACGCCTGGGTTGCACCGTCGCAGCAGGCCAGCGGACAGGTCAAGGAAGGCGACAACACCAAGATCGCCGAAAAGGTCGTCAACACCCAGAACTTCACCGCGTATGCGGTCAACAAGGACAACCAGCCACTGGTTGATGCCCTCAATGCCGGCTTGGACGCTGTAATCGCTGACGGAACGTGGACCAAGCTCACGTCCCAGTGGTACACGGACCGCCCTACCGCTGCAGAGCAGACCCCGCAGGGCTGGAAGCCGGGCAGCAAAGCCGTCCAGGTTACCGCAAAGTAAGCCGGCGCGTTCCGTGGATTTCCTCACACTGCTCTCTGAAACCTTCCTGGACTGGAAGGCGATAGGCGAAGTCCTTCCCAAGATGTTCGCCGTCGGCCTGCCGAACACGCTCGTTTTGGCCGTCACGTCGGGCATCATCGGAACGGTACTGGGCATGGTACTTGCCCTGATGGGGATCTCCCGGAACGCCGCTGCCCGCTGGATTGCCCGCATCTACACCGATGTTCTCCGCGGGCTCCCGCCTATCCTCACCATTCTCGTGATCGGATTGGGCTTCGGGCCGGTTGTCCGTCAACTCACCGGATCCACCAGCCCCTACCCCATGGCCATCGCCGCGCTGTCGCTGATGTCGGCCGCTTACATCGGGGAGATCTTCCGCTCCGGTATCCAGAGCGTTGACAAGGGACAGCTGGAGGCCACGCGCGCCCTCGGGTTCGGCTATGGCCCGGCCATGCGCCTGGTCGTCGTGCCCCAGGGTGTCCGGCGGGTCCTGCCGGCGCTGGTCAACCAGTTCATTGCCCTGATCAAGGAATCTTCCCTGGTCTTCATGCTCGGCCTCCTGGCGACGGAACGCGAAATCTTCCAGATTGGTAAGGACGCGGCCTCCACCAGCGGAAACCTTTCCCCGTACGTGGCAGCTGCCGTCTTCTATCTGGCTCTCACCGTCCCGTTGACGCACTTCGTGAACTGGATCGACCGCCGGCTGCGCTCCGGCCGGCCGGAAAAGAAAGAACCGGACGAGGCAGCCGCCGTCGTCGGAAAAGGAGCCCAGGCATGAGTGAGTTCGTTTCAGGATCGCTGACGGCACGGAACATCCACCTGTCCTTTGGCTCGAACCGTGTGCTGCGCGGCATCGACCTGCACGTCGAGAAGGGCAGCACGGCTTCCGTGATCGGCCCGTCCGGCTCCGGCAAGTCCACGCTCCTGCGGGTGATGAACCGGCTGATCGAACCGGAGCAGGGTGACATTCTGCTGGACGGCCGCTCGGTGCTCAAGGACAACCCGGATGAACTCCGCCGGAGGATCGGCATGGTCTTCCAGCAGTTCAACTTGTTCCCGCACAAGACGGTCGCGGAAAACGTGTCCTTGGCGCTGCAGAAGCTTCGCGGGATGTCCAAGGAGCAGGCCCGGGACGAGGCCCTGGCGCAGCTGGAGCTCGTGGGCCTCAAGCACAAGGCCGACTCCCGGCCCGCCAACCTCTCCGGGGGCCAGCAGCAGCGGGTGGCGATTGCCCGCGCGCTGGCCATGAAGCCGGAGGTCATGTTCTTCGACGAGGCGACGTCCGCTCTGGATCCTGAGCTGGTCAAGGGGGTCCTGGCGCTGATGGCTGACCTGGCCAAGGGCGGGATGACCAT
Source organism: Arthrobacter sp. UYEF3 (assembly GCF_040546245.1). NCBI lineage: Bacteria > Bacillati > Actinomycetota > Actinomycetes > Micrococcales > Micrococcaceae > Arthrobacter > Arthrobacter sp. UYEF3. Next base: position 51,941 of record NZ_JBEPNK010000007.1, read on the forward strand.
GGTGGTGGTGACCCACGAAATGGGATTCTCCAGGAACGTGTCGGACACCGTGACCTTCATGGATGCCGGCGTCGTCGTGGAGACCGGAGCGCCGGAACAACTCTTCACCGAGCCGCGGACCGAACGGCTGAAAGGCTTCCTTTCGGACGTGCTGTAGGCAGCAGGTTAAATAGTTTCGGCACCCGCCACGGCGGGTGCCGAAACTGTTTAAGGGCGACGGCGGCGAAGGCCGCGCCCGCCGGCGGCGTGACTTAAGGCTGTGCGCCGCCGGCGGCCTTGGCCGCCGCCGGCAGGGCATCGAAGATCCGGTTCATCGCGGCGTCGTCGTGCGCGGCGGACAGGAACCAGGCCTCAAACACCGACGGCGGCAGGTAGACGCCGGAGTCCAGCATCGAGTGGAAGAACGGTGCGTAGCGGAAGACCTCCTGGCCTTGCGCGTCGTCGTAGTTGTGGACGCCCCCGGCCGAGGTGCCGAAGGCCACCGAGAACAAGTTCCCGGCTCGCTGGATCGAGTGGTCCACACCGGCCGCGTCCAGCGCCGAGGACAGGGCACCGGAAAGTTCCAGCGAGCGGGCGTCCACGAACGAATAGACCTCCGGGGTGGCGTGGGTCAGGGTGGCGACGCCGGCGGCCATCGCCACCGGGTTCCCGGAGAGGGTGCCGGCCTGGTAAACCGGTCCCACCGGGGCAAGGTGGTCCATCACGTCGGCGCGGCCGCCGAGGGCCGCCGTCGGCATGCCCCCGCCGATCACCTTTCCAAACGTCAGCAGGTCCGGGGCCCACGGCTCGGCCGCGTCCGCCGCGCCGCCGGTCAGGCCCCAGTAGCCCGCGTAGCCGGTGCGGAAGCCGGTGAGGACCTCGTCGAGGATCAGCAGGGTGCCGTGCTCCCGGGTAATCCGGGCCAGGCCGGCGTTGAAGCCCTCGCCCGGGGTGACCACGCCCATGTTGGCCGGCGCGGCCTCGGTGATGACGGCGGCAATGTCGGGTCCGTGCGCGGCGAAGGCGGCTTCGACGGCGGCAAGGTCGTTGTAGGGCAGCACCAGGGTCTCGGCGGCCGTGGCGGCAGTGACGCCGGCCGACCCGGGCAGCGCGAGCGTCGCGAGGCCCGAGCCTGCGGCGGCGAGCAGACCGTCGAGGTGGCCGTGGTAGCAGCCGGCGAACTTGATCACGAGGTTGCGTCCGGTAAAGCCGCGGGCCAGCCGGACGGCGGTCATGGTCGCTTCGGTGCCGGTGGACACCATCCGGACCCGTTCGGCGGCCGGCACGCGCTCCTTGACGATCGCGGCGAGGTTGGCCTCATCCGGCGTGGAGGCGCCGAAGGAGAGTCCGCGGTCGACGGCGGCGTGCACCGCCGCGAGGACCGCCGGGTGGGCGTGCCCCAGCAGCGCCGGGCCCCACGAGCAGACCAGGTCAACGTACTCGGCGCCGTCGGCGTCCGTGAGGTAGGGTCCCTTGGCGGAGACCATAAAGCGCGGTGTCCCGCCGACGGAACCGAAGGCGCGGACGGGCGAGTTGACGCCGCCGGGCATCAACTGGCGGGCGCGGTCGAAGAGTTCCTCGCTATGAGGATGGCTGGAAGTCATGGTTTCTATTCTTTCAGTTCAGTTCGCCGGGGAAGACCCGGCCAGCAGTGCGGCCACCCGCGGCGCCACTTCGGTGCCGAACAGCTCGATGGAGCGCATCATGGCGGCGTGCGGGAGTGTGCCGTTGCTGTATTTGAGGTCGAAGCGGTCGACGCCCAGGTTCTTCTTCAACAGGGCGATCTTCGCCGCGACGGTTTCGGGTGAGCCGACGTAGAGGGCACCCTCGGCGGTGCACATGGCGTCAAACTCGCCCCGGCTGCCCGGGCCCCAGCCGCGTTCCGCGCCCAGCCGGTTGCGCATGGCGATCCAGTGCGGGAAGAACTCCTCCCGCGCTTCCTCGTCGGTGGCGGCAACGTGGCCGGGCGAATGCGTGGCGACCTGCTGCATCGGGTGCCCGTATTTGGTCATCGCCTCGCGGTAGAGCCCGGCCAGCGGCGCGAAGGACCGGGGCTCGCCGCCGATGATGGCGAAAATGACCGGGTAGCCGTATTCGGCGCAGCGCAGCACGGACTCGGGCGTCCCGCCGACGCCGATCCAGGCCGGCAGCAGGTGGTGCTCCAGCGGCGGGTAGACGCTGAGCCCGTTGATGGCAGGGCGCGTCCGGCCTTCCCATTTGATCGGCTTCTGTGCACGGACCTTGTCGAAAAGCTCAAGCTTTTCCTCGAACAGGACCTCGTAGTCGGCCAGGTCCAGGCCGAACAGCGGGAAGGACTCCACGAAGGAGCCTCGGCCCAGCATGACCTCGGCCCGGCCGTTGGAGATCGCGTCAACGGTCGCGAAACGCTGGAAGACCCGGATCGGGTCATCGGAGCTGAGGACCGTCACGGCGGACCCGAGCCGGATGTTCCGGGTCCGGGCAGCAGCGGCGGCGAGGAAGACCTCCGGGGCGGACACGGCGAAGTCGCGGCGGTGGTGCTCCCCCACGCCGAACGCGTGCAGCCCCACCTGGTCGGCGAGCTCGGCTTGTTCCAGCAGCTGCCGCAGCACCTGGGCGGGCGGGACCGGCTGCCCGTCCGGGAACACGCCGACGTCACCGAAGGTGTTCAGGCCGAGCAGAACGGTTTCCCGGCCCACCGGGGCGGTGGGGTTGGCCGCGGAGGCGGGGTCCGGCAGTGTCGAGGTCTTCGTCACGACTCCTTCAGCCAGCCGGCGAGTTCGCTCGCCCAGTAGGTCAGGACCAGGTTGGCGCCGGCGCGTTTGATGCCCAGCACGGATTCGGTGATGGCGGCCCGGCGGTCGATCCAGCCGTTCGCGGCGGCAGCCTCGATCATCGAGTACTCGCCGGAGATCTGGTAGGCGGCCACCGGGACCGGGCTCATCGCCGCGACGTCGGCCAGGATGTCGAGGTAGCTCATGGCGGGTTTCACCATCACCATGTCGGCGCCTTCCTCGAGGTCCAGTTCCACCTCGAGGATCGCTTCGCGCCGGTTGGCGGCGTCCATCTGGTAGGTGCGCCGGTCCCCGGTGAGCTGCGAGTCGACTGCTTCGCGGAACGGGCCGTAGAAGGCGGAGGCGTATTTGGCCGCGTAGGCCACGACGGCGGTGTTGGCGTGCCCGGCGTCCTCCAGGGCTTGGCGGATCACGGCGACCTGGCCGTCCATCATGCCGGAGGGGCCCAGCACATGTGCGCCGGCCTCGGCCTGGGCCACGGCCATCTGCCCGTAAATCTCCAGGGTCGCGTCGTTGTCTACGTAGCCGTGCGCGTCCAGCACGCCGCAGTGGCCGTGGTCGGTGAATTCATCCAAACAGACGTCGCTCATGATGACTAGCTCGTCGCCGACCTCGGCCTTCACGTCACGGATCGCCCGGTTCAGCACGCCCTCGGGGTCCAGCGAGGCGGTGCCGCGCGCGTCCCGTTCGGCTGGAACGCCGAAGAGCATGATGCCGCCGACGCCCAGTTGCACGGCCTCGGCGGCGGCACGCTTGAGCGTCTCGGTGGTGTGCTGCTGGACGCCGGGCATCGAGGTGATCGGGTTCGGCTCGGACAGGCCCTCGCGGATGAAGGCTGGCAGGATGAGGTCGGCCGCGGAGAGCCGGTGTTCGGCCGTGAGCCGGCGCATCGCGGGGGTGGTGCGGAGCCTGCGGGGGCGGTGGGTCGGGAAACTCATGTCTGGTCCTTCACAGTTCGCTGGTGGTCGGGGTGGAATGGGGGTGCCCTGGGTCCAGGGCCTCGATCACTGCGGCGACGAGTCCGGAGGCGGTGGGTTCCTCGGCGATGGCGGCGACCGGCAGGCCGAGGGCCAGCGCCTGGGCCGCCGTCGACCGTCCGATGGCCACGAAGCGGCAGTCGCCCAGCGGCGACAGTCCCGCGTGGACGCGGCGCGCGGCACTGGGGGACGCGGCGACGACGGCGTGCACCGTGCCTGCATCGACGGCGGCTTTCGCGGCCGCCGGGGTGAGGACGGCGGCGGGTTGTTGCGGGGCGGGGGCGCCGGCCAGGCTGCGACCCGGGTCGGCCGGGTAGTCGACGGTCCGGTATGCGGTGACGGCCTGGACCCGGGCGCCGCGGGATTCAAGTCCCCGGCGGAGCCCCGGGTCGGCAATGTCGGCCTGCGGCAGCAGGACGCTGCACCGGCCGGGGGGCCAGATGTCGAGCAGTCCGGCGCCGGACTGCTGACCGGCGGGGGCGAGGTCGACGGGAATGTCCAGGGCCTTGAGTATGCTGCGGGTGGCCGGGCCGATGGCGGCCACCTGCAGGCTGCCCGGCAGCCAGGCGCTGAGCTCCGCCCCCCGCTCGGCCGCCTTCTCCTCGAGGACCCGGACCGTGGTGACGCTGCTGACCACGAGCCAGGAGTATCCACCGGCCCCGAGCGCGTCGAAGGCCACGTCGAGCGAGTGCTGGTCAGGGGCGCGCTCGAAGTCGATCAGCGGGAGCAGCAACGGCTCGGCACCGGCCGCGCACAGTGCGGACACCAGCGCGCCGGCCCGATCCGGGCTGCGGGTGACCAGGACCCGGGCGCCTTCCAGCATCCTCGGCCCGGCGGTCCCGTCCGGCCTGGGAGTCTCGCTGCGGCGTCCCATCAGGTGAGGATCCGTCCGGCTCAGGAGGCGGCCAGGTCGGCGATGTCGGCCGCGCCGGCTGCCAGCAGTGCTTCGGCCAGCTCGATTCCCAGCAACGTGGCACCAACTTCGGTCAGCCCATCGGTGGCCTTCTTATCGCGGACGGTCGCGGTGCCGTCCACGGCGCAGACCACGGCTTCGAGATGGAGCATGCTGCCCTTGCGGAAGGCGTACGCCCCGACCGGGGCAGCGCAGCCAGCCTCCAGCCGGGCCAGGAGCGCCCGCTCGGCCGTGACGGCCAGCCGGGTGTCCGGATCGTCCAGGGCTGCGAGGGCCTGGGCGAGGACGCCCTGGGAACCTTCGGTGGACCCCGACTTGCGCGGACCGTCGGCGGAGCGGCATTCGATCGCGAGGGAACCCTGCCCTGCTGCCGGGAGCATCACATCGGTCTCGAGGTACTCGCTGACGGCGTCGAGCCGGCCGATCCGGTGCAGCCCGGCGGCGGCAAGCACGACGGCGTCGAGGTCGCAGGACTTTCCCTCGACGACGGCGTCGGTGCTGTTGCCCGGCAGGCCCCGCACCCGGCCCAGGCGGGTGTCCACGTTGCCGCGGATATCGCGGATGTCCAGGTCCGGCCGCGCCGCGCGCAGCTGGGCGGCGCGTCGCGGCGAGCCCGTGCCGACTGTGGCGCCGGCAGGCAAGTCGGTGAGCTTGAGCCCGTCCCGGGCGCAAAGCACGTCCCGGACGTCCGCGCGTTTCGGCGTCGCCGCCAACGTCAGGCCGAGGGCGGCCCCGGTGGGCAGGTCCTTAAGTGAGTGGACAGCAACGTCGCAGGCGTCCACGAGCAGCGCGTCGCGCAGCGCCGCGACGAAGACACCGGTGCCGCCCATTTGGGAGAGCGATCCGGTGAGCACATCGCCGTCGGTGCGGATGTGCACCAGTTCCACCGGGAACCCGCCGACGGCGGCCAGCTGGTCCGCGGTCTGCTGGGTCTGCGTGAGGGCAAGTTTGCTGGCCCGGGTGCCGATCCGGACGGTCACGGCGTGGCCTGGCCTGCCGCCGGCCCGCCGGCTGCAGGTGCCGGGGAAGGGTCGTGCCCGGACCCGACGGTTGTGTCAGCGCCCGCGATGGTGGGCTTTTCGCCGCGGAAGTTGGCGCAGCAGCCGGGCCGGCAGACGTCGTACCAGGGGCCGAGCTTGGTCAGGTGCGGCCGGTCGGAGATGTTGTTAGCGGCGGTCCGCTCGCTGATCAGGTCCACGATCCCGGACACGAACTTGCGGTGGGTCCCCGGCGTGGGGACACGGGCGGCCGCGAGGCCCAGCTTGCCGCAGGTTTCGAGAGCCTCGGTATCGAGGTCCCAGACAACTTCCATGTGGTCGCTGACGAAGCCCAGCGGGACGATCACGACGCCCTTGACTCCCTGGCCGGCGAGCTCCTCGATGGCGTCGTTGATATCGGGTTCAAGCCACGGCACATGCGGGGCACCGGAACGGGACTGGTACACGAGGGACCACGGCGCTCTCAGGCCGGTCTCTGATTCGACCCGGCGGATGACCTCGGTGCCGGTGGCCAGGTGCTGCGCCACGTAGGCGGAGTCCTGCTCGAACTGGCGGGGTTCGGAGTCCGAGCGGCCGGCCGCTTCGGCGTCGCGGGTGGGGATGGAGTGGGTGGCGAACAGGATGTGGACCGGCGCGTCCGGTGTGCCGGCGGCGGCCAGTTGCGCGCGGACGTCGGCGAGGCCGGCAGCAGTGCCCTCGATAAACGGCTCAACGAAGCCCGGGTGGTCGAAGTACTGGCGGACCTTGTCCACCTCGAGCTTGCCGTCCAACCCGGTGTCGGTCAGCGCCAGGCCGATGTCCTCGCGGTACTGCCGGCAGCTGGAGTAGCAGGAGTAGGCGCTGGTGGTGACCATCAGGACCTTGCGGTGCCCGGCGTCGTAGATGTCCTGCAGGGTCTGCGGGATGTACGGGGCCCAGTTGCGGTTGCCCCAGAAGACCGGCAGGCCGATGCCGCGCGCTGCGAGTTCGGCCTCGATGCCGGCTTTGAGCTCGCGGTTCTGCTGGTTGATCGGGCTGATGCCGCCGTTGGCGCGGTAGTGGTGCGAGACCTCTTCGAGCCGCTCGTCCGGGATGCCGCGGCCGCGGGTGACGTTGCGCAGGAACGGGAGGACGTCGTCCTGGCCTTCGGGGCCGCCGAAGGAAGCGAGGAGTACCGCGTCGTAGTCCTTCGGGGCCAGCCGGCCTGCCTCGGTGACGGGGTTCACGGCAGTGGTTGTGCTCTCCTGAGGACCCTGCGGGTCGAGCGGGCTCATGCGAGGACCTCGGCGATCTCGACGGCGGTCACCCGGCGGCCGGTGTAGAACGGGACTTCTTCCCGCACGTGGTGGCGGGCCTCGGTGGCGCGCAGGTGCCGCATCAGGTCCACGAGGTCCTCGAGCTCGGGTGCCTCCAGGCCCAGGATCCATTCCCAGTCCCCCAGCGCGAAGGAGGACACGGTGTTGGAGATGACCTGCGGGAAGTCGCGGCCCAGCAGCCCGTGGTCGCGGAGCATCGCGCCGCGCTCGGCGTCCGGCAGGAGGTACCACTCGTAGGAGCGGACGAAGGGGTAGACGCAGAGCCACTGGGCCGGTTCCACGCCGCGGGAGAACGCCGGGGTGTGGTTCTTGGCGAATTCGGCTTCGCGGTGCACGCCCATGGCGGACCAAGCAATTTCGCTGCCGGTGAACAGCTTGCTGCGGCGAATGTCCCGGACCGCCCGTTGGAGGGCCTCGGGCTTCGGCCCGTGCAGCCAGATCATGATGTCGGCGTCCGCACGCATCGCGGAAACGTCGTAGCTGCCGCGGTGGACGACGCCGTCCTCCGCCAGCCGGTCGAGGAGTGCCTCAAAGTCCTCGGCGGCGTCGCCGCTGCGCAGGACGTTGGCAGAGCGCTTGAAGACGGTCCAGAGCGTGAAGAACTGCCCGGTTGATTCCTCGGCTGCTGTTTTTCCGGTTTTAGTGACAGATTCGGCAGAAGTGTGGCTCATAGATACCAGTCTGCCCCCTCCCCGGAGCGAAGTCGAAACGGGGCACTTCTACAGCGCGTAGAAGTGCTGAATTTCACACTTCTGTCCCGTGGTCCGGTCTGCGGACCGGCGTTGCCCTTAGATCCTGCGCAGCCGGAGGACGACGGCGCCGGCGCCCAGCGACACGGCAACCAGGCAGATTCCCCAGCCCACCAGGGCGGAGGGGCCGGCCGGCTGGACGTTGGACACGGACTGCATCCTGTCCCCGGACTTGGCTGTGGCCGCCGGTGATGCTGCCGTGGCTGCAGCCGTCGTGGCGCCGGTCCGGGGCGTTCCGGTGGAGGGGGCCGACGGCGTGCCCTCCGCCCAGCCGGGGGTGGTGCTACCGAAAGTGGTGCTGCCGGGGGTGGTGCTGCCGGGGGCGGCGGCGTCCGCGCCCTCGGTCGGGGCCACGGTGCCGGGTGCATCCCGGGCCGGCACCTGGCCCGGGGCCTGCTGGCTGCCGGTCGGCTGGCCGGCAACCGGCGTCGACGTCGGGGAGTCGGACTGGACCGGCTCCGGCGCGGAGGTTGTGGGCGCCGCACGCGGAACGGCGCCCCGCCGGGAAGCGCGCTGATCCGGGCTCTGGCTTGGTGCCGGAGCGGTCGACGTCGGCGGGGCCGTGCTTTGCGTCGGGGTGGGCCTGGCCGAGCCGGACGTCGACGTCGGCGTCGGCGTCGGCGTCGGCGTCGGCGTCGGGGATCCCAGCCGGCCGCCGATCAGGTCGTCGAGGCCGACGGAAATAGCCGCGGATGGGCCCGTCGGGCTGGGTGTGGGCGTCGCACCCTGGGTGGCAGGAACCCCTGCGCTGAGTGCCAGTACCGCTCCTAGCGCTGCTGCTGCCGCGCCGCGCCGGAGTCCCCCATGGTGACCGGCCGGCGTTTCTGGAACTTCGGACCTGTGCATAACCATGGTCATCGACCTTAGCTGCCCTAGGCCTGCAGGGAAAATTTGCCGAAACGGCTGTTTTCGGGGTACGTGGCCCGGTCAGGGGCCGGGCTGAAACCGCACCCCGGCGGCTTCAGCGGAGGTCAAGGCAGCAGGGCGGCGACTTGCGTGGGGGTGTCGGCAACGATCGCGGCCAGACCGTTTCCGGAGAGCCAGCCGCCGACGACGACGAGGCTTCCCTCGGCCGCGCAGAGGCGCCGGACCTCCTCGACCCGCCGCTTGTGGCCTAGCGAGGCGAAGGGCAGCGCCCCGGACCAGCGGACCACGTCCCAGCCGGCGACGTCGGACCGGGACAACGGGACCGCCAGCAGGGTGGCGGCATCCTCCAGTGCGGCGTCGAACAATTCCTCGTCGGTGCCGGGTTCCGGGCGTACCCGGCCGGTCTGGATGTTGTCACCGCGTCCGTAGGACAGGCGCAGGACATGCCGGCCGGGCGCCGTGCGTTCGGCCAGCCAGGCCCATTTGGCGGTGGCATGGGTCAGGGCCTTGGCGCGGATGCCGGGGCTTTGCGGGGCCACGAGGACGCCGGTGCCGCGCGGTGCGGAGTCGAGGGCCGGGCAGTCCAGCACCAGGGTCACGAGCCGCACGTCGGGGCCCGCCGCCGGGCGCAGGGCGGACAGCGCGGGCAACGCGCCGGCGAGCAGCGCGACGGCGGCCGGACCTTCGACGGCGACGACCAGCCTCTCGGCGTCAAACACGGAGCGGCCCGCGGTGACCCGCCAGCCGCCGGGGATGCGCTGCACCTCACCGGCACGGGTCCCGCCGACCAGGGTCACTCCCAGCCCGCGCAGCTCCGTGAGGAGTGCGGTGACCAGGGTGTGCATGCCGCCGCGGAGGCCGGCGACGGCGGAACCCGCCTTCTGCAGGCCTGGGCGCCGCGCGCCCTGCCGGACAAACGGCTGCCCCGCGCCCGGCCGCGCGGCCCCCCGGCGCTGTGCGGCCACGGCGGCGGCGAGCGAACCGTGCGTTCGGATTCCGGCACGCAGTCCGGGCGCCACCATATCCACGTCCAGCAGTGCCGGGTCGGCCGAGTGCACGCCGCCCACCACTGGCGACACGAGCCGGTCCAGCACGCGCCGGCCCATCCGGGCGCGGACCAGGGCGGCAACGCTGGTGGCCCCGGCGGCCGTGCCCACGGATGCGGGCAACAGTGCGTCCAAGGAAGCGCGGACGGATCCGAGCAGGCCGAGGGAACGCCGGACTTCGGGGTCCCAGGGGTTGGCGGGGATGCCCAGCACTCCGGTCTTAGGCAGCTCCCGTGGCCCCTCGGGGAGTTGGACCCAGGCGCCGCCAGGGTTCGGCGGCACGATTTCCGCGCCGAGGCCCAGGTCCTCGGCGAGCCCGGCCACGGCGGCGGTGCGGGTGGCGAAAGATTCGGCGCCGCTGTCCAGGGTCAACCCGGCCACCACGTGGCTGCCCACGCAGCCGCCCCACTCCTCAGCGGCTTCCAGCACCGTGGTCCGGACGCTGGCCCGGGCGAGCTCGCGGGCAGCGAGCAGGCCTGCTATGCCTCCGCCCACCACGACGGCGGTCGGCACCGGGGCCGCTGCCGGGCTCGGCACAGTCGATGCGACGGCGTCCGCGTCAGCGTCGGTTGCCACGGCGCTACTCCGGGGCGATCGAGTGGATCAATTCGACGACCCGGGTCAGCACCGCCGCGTCGGTCTCCGGGGGAACTCCGTGCCCCAGGTTCAGGACGTGGCCCGGGGCCGAAGCACCGGCCGCAATGACGTCCCGCACATGGGCCTCCAGGATCTCCCAGGGCGCGGAGAGCAGCGCCGGATCAATGTTGCCCTGCAGCGGCACTGTTCCGCCCAGCCGGCGGTTGGCCTCGTCCAGCGGCAGCCGGTAGTCCACCCCCACGACGTCGACACCGACGTCGTGCATCGCGACCAACAGTTCCGAGGTTCCGGTGCCGAAGTGGATCAGCGGTGCTCCGAGGTGCCGGACGTGGTCCAGGGCCCGGGTGGACGCCGGGACCACGAAACGGGTGTAATCGGCCAGGCCCAGGGAGCCGGCCCAGGAGTCGAAGAGCTGGCCGGCCGAGGCGCCGGCTTCCAGCTGCGCGCGGAGGAACAACCCGGAGGCGTCCGCTGCCCAGTTCGCCAGGGCGGTCCAGGCCTCCGGATCCGCGTGCATCATGGTGCGGGGGCCGAGGTGGTCTCGGGACGGTTTGCCCTCCACCATGTACGCGGCCAGGGTGAACGGCGCGCCGGCAAAGCCGACCAGCGGGGTGGTCCCGAGTTCCGCCACGGTGAGCCGGACGGCTTCGCGGATCGGTTCCAGGGCTTCCCAGGTCAGCTGCGGCAGGGCGGCGACGTCAGCGGCGGTGCGCACCGGCTTCTCCAGCACCGGACCCACACCCGGAACAATGTCCACGCCCACGCCCGCGAGTTTGAGCGGGATGACGATGTCCGAGAAGAAGATCGCCGCGTCGACGTCGTGCCGGCGCACGGGCTGAAGCGTGATCTCGGAGGCGAGCTCGGGCCGCAGGCAGGAGTCCAACATGGCAACACCCTCGCGCACCTTCAGGTATTCGGGCAGCGAGCGGCCCGCCTGGCGCATGAACCAGACCGGGCGGCGGGAAGGCTTGCCGCCGCGGTAGGCGGTAATCAGCGGGGAGTCGGCCGTGCGGCCGTCCATCAGGGGGTGGCCGGCGTCGAGGCCGCCCGTTGCCGTGCCGTTCGTTGACATGCCGTTCGTTGCCGTGCCGTTCGTTGCCGCCGCGCTAGGAGTCATGCCATCGATTGTGCCGAAAATCGGCCCCAAAAGATAACGACAACCTGTCAGCTGGACCGCGGCAGGAGCCAGGGGTGGCGGTCATCACAGCCCGTGGTGGCCAGCCCCACGTCCGGTAGTTGTTCTACCGGGGCACGAAAAAGCTATGATTGTCATGCTGTGGTTCTTTTCTCATTGGTGGCTACACACGCCGACATCGATCTCGAGACCGTTGCTCAACTGAGCACCGGCGCTTCCGGGCTCGCCTCATCCGCCCTCGCCGAATCGCCGGCAGTGGCGGGTGCAGTTGTGCTGGCCACCTGCAACCGCTTCGAAATCTACGGCGAGGCCCCGCACCCGGACGACGTCGAGGCTGCCCGCGCCGCGCTGGTCGCCCAGATCAGCGGCGCCAGCGGTCTCAACGAACAGCTCGTTTCCCGCGCCTTCAATACGCGCACCGGCCCCGAGGTCAGCCGGCACCTATTTGCCGTCAGCTCCGGCCTGGACTCCGCCGTCGTCGGCGAACGGGAAATCGCCGGTCAGGTCCGGCGCGCACTGATCAGCGCCCAGCACGAAGGCACTGCCAGCTCCGGCCTCGTGCGGCTCTTCCAGGCGGCTTCCAAGACAGCCAAGGACGTCGGCTCGCAGACCGCGCTCGGCTCGCAGGGGCTCTCGATCGTTTCGGTCGCCCTGGATCTCGCCACCGACCTGTCCGAAAACCCCGACTGGTCCAGCAAGAAGGTCGTCGTTTTCGGCACCGGGGCCTATGCCGGCGCCACCATGTCGCTGCTGCGCGAACGGGGCTGCGCTGAAATCGCCGTGTTCTCCTCCTCCGGCCGCGCCCCCGGCTTTGTCGCCAGCCGCGGCGGCACCGCCCTGGACAACGGGTCCCTGCCGGCCGCCGTCGCTGCCGCCGACGTGATGATCGGCTGCAGCGGTTCGGACAGCCGCGTCGAAGCTCCCGAGCTGGCCCGGATCCGCTCAGCGTCGCCGCAGCCGCTGATCGCGATCGATCTGGCCCTCTCGCACGATTTTGACCCCGCCGTCGCCGAATTGGACGGCGTCGAGCTGCTCACGCTGGAATCGGTCCGGCTAGCAGCCCCGCAGGAGCAGGCAGAGTCCCTGCACCAAGCCAGCGGCATCGTCGCCGGAGCCGCTACCGCTTTCGAGCAGGAACGCGAGGCACGCTCGGTCGACTCGGCCATCGTCGCCCTGCGCCGCCACACCATGGACGTGCTTGAGGCCGAAATGGAAAAGGTGCGCGCCCGCCACGGCTGCACCGCTGCGGCCGAGGAAGTGGAGTTCGCGCTGCGCCGGATGGTCAAGCAGCTGTTGCACGTGCCCACCGTCCGCGCCCGCGAACTCGCCGCGAACGGCCAGCAGGACGACTACGTGGCCGGCCTCGAGGCCCTCTACGGCATCACGGTCGAACAGCCAACGGCCCGCGGTGCGGAAGCCGAGTGCCCGGTCGACCACGCTACGCTCCCGGCCGCCCACGACCGCAAACGGGAAACCGCTTAGCCACCCTGCCCGCAGCCCCGGCGCCTTCCCGCACTAGCCGGCGAAGGCGTTGATGCCCGTCAATTCGGCGGACAACCGCCACAGCCGTTCCGCGTCTGCCCGGTCTACGGCGTGGTCATCCACTCCCCTGATCCGCGCCTCCGGGTTTCCGTGTTCCGTCGGCTCGGCTATGTCGCAGTCCTCGCAGTACACGCCGCCCTTGCCCGCAAGGAGAGGGGAGGTGGCCGCCCAGACCGAGGTGGCGGCACCCTGGGCAGGCGTCTTGAACCGCTCGTTGAGCTTGCCGTCCGCGTCCATCCAACCCGAGGCGATCATTTCTTCCCGGGGCAGGTGGCGCTGCAGTTCGGTCATGATGCCTCCGGGGTGGACCGCGAAGGCCCGCACGCCGGCACCCTTCCCGAGCGCGTCCAGATGCACGGCGAACAGCGCGTCCGCTGTTTTGGCCTGGCCGTAGGCCTTCCATTTGTCGTAGCCCGCTTCAAAGTTAATGTCGTCAAAGCGGATGGGCGAAAGTTTGTGGCCGGTGGAGGACATGGCGACCACACGGGCGCCCGTCCCCGCGGACAGCGCGGGCCAGAGCAGGTTGGTCAGCGCGAAGTGGCCCAGGTGGTTGGTGGCGAACTGTGACTCCCAGCCCGGGCCCACGCGCCGTTCCGGGCTTGCCATGACGGCAGCGTTGTTGATCAGGATGTCCAGGCTGGCACGTTCGCCGAGGAAATCAGAGGCCAGGAAACCGGCTGCGAAATCCTTAACGCCGGCCAGCTCGGCGAGGTCCAGGCCGGCGACGCTTACGCCGTCCAGTCCGGCCCGGGCCAGGACCTCCCTGGCATGTTCGGGGCGCCGCGCCGGCACCATCACCCGAGCCCCGGCCGACGCCAGGGCCCGCACCGTCTCCAGGCCCAGACCGGAGTAGCCTCCGGTGACGAGGGCGGTTTTTCCGTTGAGGTCCAAACCGGCTAGCACCTCCGCCGCCGTCGAGTGCGGGCCGAACCCGGAACCGATCTTGTGTTGCGGGGTCAGTGCGGTGTCTTGGCTCATCGCAGCGCCTTTCAGCTGAGGGCCCGGGGGCCGGTACCGCTGGTTCAGTCCAGAGTTAGTAGACCGGCTTGTCCGGTTCCACCTCGCGCACCCAGGCTAGGATCCCGCCTTCTAAGTGGCTGACCCGTTCGTAGCCGGCCGCACGCGCGGCGGCCAGCACCGTCGCGGACCGGGTCCCGCCCTTGCAGTGGAACACGATGTCCGTGTCCCGCGGCAGCTCGGCCCACGCATCGCCGGCCAGGATCCGGCCCTGCGGGATCAACCTGGCGCCCTCGATGCGGACGATCTCGAACTCCCCGCTCTCACGGACGTCCACGAGCTCGAAATTCTTCAACCCCGCTTTCCGCGCGGCCAGCATGGTGGCGAGCTGGGTCGCGGTGACGGTGTGCTCAGTCCCGGCGTCCGGGGCCGGTGCAATGCCGCAGAAGGCCTCGTAATCGGTCAGCTCGGTAATGCGCGCCGCCTCCGGGTCCCTGGCGACCTTGATTTCCCGCCAGCTGCCGCCGAGCGCGTCAAATAGCGCCACCCGTCCCAGCAGCGAACGTCCGACGCCGGTGATCAGTTTGACAGCCTCGGTCACCATCAGGGATCCGACGGCGGCGCACAGCATGCCGAACACGCCGCCTTCCCCGCAGGACGGCACCGAGCCCGCGGGTGGCGCCTCCGGATACAGGTCGCGGTACGTGGGCCCGTGCTGTTCCCAGAAGACACTGACCTGACCGTCGAAGCGGAAGATCGAGCCCCACACGTAAGGCTTGCCGAGGATTGCCGCGGCGTCATTGACCAGGTAGCGGGTGGCGAAGTTGTCGGCTCCGTCGAGGATCAGGTCGTAGCCGGCGAAGAGCTCCAAGGCGTTGGAGGCATCGAGCCGGACGTTGTGCAGCCGGACGTCGACCAAAGGGTTCAGCGCGGCGATGGCATCGCGGGCTGACTCGGTCTTGGGCCGGCCGACGTCGGCCACTCCGTGGATCACCTGGCGCTGCAGGTTGCTCAGGTCCACGCTGTCGTCGTCGATGATCCCCAGGGTCCCCACCCCGGCGGCGGCCAGGTAAAGCAGCGCGGGCGAGCCGAGCCCGCCGGCGCCGATCACCAGGACCCGGGCGTTCTTTAGGCGGCGCTGCCCGAGCGATCCGATTTCGGGGATGATCAGGTGCCGTGAGTAGCGTTCCACCTCGTCCGGCGTCAGGCCCTCTGCCGGTTCGACCAGCGGTCCGGGGACCGGTGCCGGGGTTGCGGGGGGGTCGTTTGCGGTTAACGTCGAAGGCATAGTTCAATGTATGCCCGAAGATGCCGCCAGGTCATATTACCCGCGCGTAAAGTGGAGCCAACAGCGAGGGAAAGAAGACCGACTATGGTTGATCAGGCACCGGTTGAGCGGGGCGATGCCGGGAATACGTTGGCCGGCCGCGAACGGAGCGGGACCGCCCGCTCGGCGCGGCTGCCGCGCGATGAACGGCGCGCCCAGCTGCTTGCCGCTGCCCAGGAGGTCTTCGTGGCCAACGGCTACCACGGCGCCGCGATGGACGAAATCGCCGAGACGGCGCACGTGAGCAAACCGGTGCTGTACCAGCACTTCCCGTCCAAGCGGGAGTTGTACCTTGCGCTGCTGGACGGCCATCTGTCGGCCCTGACAGAGCTATTGCTGGGGGCCTTGAATTCGACGACGGACAACGATGAGCGCGTCCAGGCCGTCATGCGGGCCTACTACCACTTCATCGCGAGCGACGACCAGGCCCACCGGCTGGTCTTCGAATCGGGTCTGGTCAACGACCCCGAGGTGAGTGCGCGGCTGGAGGCCTTCAACAAGACCTTCGCGGATGCGATTGCCCGGGTCATCGCCGAGGACACCAAGCTGCCGCTCCTCGAGGCCCAACTCCTGGGCCGGGGATTGTCCGGCATGGCGCAGGTCAGCGCCCGGTACTGGTGGGAAACCAACGGGAATCTTGACCTCGATGTGGCCAGCGACCTGATTTACCGTTTAGCTTGGCGCGGAATCTCGCGCTTCCCCAAAGAGTCCTAGACTACAAATAGAGAACACCTCGTAGAGAAAACTTGAACACTTTGATTGGCTGGGAGGCCTTGCTGTGGAAGTAAAGATCGGCATTCAGAACATCGGCCGCGAAATTGCCTTGGAATCGGACCAGGACGCCGACGCTGTGGCGAAGCTGGTGGGCGAGGCCCTGGCGAAGGGCACCGAGCTCCGCCTGACCGATGAAAAGGGCCGCCAGATCATCGTCCCGGCCGGCGTGCTGGGCTACGTGGAAATCGGCGCCGAAGAGGTACGCCGGGTCGGGTTCGGCGCCCTCTAGGAACCCGTCCCCGCAATCCGCACCCCTGCCGTTCAACCAGCAGTTCACGAAGGAGTCTGAATGCTGTCCCTGATTGTGGTGGCCATGGTGGCCATGGCCGCGGGTTTCGTGGTCTGGGCCAACGACAAGCGGCACGCCAAGTACGGCATCGCCGTGCCCGCCGGGGTTGCCCTGGGGGTCGGGATGCTGAGCTGGATCATCTTCCTGGCGGCCGGTTTCAGCTACCAGCCCGGCCTGACCTGGATCCCGTGGGTGCTGCCTCTGCTGTTAGGCGCTGCCGCGGCCGCGGGCACCGTGCTTTACCTGGGCAGGTCCCGCACCCGGCAGGACACCGCGCGGATGACCGCCATCCTGCGCCTCTAAAAGCGGTTGTAGCCTTAAAGCGGTGTGGCCACTCCCCCTCGGGTGAGTGGCGACACCGCTGTTCGCTAACGCTGAAAGGCTTCTTTGACGTCCGGAGTGGTGGATTCCTGAATGACCCATTGGTTGCCGTCGGGGTCATTGAAATAAGCAAAGGCTATCCCGCCCATGTCCTGGACCTCACTGATCTCCGCCCCGCGCCGGAGGAGCTCAGCCCGGGTGGTGGCCATGTCCGGAACCACCAGTTGCAGGCCTTCCAAGCTCCCCGGGGCCATGCTGGTCATACCCGTGCCGATGACTATGGAGGTCGCAGAGCCCGGCGGGGTGAGTTGGACGACCCTCATGCCTGGAATGTATTCCACGTCGTGGTCCAGGTCGAAACCCAGCCGGTCGGTGTAAAACGACTTGGCCGCGTCGACGTCGGCGACCGGTACCTGTACGACCTCAAGGCGCATCTCCATGCGCATCACAGTACCCCGGATTCCTCGAAACCGGTGGTTTAGAACGTGGGCGTCCCGGGCTCGGCGAGCGGGTGCTCGCGCTGGATCCGGGCCACCTTCGGATCGTTCTCGTCGGCGCCGTAGTCCGAGGTGCGGGTGATGTCTTTTCCATCCGGGAGCTTGATAGCGCGGAAGAGCACGGACAGGCCCGCCGCGACGACGAGGTTTATGGCGAAGGCCACGACAGCGATGTAGACCTGCACGTCCGTGCCGGGGATAGCGGCGATGGAGCCGCCGAAGTGGGCTTTCGTGACGGGGTTGACCACGTTGTAGGCCGAGATGGTGCCATAGGCAATGCCGGCCGCCCAGCCGACAAAGAGCGCCCACCGGTGGAACCAGCGGGTGTACAGCCCGGCCACGATCGCCGGGAAGGTCTGCAGGATCCAGATGCCGCCCAGGAGCTGCATGTTGATGGCCGCCGACTGGTCCATGGCAATGACAAAGATCAATGCACCGAACTTCACCACCAGGGACGCCACCTTGGAAACGCTGGCTTCCTGCCGGGGCGTCGCGTCGGGCTTGATCAGGTCCCGGTAAATGTTCCGGGTGAACAGGTTGGCTGCGGCGATTGACATGATGGCCGCCGGGACCAACGCGCCGATGGCGATGGCGGCGAGGGCGATGCCGGCGAACCAGGCCGGGAAGTGGTCCAGGAACAGCTGCGGCACCACCAGTTGCGGATTGACGGTGCCGTTCAAGTCGACGGGCTTGGTTCCCGCGAAGATGGCCGCGTATCCGAGCAGCGCCAGGAAACCCAGCATCAACGAGTACAGCGGCAGCACTGCAGCGTTCTTGCGGATGGTATTCCTGCTTTTGGTCGCGAGCACGCCCGTGATCGAGTGCGGGTACATGAACAGCGCCAAGGCGGAACCCAATGCCAGCGTCCAGTAAGCCGAGTAGCTTGAGGCGCCCGGGATGAAGACTCCCACCGGTTTGCCGGTCGCCGGGTTGACCGTCCCCAGCTTCGCCTCCGCGGCGTCAAAGATTGAGCCCCAGCCGCCGAACTTGATCGGCAAATAGATTACGGCGACGATCACCGCCAGGTAGATCAGCAGATCCTTCACCACGGCGATCAGGGCCGGAGCCCGCAGGCCCGACATGTACGTATAGGCGGCCAGGACCACGAACGCGATGATCAGGGGCAGGTCGGTCAGCAGCACGTTCTCCGCGCTGCCCAGACCGAGCACGGTGAGCACGGCCTTGATGCCCACCAGTTGCAGCGCGATGTAGGGCATGGTCGCGACGATGCCGGTGACGGCCACCGCCAGGGTCAGGGCCTTGCTGCCGTACCGGCCGCCGACGAAGTCAGCCGGCGTGACGAACCCATGCCGGTGCGAGACGGACCACAGCCGGCTCATCAACAGGAACACAATGGGATACAGCACGATCGTGTAGGGCACCGCGAAGAAGCCGCTCACGGATCCCGTGGCCCACATCGCTGCCGGTACGGCCACGAACGTGTAGGCCGTGTAGAGGTCGCCGCCGAGCAGGAACCAGGTCACCCAGGTGCCGAAACTCCGGCCGCCGAGTCCCCATTCGTCCAGGCTGTGCAGCCCTGTGGTTTCTTCCCGCCGCCACCTGGCCGCAAAGAATCCCAGGACCGCCACCAGGACGAAGAGGATGATCACAATGGTGAGTGCCACGCCGTTGACCGGGCGGTCCGGGACTGCCAGCGGCACGGAGGCCGCGTTCACCGCTCCTCCCCCGCGCCGGCCGCACCGCGCACGGATGCACGCCGGCGGCGATCCTCCTTGGTGACCAGCCGGTAGGAAATTCCCACCAGGGCCGCAGTGACCGGAATCCACGCCATTTGGTACCAGTAAAAGAACGGGATGCCGCCCAAACGCGGTTCAACATGCGAGTACGCGGGCACAAACAAGGGCACCACAATGGCGGCCAGCAAAAGGATTCCTGACACCACATAGGGTCCGGGCCTGGCCGGGCCCCGCGTTGGCAGATCGGAACTGGACATCGACGCCTCCTCGTTGAGACGGGCCCCGGAGCGGGAAGGGTTCCCGGGACGTGCCGGCGGCCTGCGGACCGTGTGTCGCGCGGTCGTTAGCAACAGGATAGACACTTGATTAATTCTTCAACAGTGCATAGATGCCGGGCGTTGCCGGTCCCCCGGGCCGACGCGGCGGAGGCCCCGGCGCTGCCGGCCGGCCGGCCCGGGCCGCTAGAGGAACTCTGCCCGGCCCTCCATGGCGGAGGAGGCCAAGGCATGCTCGCGGCGCGGGATCCGGCCGGCCAGCCTCGCCATCCGGCCGCCGAGGACGGCGTGCTTGAACGCCGCAGCCATCAGCGCCGGGTCCTGGGCGCGGGTCACGGCAGTGGCCAGCAGCACGGCGTCGCAGCCCAGCTCCATCGCGAGGGCGGCGTCGGAGGCGGTGCCGATGCCGGCGTCGAGCACCACCGGCACCGACGCCCGGGAAACGATCAGCTCGATGTTGTGCGGGTTCAGGATGCCCAGGCCGGTGCCGATGGGGGCGCCGAGGGGCATGACGGCGGTGGCGCCGAGGTTTTCCAGCCGAAGGGCCAGCACCGGGTCGTCGTTGGTGTAGGCGAAGACCTTGAAGCCTCGGCCCACAAGCTGTTCGGTGGCCTCCACAAGCTCCACCGCGTCCGGCAGCAGGGTATGCTCGTCCGCGATCACCTCGAGTTTCACCCAGTCGGTCTCCAGTGCTTCGCGCGCCAGTTCGGCCGTGAGGACGGCGTCCCGGGCCGTGAAGCAGCCGGCCGTGTTGGGCAGCACCCGGATGTTGCGCTCTGCCAGCAGCTGAAACAGCGAGCCGCTCTCGGCCGGCGAGTAGCGGCGCATCGCCACGGTGGTGAGTTCCGTTCCGGAGGCCACCAGCGCGGCGCCGAGCTCGTCCAGGCTCGGCGCACCGCCGGTGCCCATGATCAGCCGCGAGCCCAGTTCCACGCCGTCGACCGTCAACGGGTCCCGGCGTGCCGGCTGTGTTGCCGCGAGTGTTGTTACGCCCATGTTGTTCATCCTCCCTGGACGGCCGTGACGAGTTCGACGTCGTCGTTTTCGGCGAGCGCAGTCGCGTACCACTGGCTGCGCGGCACCACCTCGGCGTTGCGGGCGACGGCGACGCCGAGCTTCCGGCCGTCCGTGGCCCGGCCGTCCGCAGCCAGCGTGCGGCCCGTGACCGTGCTGACCAGGGCGCTGACGGTGGCGCCGTCGGCGACCGCGTGCGGCGCTCCGTTGAGCCTGATATTCATAGTGTTTTCCTGTCTTTCGTTGCGGTGGCCCGCGGTGTCCTGTTGGCGGCCGGAGAGTCAAGGAGGCGATCGGAGAAGCGGTCCGGGCGAAAACCGGCCCAGCGGGGATCCGGTTCTCCATCCAACAGGTGCCGGCAGACGGCGGCAGCCACCGGGGTGAGTAAGACGCCATGCCGGAAGAAGCCGGTGGCAATGATCAGTCCCTCGAAGTCCTGCCCCGACCCAGGGCGGGCCACACGCCCCAGCAACGGGGCGTTGTCCGGGGTGCCCGGCCGCGCCCGGGCCGTGGCCTCGAGCAGTTCCAGCTCGGCGACGGCCGGGAGCAATTGCTGGGCGTCACGAAGCAGCTGGTAGACGCCTCCGGCGGAGACAGCGCCGGGGTCTGAAGGGGCATCCTCCCGCTGGGTTGCACCGATCACCACTGTGCCGTCCTCCCGCGGCACGATGTACACCGGGATCCCGCGGACCAGGCCCCGCACGGTGCAGCGCAGCAGCGGCCGGAGCGGCTGCGGCACGCGGAGCCGGAGAATATCGCCGTAAACCGGCCGCAGTGGCAGGGTCAGTCCGCCGGGCAATCCCTGCAGTCCGGCCGCCCCGAGGCCGTTGGCCACGATCGTCTCGCGGGCGCGGATCTCCCCGCCGCCCTCGAGGCTGACCCCGGAGACGCGGCCGCCCTGCCAACGGAGTCCGGCGGCGCGTCGGGGCACGGCCGTGTAGCGGCCGTCGCGGGCCAGGAGCTCGCCGATCCGGGCCAGCAGCCGGCGCGGGTCCACCTGGTGGTCGGCCGGGATGTCGAAAGCGCAGGAGATGCCCGGGCTGAGCAGGGGTTCGCGCCTGCGCGCCTCGCGCACTGTCAGTGGTTCCACGGCCAGGCCGCAGGCCTGTTGCACAATCCGCAGGTCGGCGAGCGCCCGGCGGTCGGCCGCGTCTGCGCCGACGGCGAGAGTCGGCGTCGTGCGGTACCCGGTACCGCCCGCGTCTGCTTGGCCGTCCGCGTCAGCACTGCCGCCGCCCAGTCCGGCGGCGAAGCCGGGCCAGAGCCTTGAAGCTTCCAGCATGAGGGCCAGCAGCTCTTCTTCCTGGTAATGGAGTTCGCTCACAGGCGCCAGCATGCCGGCGGCTGCCCAGCTGGCGCCGGTGCCGGGGGCGTCATCGACCAGTGCGACGGAGCGGCCCGACCGGCACGCTTCCCACGCGATGCCGTGCCCGATTACCCCGCCGCCGATCACGGCAACGTCGTAAGGCCCCGGTGGTGCGGCGGATGTGACAGCTGGTGAGACCATGGCTTCCTTCCCTACGCCGGTACTAACCGGATCAGGTCAAGCGGTCGGCTCTGACGCCCTCTCAGCCCTTCCGTCGTGTGACGGCTCTGCGGGCTCCCGCGGTATGAGACCAGTTTAGAGGAACTAGGCTGGGGTCATGAGCCAGGAAGTCCGCACCACCGCCCGCCTGTACCTGTGCACCGATGCTAGGAAGGAGCGCGGCGACTTCGAAGACTTCGTTGACGCCGCCTTTGCCGGGGGCGTGGACATCATTCAACTGCGGGACAAGTCGCTGGAGGCAGCCGAGGAACTTGAACTGCTTGAAGTCCTGCACTCCGTGGCGCTGCGGCACCGCCGGCTCTGGTCGGTCAACGACCGCGCCGACCTCGCCTCGCTGGCGGGCGCCCCCGTCTTCCACATCGGGCAAAAGGACATCCCGCTGGCCGCGGCCCGGGATTTCCTTGGCGCGAGCACCGTTATCGGCATGTCCACGCACACCCCGGATCAGGTCGATGCGGCCCTCGCCGCCGCCAACGATCGAAGCGGGCTGGACTACTTCTGCGTGGGGCCGGTCTGGGCCACCCCCACGAAACCGGGCCGCGCCGCTGTGGGGCTGGATCTGGTGCGCTACGCCGCAGGCGCGAGCGATCGCCACGGGGCCGGGGCCGCCGGAGGGGATTCCGGGGCGGTGCCGTGGTTCGCGATCGGCGGCATCGACCTGGGCAACGTGGAGCAGGTCGTCGACGCCGGCGCCCGGCGCGTCGTGGTGGTCCGGGCGATTACCGAGGCCGACGATCCGGCCGCGGCGGCTCGGGCCCTGCTCGCCGCCCTCGACGCCGGGGCGTCGCTCGACGCACACGCCACCGCGGGCGCCGGAGACTAGCCGGCGAGCCTGGTTTCACGATTAATGGCGGAATTCGGGCTAACCTGATTTTCGTGTCTCATCATCGCCTGACTCCAACAGTGCTTCAGCAGCCGAACCAGCTTGCCCAGGCACTCAACGCACTACGGACCACGCTGGAATTGCCGGGGCCCTTTCCTGAGGACGTACTCCGGGATGCCGAAGCCGCCGTGGCCGGCCACCGGTTGCCGGAACTGGACCTGACCCATCTGGAGTTCGTGACGATTGATCCGGCGTCCTCGACGGACCTGGACCAGGCCCTCTACATTGACCGCGCCGGCGACGGGTACAAGGTCTTTTATGCGATCGCGGACGTGCCGTCCTTCGTGGCACCCGGCAGCCCGCTCGACGCCGAGACCCGCCGCCGCGGCCAGACCTTCTACACCCCCGACGGCCGCATCCCGCTGCATCCCGAGGTCATCAGCGAGGCGGCCGGCAGCCTGCTGGCGGGCCAGCTCTGCGCGGCCTTTGTCTGGGAGTTCGAGCTCGGCGGCGCTGCCGAGGTGTCCTCCGTTCTGCTCCGCCGGGCCCAGGTCCGCAGCCGGGCCAAGCTCAGCTACCACGGCGTGCAGGCCGAACTCGACGGCGGCACCGCGGACCCGGTGCTGCAGCTGCTCAAGGAAGTCGGCGGCAAACGGGTGGAACTGGAACGGTTGCGCGGCGGGGCCAGCCTGAACATGCCGGAGCAGGAAATCGAGCAGCTCCCCGACGGCGGCTACCGGATCGTCGCCGCCCCGCCACTGCCGGTAGAGGACTGGAACGCCCAGATTTCGCTGATGACCGGGATGGCCGCAGCCGAGCTCATGCTCCGGGGAAAGGTCGGCATCCTGCGCACCATGCCCGCTCCGGACGAGAGCTCGCTGCGCCACTTCCGCCGCCAGACCGGCGCGCTCGGAAAGGCCTGGGACGGCCAGGTCAGCTATGGGGAGTACCTGCGCACCCTGGACCCCACCGACCCCCGCCAACTGGCGATCCTGCACTCCGCGGGCATGCTCTTCCGCGGCGCCGGCTATACCCCGTTCGACGGCGCCGTCCCCGAGGACGCCGTCCAGTCGGCCATCGGCGCGGCCTATGCCCACTCCACCGCCCCGCTGCGGCGCCTCATCGACCGCTTCGTCCTGGTGATCTGCGAGGCCCTCTCCAACGGCGCGGAGGTTCCGGGCTGGGCCCGCGAAGCCCTCCCCTCCTTGCCTGCCATCATGGCCGCCTCGGACCAGCTGGCCGCCAAATTGGAGCGGCTCGCCCTGGACACCGTGGAGGCCGCCCTGCTGAGCAACCGCATCGGGCAGGAGTTTGACGCCGTCGTCATCTCCGGCTCGAAACCGGCAAAGAACGGCAACGGGAACGGGAATATGAAGGCCAACGGCACCGGGAAAGCCAACGGCACCGGCCCGTCGGGGATCGTGCAGATCGCCGAGCCCGCGGTGACGGCGCGCTGCCCCGGCGAGCTGGAGTCGGGCACCCAGGTCCGGGTTCGGGTCGTCTCCTCGGACATCGCCTTGCGCGAAGTCCGGCTGGAGCTCGTCGGCTGATTTTCCGTATCAGTTGCGGGCCTGTTGCCGGCGGGGTTCGTTCGGCCGGCCGGCCCGGCAGTTAGAGGCTGCGGCGACGTTGCCGCGCCGCACTGCGGGCCCCGGTCGAGGTTCCGAACGGCGAACAGCTAGACTGGAAGGGTAGTAATGGATGCCCGGTCGTTGATTTCCAAGTTTTTCGAATTCAACAAGCCCGCCCCTACGCGATCTTGAGACAGACCCGCTGGTCCCAGTGCCAGCATTCAGATAGCCCGCGATCGGCTTCCACTGGACCTGCTCGCGCGCCTGAGCGTGCTCCGGAACGGCCCCGCGGCCGGCCCGTCGAGCAAGCAGCGCAGCCCAAATGAAGAAGGAAACTCCCTGTGAGTGAATTGCACACGCACCAGCTTCTGACCGACGAATCCGGTATGGAATCGATCGTTCCGGAAGAGACCATCATCTCCGACGAGGCTCCGCACGAAATCGCGGAAAAGTCCTTCGCGGACTATAACGTCCGCGCCGACATTGTTGAATCCCTTGCCGACGCCGGCATCACCCACCCGTTCCCGATCCAGGCAATGACCCTGCCCGTCGCGCTGAACGGCCACGACATCATCGGTCAGGCCAAGACCGGCACCGGTAAGACCCTCGGATTCGGCATCCCGGCCCTGCAGCGGGTCGTCGGACGCGACGACGCCGGCTATGCCGCGCTGCCGGCCCCCGGCGCACCCCAGGCCCTCGTGATCGTCCCGACCCGCGAGCTCGCGGTCCAAGTCGCCGGCGACCTGCAGAACGCGGCCCGCAAGCGCAACGCCCGCATCGCCACGATCTACGGCGGCCGCGCCTACGAACCGCAGATTGAGTCGCTGCAGCAGGGCGTCGAGGTCGTGGTCGGCACCCCGGGCCGCCTGATCGACCTGTACAAGCAGAAGCACCTGGTCCTCAAAAACGTCAAGATGGTCATCCTCGACGAGGCCGACGAGATGCTGGACCTCGGCTTCCTCCCGGACGTCGAGACCCTCATCGCCGGCACCCCCGCCGTCCGCCAGACCCTGCTGTTCTCCGCCACCATGCCCGGCCCGGTCATCGCGATGGCGCGCCGCTACATGAGCCAGCCAACCCACATCCGCGCTGCCGACCCCGACGATGAGGGCCTGACGAAGCGTGACATCCGCCAGCTCATTTACCGTGCCCACAGCATGGACAAGGTCGAGGTGGTGGCGCGTATCCTGCAGGCCCGCGGACGCGGCCGTACCATCATCTTCACGAAGACCAAACGCACCGCGGCGAAGGTCGCCGAGGAACTGGTTGATCGCGGTTTCGCCGCGGCCGCCATCCACGGCGACCTCGGCCAGGGCGCCCGCGAGCAGGCGCTGCGCGCCTTCCGCAACAATAAGGTGGACGTCCTCGTAGCCACCGACGTCGCCGCCCGCGGCATCGACGTCGACGACGTCACGCACGTCATCAACTACCAGTGCGTCGAAGACGAGAAAATCTACCTGCACCGGGTCGGCCGCACCGGCCGCGCAGGCAACAAGGGCACGGCCGTGACTTTCGTTGACTGGGACGACATGCCGCGCTGGGGCCTGATCAACAAGGCCCTGGGCCTGAGCTACCCCGAGCCTGTCGAGACCTACTCATCCTCCCCGCACCTCTTCGAGGAGCTGGACATCCCGGCAGGAACCAAGGGCCGGCTGCCCCGCGACAAGCGGGTGCTCGCCGGCGTCGACGCAGAAGTCCTCGAGGACCTGGGCGAAACCGGCAAGAAGAACCCCCGCTCCGGCGGACGGGACGGAGGTCGGGACAGCGGCCGGGACAGCGCCAAGACCGGCGGACGCGACGGCAGCCGCTCCGGCTCCCGCGAAGCGGGACGTGACGGCGGACGCGCCGGCTCCCGCGACGGCGGACGTGACGGCTCCCGCGAAGCGGGACGCGACAGCGGGCGTTCGGGCGAGCGACGTCGTCGTTCCCCCGAGAAGGAAACCGCAGCCGGACCGGCTGAGGAAACCGCCCCGGCAGCACGGGCCAGCGCTCCGACCGAGGTCGACCGGGCCACCCGGGCGCGCCGCCGCACCCGCACTCGCCGCCACAACGGCGAAGTAGTGGCCGGCGACGCCCAGGGCAGCTCCCCGGCACGCAGCGCCGAGGCCTGAACCCTTCATGACTGATACCGTCTGGGCGCCGGACGGCAGCAATCTGGTGGTTCACGCGGACAACGCGGAATATCTCCGGACGCTGCCGGACGGCGCCTTCACACTCATTTATGTGGATCCGCCGTTCAACACCGGCCGGGTCCAGAAGCGCCAGGAAACCAAGATGGTGGTAAACGCCGGGGGCGCCGGCGACCGGGTGGGCTTCAAAGGCCGCTCCTACGACACCATCAAGGGCGCGCTACACAGCTACGACGACGCGTTCAGCGACTACTGGTCCTTCCTGGAGCCTCGTCTTGTCGAGGCGTGGCGGCTGCTGGCCGACGACGGCACCCTGTACCTGCATCTCGACTACCGCGAAGTGCACTACGCCAAGGTCATGCTGGATGCAATCTTCGGCCGCGAGTGCTTCCTCAACGAGATCATCTGGGCCTACGACTACGGCGCCCGCGCCAAGTACCGGTGGCCCACCAAGCATGACAACATCCTCGTGTACGTGAAAAACCCGGCGAAATACCATTTCGACAGCGCCGAGGTGGACCGGGAGCCGTATATGGCACCCGGCCTGGTCACACCGGCGAAGCGCGAACGCGGCAAGCTGCCTACCGACGTCTGGTGGCACACCATCGTCTCGCCCACGGGCAAAGAGAAGACCGGCTACCCGACGCAGAAACCCGAGGGGCTGATCCGCCGGGTGGTGGCCGCCTCCAGCCGCCCCGGCGACTGGTGCCTGGACTTCTTCGCCGGCTCCGGCACGCTCGGCGCCGTGGCCGCGAAGCTCGGACGGAAGTTCGTCTGCGTGGACCAGAACCCGGCCGCCATCGACGTGATGGCCAAGCGGCTCGGCGCGCACGCGCACTTCGCCGTCGTGCCCGCGGACCCGGCCGGCAATCCTGGAGAGACTGCGCCATGCTGCTGGAGCGCTGGACGGACACCATGACTGCCACGGGCGCGCCCGGGCCGGCCATCAGCGGCGTCCCCGGCGGCGAGGAGCTGCAGGTCGATCCACCCCGTCAGCGCACCACCGACGATCCGGTGCCCTGTTCCTCGATCCGGGCCAACACCTCCGGCGCGGTCAGGTTCTCCCCCAGCAGGTTCGGCTTCCCGGTCCCGTGATAGTCGGAGGACCCGGTTACCAGCAGCCCGTGCCGTTGGGCGAGGCGGCGCAGGAAGGCCCGGCCCTCCTCCGGGTTGTCCCGGTGGTCGATCTCCAGCCCGGCCAGCCCGGCGTCGATCATTTCGCGGTAGGTCTTATCCCCCACAATCCGCCCGCGGGAGGACGCCACCGGGTGTGCGAACACCGGCACGCCGCCGGCGTCGCGGACCAGTGCGACGGCGTAGGCCGGGTCCGGCGCGTAGTGCTGCACCCAGTACCGCGACCGCGAGGTCAGAATCGTGTCAAAAGCTTCGCTGCGGTCCGCGACGACGCCCGCGGCCACGAGGGCGTCGGCGATGTGCGGCCGGCCCAGGGTGGCGCCGGGGGCCACATGGTGGATGACGTCATCCCAGCTCAGCGGGTAATCCTCGGCGAGCAGGCTGACCATCCGCTCGGCCCGTATGAAGCGCGCGTCCTTGGCCTTGGTGATTTCCTCCAGCAGCCCAGGGTGGTCCGGATCGTGCAGGTAGCTGAGCAGATGGACGCTGATGCCCTCACTTGTCCGGCAGGAAATCTCCATGCCTGGGACCAGTGCCACGCCCAGCTCCCGGGCCGCGGCGGCGGCCTCCGCCCAGCCGTCAGTGGAGTCGTGGTCGGTCAGGGCGACGACGTCGAGCGCGGCTTCCGCCGCTGACGCGATCACGTCCGCGGGCCGTTGGGTGCCGTCGGAAACATTCGAGTGGGCATGCAGGTCAATCCTCACCTGCCCAGCGTAGTAGATCAGCGCGGGGCGGCTTGGTGGCCTAAGCCGCGCTGCTGGTGAGACGATGGATGCGTGAACGATGCAGATAACACCCAAGCCTCCGCTTCCCAGCCCCTTGAGGAGCGCGTCAACAACCGCTCGCAGCGGCCCAGCTCCGACGCCTTTAAGGCGTTCATGGCCAGCAACTGGGCCCCGTCCCGACAGCAGCTTCCCGAACTAGACGCTGTCGCCGGCCACGCCGCCGGCCGCCGCCGGGCCATCTCCGAGCTGTTCAAAGGTGAACGCCTAGTAATACCCGCCGGCCCGCCGAAGGTCCGCTCGAACGACTGTGACTACCGGTTCCGTCCCCATTCGGGCTTCGCGCACCTGACTGGCCTGGGCCTGGACCATGAGCCCGACGCCGTGCTGATCCTGGAGCCCTCGGATGAGGGCAACGGCGACGACGGCGGCCACCACCGCGCCACCCTGTACTTCCGCCCGCTGGCCGGCCGGGACACCGAGCAGTTTTATGCTGACTCGCGCTCGGGCGAATTCTGGATCGGCGCCCGGCCCACCCTCGCCGAATTCAAGGCCCAGCTCGGACTGGAGACAGCGGACCTGGCAGAGCTTGAGCTGGCCATCACCAAGAACGTGGGCGCCCCGGAGATCGGCGGCATCTCCATCCGCCTGGTGCGCAAGGTCGACGAGAACATCGACGCACTCGTCGACACCGCCCGCTACAACACCGCCAAGGACCCGGAGAACCTGGACCTGGGCGTCCTGGACGCGCTCGATGAAAAGCTCAGCGAGGCCCTTTCCGAGCTGCGCCTGATCAAGGACGAGTGGGAAGTCGAGCAGATGAAGACGGCCGTGGCCGCCACGGTGCAGGGCTTCACCGAGGTGGTCAAGGCCCTCCCGCGGGCCCTTACGCACCCCCGCGGCGAGCGCGTGGTCGAGGGCGCGTTCTTCGCCCGTGCCCGCGAGGAAGGCAACGAACTCGGCTACGACACCATCGCCGCCGGCGGCAACAACGCCACCGTGCTGCACTGGACCCGCAACACCGGCAAGGTCAACGCCGGCGAACTGCTGCTGTTGGACGCCGGCGTCGAGGCCGATTCGCTCTACACCGCCGACGTCACCCGCACTCTGCCGGCCAACGGCACCTTCTCTGAGATCCAGCGCAAGGTTTACGAGGCAGTGCTCGACGCCGCCGACGCCGGTTTTGCCGCCGCCCAGCCCGGAATCAAGTTCCGTGACATCCACACCGCGGCGACGACCGTGCTGGCCGAGCGGCTCGCCGAATGGGGCCTGCTGCCGGTCTCCGTCGATGAGGCCATCAGCGCAGAAGGCCAGCAGCACCGGCGCTGGATGCCGCATGGCACCAGCCACCACCTGGGCCTTGATGTGCACGACTGCGCCCAGGCCAAGCGGGAGCTGTACCTGGACGGAGTCCTCACCCCGGGCATGATCTTCACTATCGAACCCGGACTGTACTTCAAGGCGGACGATCTCGCCATCCCGGCCGAATACCGCGGTATCGGCGTCCGGATCGAGGACGACATCCTGATGACCGCGGACGGCCCGGTCAACCTCAGCGCTGCACTGCCCCGCAAGGCCGACGACGTCGAGTCCTGGATGGCGGGCATCTACCAGGAAGTCGAGGCCCAGCTGCCGTAGCCCGGCGGGCTGTAGCCTGGCGGTCCCGCGGGGCTACGTAAGGGCAAGACTAAGGGCGGGTCACCATCGGTGGCCCTCCCTTAGTCATGCCTGGGTGCTGCTAGCGCTGCTCGCCCTCGGCGCGGGAGGCGTCCTGGCTGGTTTCGGGCTGCCGGGCTTCGCCCTGCTGGCTTCCTCCCTGCTGACTTCCTCCCTGCGGGGCCGGGGCCGGCGCAGGCTCGTTGACCCGGACGCCGTACTGCGGGCGTCCGTCGGGCAGGTCCGGGTAGCTGACGCCAGAGGGGCGGGCCGGCTCGGGTTCCGGCGCCGCGTAGCCGCCGGCGGCCTGCTGCTGCTGCTGGCCGGTCTCGGGGGTCCGCTGACCATAGGGGTCGTTCCAGCCGGCGGGGCGCTGCGGCGCCGTACCCTGCCCGGGTCGCTCCGGCGCCACACCCTGCCCCGGCTGCTGCGGACCCGGCTGGAACGGCTGGTTCTGCTGGTTCGGCTGATTCTGCTGGTTCTGCTGGTTCTGCTGGTCATAGTGCTGGAAGCCCGGCGCGGCGGCGTCGTTCCGGGTCATCGGCAACTGGTGTAGCAGGCGGCGGGCCTCATGCGCGGCTTCGAAAGCCACCACGACGTCATAGTTGGTCGCCACCACCTGGTTGGTCGACGTGAAGTCGCGCTTGCCGCGCTGCATGGCATACGTAACGATGCCGAAAAGCATGAAGAACGCCGCACCCATCAGGACGGAGGTGACGATCGAAAAGTACCCCGGCGTGGTGGAGAAAAAGGACAGCATGACGCCGACGAAGAGCCCGAACCACATCCCGCTCAGCGCTCCGGAGAGCGCCACGCGGGGGTAGGTGAGCCGGCCGGTGACGCGTTCCACCATCTTCAGGTCATTTCCCACGATCGAGACCAATTGCACCGGGAACTGCTGGTCCGCCAGGTAGTCCACCGCCTTCTGGGCGTCCAGGTAGGAGTTGTAGGAACCGACGGTGTCACCCTTGGGGACAGCGCGTGACTCGTCCGCCCCGCCGGGGGCGCCGGCCTTTGGACCACCAAAAATGTTTGACATACGCCCATTCTCGCCCATCGGGCTGGGCGGCGCCTGCAAATTCAGCTAAAAGAGAGCAGACTCGGTAGCCTGTAGGAGTGAGCACAACACTTTCGCGCGTATTTGTCGCGCGCCTCCTCGGACTGGACGTCTTCGACCCGCTGGGCGACCGGCTGGGCCGATTGCGCGACGTCGTGGTGCTCTCCCGCGGCAACCGGGGAGCCCCGCACGTGGTCGGCATCGTGGTCGAGGTCCCCGGCAAGAAGCGTGTTTTCGTGCCGATGACCCGTATCACCTCGATCGACCAGACCCAGGTCATCTGTACCGGGCTGGTGAACCTTCGCCGGTTCGAACAGCGCGGCGCGGAGACCCTCGTGGTCGCCGAGATGTTCGACCGCAGGGTGACGCTCGCCGACGGCAGCGGGGACGCCACCATCGAGGATATTGCCATGGACCGGCACCGCTCGGGCGACTGGATCGTCAGCAAGCTCTTCGTCCGGCGCGGCCACTCGCTCTCCCCGCTGAGCCGGCTGCGCCGCAACGAGACCCTGATCATCGACTGGGCCGATGCCCAGCAGGGCGCCAAGACCGAGCCCCAGGCCGCCACCCAGTTCGTCGCCACGCATGAGGACCTGAAGCCGGCCGACTTTGCCGAGGCCCTCCAGGAGATGAGCGACAAGCGCCGCTTCGAGGTCGCCAGTGAACTCCAGGACGAACGGCTTGCCGACGTGCTGCAGGAAATGCGGGAGGGCGACCAGGTGGAGATTCTCTCCGCACTGGACGTCGAGCGCGCCGCCGACGTGCTGGAGGAGATGGACCCCGACGACGCCGCCGACCTGCTCGCCGAGCTCCCCAGCGCCCAGGCCGAGGAACTTTTGCAGCTGATGGAACCGGAGGGCGCCGAGGACGTGCGCCGGCTGCTCGAATATGACGAGGACACCGCCGGCGGCCTGATGACCCCGGTCCCGGTCATCCTCCCCCCGGAAGCGACCGTCGCCGAGGCCCTCGCCCACGTCCGGCGCGAGGAGCTCTCGCCCGCGCTGGCCTCTTCGATCTTCATCGCCCGCCCGCCGCTCGAGACGCCGACGGGGCGTTTCCTCGGGGTCGTGCACATCCAGCAGCTGCTGCGCTACCCTCCGCCGGAGCCGCTGGGGAACCTGGTGGACAAGAACCTGGAACCGGTTTCGGACCAGGCCCACATCAGTGAGGTAGCCCGCGCCCTGGCCACCTACAACCTGAACTCGCTCCCCGTGGTCAACGAGGACGGCCGGCTCGTCGGGGCGGTGACTGTTGATGACGTGCTTGATCATCTGTTACCCGATGACTGGCGCGCTCACGAGGACGACGCCCCGATAAGGAAGCTAGGAGGCCGCATTGGCTGATCTCAACACGCCACGGAACTCCACGGCCGGCCCCGGACCACGGACAGGCGGCAGTCTCGACACTCCGCTGAGCGGCCGACAGCGGATCCTGCCGAAGTTTTCCCCGAATCCCGATGCTTTCGGTCAAACCACCGAAGGCTTTGCCCGGTTCATGGGCACCCCGCAGTTCCTCGTCTACATGTCGGTGTTCTGCGTCTTCTGGCTCGTCTGGAACACCTGGGCGCCGGTTGCCTGGCAGTTCGACTCCAGGGACCTCGGCTTCACCCTGCTCACCCTGATGCTGTCCCTGCAGGCGTCCTACGCCGCCCCGCTCCTGCTGCTCGCGCAGAACCGGCAGGACGACCGGGACCGGGTCACCCTCCAGCAGGACCGGCAGCGCGCCGAACGGAACCTGTCCGACACCGAGTATCTGACCCGGGAACTGGCCTCGCTGCGCATCGCGCTGCGCGAGGTCGCCACCCGCGACTATGTCCGCGCCGAGCTGCGCAGCCTGCTCGAAGACATGCTGGAGGCACAGGAGGAACTACGCGGCCACGGCTCCCCCACCGGCCCCTTGGAGACCCCGCGCGACAAGGTCAAAGACAAGCTCAAGGAACGCCGGGACAAGCAGCGCAGCCCCCGCACCCAGCAGATTCCGCGCGTCCGGAGCGAAGCCGGAGCCGAAGGCCGGCTCGATGCCCGGCCCGCCGTCCGGCCCGAGACCAGCCCGGAACAGACGCCGCCGTCCGCACCACGCACCTCCCCGACAGCCGAACAAGGCGAGCAATGATCACCCCGCAGGGACCATCCGGGGCGTCCCCCCTGGAACGGGCCGTTCACGCGGCACTGGCCACCGTGATCGACCCGGAGCTGCGACAGCCCATCACCGAGCTTGGCATGGTGGAAGCGGTGGACGTTTCCGTCGACGGCCGGGCGCGGATCACCGTGCTGCTGACCATCGCCGGCTGCCCGCTGCGCGGCACCATCACGGCCGACTGCCAGGCGGCGCTGGCCGCGGTGCCGGGCGTCACCGGCGTCGACGTCGAACTGAGGGTGATGAACCAGGAACAGCGCGAGGCCCTCAAGGAGCAGCTGCGCGGACCGGGCGGCCGCCGCGGCATCCCGTTTAATGCTCCCGGCTCACTGACCAAGGTGTACGCCGTGGCGAGCGGCAAGGGCGGCGTGGGGAAATCTTCGATCACCGTGAACCTCGCCTGCGCCCTGGCGGCGCAGGGGCTGCGGGTGGGCATCGTCGACGCGGACGTGTACGGGTTCTCCGTCCCCGCGCTGATGGGCATCAGCCAAGCGCCCACCCGGGTGGACGACATGATCCTGCCGCCGGTGGCCTACGGCGTCAAGGTCATCTCGATCGGCATGTTCGTCACGGGCAACCAGCCGGTGGCCTGGCGCGGACCGATGCTGCACCGCGCCCTCGAGCAGTTCCTCACGGATGTCTACTTTGGCGACCTGGACGTGCTGTTCCTGGACCTGCCCCCGGGGACCGGCGACATCGCCATCTCGGTGGCCCAGCTGCTGCCCAACGCCCGGCTCCTGGTGGTCACCACCCCGCAGGCCGCCGCCGCGGACGTCGCCGAGCGGGCCGGCGCGATCGCGGTCCAGACCGGCCAGACCGTCGCCGGCGTGGTGGAGAACATGTCCTACCTGGAAATGCCCGACGGCGGGCGGATGGAACTCTTCGGCAGCGGCGGGGGCGCCGTGCTCGCCGAGCGGCTCTCTGCGACGGTGGGCTCAACGGTGCCGCTGCTTGGCCAGATTCCGCTTGACATGCTGTTGCGCGAAGGCGGGGATACCGGCGTCCCGCTGGTGCTCGGCCGCCCGGAAACACCGGCAGCAGTCGTCTTGGCGGAGATTGCCGGGACGCTGGCGACCAGCCCGCGCGGGCTAAAGGGCATGTCGCTGGGCCTTCAGCCCCGCTGACGCAGAACCGGACCGGCCGGGCTGCCCCTAGGTGGCTTCAGAGTCGAACGGCGCTGCTTCGCCCGCCGGAAGCCGCTCGACGACGCGGGCCGGGGGACGCTCATTGGCGTTGGCGACGGCGGCCGGGGCTCCGGCGCTCACGGGCTTGCTGTCATCCTCAAGGAGGGCTTCCTTGATGATCCGGCGCGGGTCGTACTGCCGGGGATCGTATTTCTTCCAGTCCACATCGTCGATGTCGATGCCGACTTCTTCCTTGATCTGCTCCCGCGCCCCGGAGGCCATTCGGCGGACTTCCTTGACGATGTTCGCCAGCTTCTGGGTGTATTCGGGCAACCTGCTGGGACCGATCACCAATAGGCCGATGATCAGCAGAAGAATGAACTCCGGTCCGTTGATTCCAAACACTCTAGGAAGATTACCCTCTCAATCCGGCGTGCGACGATTCGGCGAAGCCCCGGCCGTAACCCGGCCGGCGGAGCCCGCCATGCGGCGGGCCGTTGTGTCCCCTCACCGGGCCAGCAACTGCGCGATCCGTCCCAGTCCCCGCTCCAGCCGGGCCGCTATCTCCTCGTCGTTCCGTGATGCAGCGGGCGGGCCGGAGCCTGCGTGCACCAACGCACCGACACCGTCGTCAGCCTGCTCTTCCGGAAGCTCCGAGATGTAGGTGAAGGTGGCCTCCGGCGTGCGGTAAATGGCCCGGAACGGGGTCTGCGTGTTGACCCAGAGCACGCCGGCCGCCGCGGCGGGGCCCTGCGGCTGCGCAGCGCCGTCCGGTCCTGCAGCCCCGGGCCCGGCGGCGCCCGGCCCGGCGGCAGCCGGCCTGGCGGGGCCCGGCCTGGCGGGGCCCGGCCTGGCGTTTACGAATCCGTCCGCGCTGGCCTGATGCCCGGTGAGGACGTTGACCGGCGTGGCGGGGTCCGGCTGGCCTGCCCCGGTTTCCCCGCCGCCCCCTGGGCGTGCTGTTGCATGCTGCTCCAGGACGGTGGCAAAGTGTCTGCCGTCGGTGAGGCTGAGTGCCAGCACCTCCGTGCCGAAGGCGACCCCGCCGCGGGCCCAGACCAGGTGGTAACCGAGTTCCCGCAGTTCCGGGCACGCCCAGCCCCGGGCGCGTAACGCCGTAAGCTGCCCGGAGCTCAGCGAACCTGCGGGCGCGACGTCGGGTTCGCCGCTGAGCGACCAAGCAGCCCCGGCGAGGTTTTCAGAAGACAGTGCCGGGACGGTCAACGGCCCGGCGAAGGCCGAGCTGAAGGCGCCGTCGGCCGACGGCGCGGCGGCGCCGCCCACGACGTACGCGGCGCCGCCCATCAGGACCGCTGTCGCGGCGACACCGCCGGCAATCCGGACAACAACCCGCAGGGGCGCAGACCCCGCTGGGCGTTTGCGTGCCGGCAGGCTACGGCGCTGGAAGGTCTGGCGCGGCGCGGTCTGCGGATCCGGAGCCGCCTGCCGCTCGGATGCGGTGCCGGGGAGTTCGCACCCCGGCCCGGCGGCCAGTTCCTCCGTGCGGGCCAGCAGGCGGGCGGTGAGATCTCCGCTGGCTGCCGGCACAGCAGCGCCGCGCAGCCGCTGCAGGTATGCCTTTTCCCGCTCTGAACGGACGCGGCACGCTGCGCACCGTTCAAGGTGTTGCAGGCGCCGTGCCTGGGCCCTGCCGTTCAGCGGCACCGAGCCGAGCCGGATGCTCCCGGGTTTCCGGGCGAGGTACCTGCACGAAAGTCCACCGAGGAAGTGTTTCGGTTGCCCCATTGCCTGTTTAGAGGAGGCCGGCGATGCGCGGCATCTTGAGCCGCGGCTTCAAGGACTGCTTGGCGGCGGCCTTCGGCCTAGGGTCACGGTGGGCGAGCTTCTCGCGCAGCATTGTCCGGCCGCGGTGGATCCGTGACCTGACGGTGCCGAGTTTGACGTCCAGCGCCGCGGCGACCTCGTCGTAGGAGAGGCCTTCGAGGTCGCACAGCACCACGGCCGCGCGAAAGTCCGGTGGCAGCTCTTCGAGGGCAGCTTGCACGTCGAGATCAAGATTGTTGAACTCAAAACTCTGTTCGGGTCCCGGCTCTCGTCCGGGGATCCGAGACTCGGCGTCCTCGGCCAGGGCATCGAAGCGGATCCGGCTCTTGCGCCGGGCCTGGTCGAGGAAGAGGTTGGTGGTGATGCGGTGCAACCAGCCGTCCAGGGTCCCGGGTTTGAAGTTTTCCAGTGAGCGGAAAACCCGTACAAAGACTTCCTGGGTGAGGTCTTCGGCGTCGAACTTGTTGCCGGTGAGCCGGTACGCCAGTCGGTACACCTTGGCGGAGTGGTTGGTCACTACCTCTTCCCACGTCGGCCTGACCCACTCGGCCTCGGCCGTGGGCTGGGACTCGTTATTTACAGGGACAGCTGCCACAACCGACATTGTCCACTCCCCTCGCGGATGATCCTTACGCCCGGACGGGCTTGCTGCTGCAAGCGCCTGCACCCTTGATTCGACGCCGATCACCACGCGGATGAGCGGATCACCATCATTTCAAAAATAACTGGGAATTTCCTGACGCCGGCGCTTCTTCCGCCGACGGCGGAACGGAGCGCGCCCGGACCCGGAACCACAAGGCAGCACCGGAAGAACGCAATGAACACAGTACGCTGTATGAGACACTCCCCTCCTGCCCGGAAAGCGATACCCATGAGCGCCGACAAGTCCACGAGCTGGTCCTACGCAGAAGATCTGCCTGCCGAGGATGAGGTCTTGTTGCACGCGCGCGAACGATCTTTCGAACTTGGCGTCACCCCCATCGGGCCCGGCGTCGGCGCCGTCCTCACAGTACTCGCCGCCGCCTCCAAAGCGCAGACGGCGGTGGAAATCGGCACCGGCGCCGGTGTCTCCGGCGTGTGCATCCTGCGGGGGCTCGGCCCGCAGGCCGTCCTGACGACGATCGACGTCGACGTCGAGCACCTGCGTGCCGCCCGGGAGTCCTTCCACGAGGCCGGCAGCCCGGCCAACCGCACCCGCACCATCTCCGGGCGTGCCGCCGATGTCCTGCCGCGACTGACCGACGGCGCCTACGACCTGGTGTTCATCGACGCGGACAAGCCTAACTACCCGAGCTATGTGGAACAGGCCATCCGGCTGCTGAAGTCCGGGGGCCTGCTGATCGTCAACGACGCCCTGGACAAGGACCGGGTCTCCAACCCGGCGGCGCGGGAGTCAACCACCGTGGTGCTGCGGCAAATCGGAAAGTCCATCCGCGACGACGACCGCCTCGCCTCCGCCATGCTGCCCACCGGCGACGGGTTGCTGGTCGCAGTGAAGAAATAGCCCCGTCCGTAAATAGCCCCCGGACATACGGAAAGGGGGGCCCGCCGCCTAATGGCAACGGGCCCCCTCTTTCATGCGACGCCAAAGCTATTCGGTAACGCCTACCAGGCATTCCTTGAGGTTTGTCGCTTCTGCAGCGTTGAGTTCAACCACAAGCCGCCCGCCGCCTTCGAGCGGAACACGCATGATCAGGCTGCGGCCCTCTTTGGTCACTTCCATAGGTCCGTCGCCGGTGCGTGGTTTCATAGCCGCCATAAGGAATATCCCCTCCAGTAGTCCAGTGACTTACCAGCCCGGCCGGGCTGTGTCCGCTTGGTCAAACATGCCGCCCGGCGACCGTGATGGACGCCGCCGTGACGCAACACTCAGTTTTCCGTTGCTTAATGCCTATTATCCCGTAATTACGCACTTGTAGCTAATCGTTGGACTTTTCTCCGGCTCGCGGGAATGCCGCGCCGACGGCCCGCGAAGGTGTCCGGCATCACGGTGGGTAGTCGCCGCCGCCGGGCAGTTGGGCCCATGCCCACAGCCACACCACCCAGACCAGCTGCAGCAACATAAACATCACAACAACCGTCCCGCGGTAGGCCCGGGAGCGGGAAACGAAGGCTGCGCTGAGTGCCAGCGGAAACAGCGGTAGCAGCATCCGGAAGGTGCTGGTCTGCGGGTGCAGGAAGACCAGCAGGTAGACCAGGTAGCAAACACACCAGAGCCTAAGCTCGGCGCCCAGCGCCACCACGGGCCGGGACCTCAGCAGGGCGACGAAGGCGGCCACGAAGACGAACGGCGCCACCAGCCCGAGGACCGGTCCGAAGAGCTGGACGCCGGTGTCGAACCAGGGCTTGAAGGGCACCAGGTCGTGGCCCCGCCACACAGTCTCGGTCTTGGTATAGGCCTGAAGGTCGCCGGTGACGGCCCAGGCGATACCGGGCCACAGCAGCGCGCCGAGCCCGCTGACGGCGGTCAGCCCGGCCAGCGACCACAGCTCGCCACGGCTGTGCTCCCCGGCCCCGGGGACGGCGGGCGCCGCCATGCCGGTGACGGGAGGCGTCGCGCCCGCGGGGCCCGCGGCGGCCGTCAGAGGCCGGCCGCCACGGGACAGGGTCGGCAGGTGCGGATAGACGCGGTACAGGAACAGCAGGCCGACCGTCGCCGCGAAGGGCACGCCGGTGGGCCGCGACAGGCACATCAGGAGCACCACCGGCATGGCCCACAGGTAACGCCGGCGCACCACGAGCAGCAGGGCCGAGGCGAGCAGCAGCAGGTTCAGCGATTCGGCGTACGGTACCTGCAGGACCGGCGAGACCGGAAACGTGGAAACGAACACGGCACCCCAGAGCGCCGTGCGCTGCGAGGCGCGGTGCCGGAACAACCGGTAGATGACCAGTGCCGCCGCCAACCCGGAGAGCATGGCGATGACCGTCAGTGAGGCGGCGGGGGCGATCCCGGTCAGGGCAGTGAGCGAACGGCCCAGTAGCGGGAAGAGCGGGTAGAAAGCCCACGCATTTTCCTGTACATTGCCGGCGTCGTCGGTTGGCAGCGCGACGGGATAGCCGTTGCCAAGAACTTCGGCATACCAGCGCGCGTCCCAGATGTTGATGAAGTTCCAGTAGTCCGGCTTCGGCGGGAACCACGGATTCACGCCCTGCTGCAGGGCTGCAGCCATGAAGATGCAGGCGCTGACCAGGCGGGCGGCCAGGTACAGGCCACCGA
Organism: Arthrobacter sp. UYEF3; assembly: GCF_040546245.1. Taxonomy (NCBI): domain Bacteria; kingdom Bacillati; phylum Actinomycetota; class Actinomycetes; order Micrococcales; family Micrococcaceae; genus Arthrobacter; species Arthrobacter sp. UYEF3. Next base: position 90,864 of record NZ_JBEPNK010000007.1, read on the forward strand.
GCTGCAGCCACCAGGGCCAGCGGGCGGTACGGGCACCGGCGGCCGCAATCCGGCTTCGAACGGCTGCGGTCCGGCCGTCCTGCGCTGTTCCGTTCACGGTGCAGGGTCCGGCGCCGTGGCGGGTTCCCGTCCCGGCCGAGGTTGACTGAGCCGTGCTTGACTGATCTCGGTCCGGAGGGCGGCGATTTCGCTATCCTTCCGGGCGATCTGATCCCGCAATTCGTCGAGGACCTGGTCCACCTGGTCCATCCGGTAGCCGCGCACGCCGACGGCGAAGCGGATCCGGTCGACGTCGGCCGGTACCGCGTCAGCGGGGAGCAGCACGGCGGGCAGCGAAGCGACCGGCTCGTCGAAGCCGTCCTCGAAGGGCTGTTCGCCGGCGCGGCTGCGGAAGATCCGCGGCGCCAGATCGGTACCCACGAGGATGGCGACGGCGGCCAGCACGATCGCCACGAACACCAGGAAGAAACTCACAGCTCCATCGTGCCAGACGCGGCAGGGCGCACGGCTCAGGCCAGCGGGCTGTTACCGGCGGGGCCGCTCACCGGACTGCCATTGCCGGCGGTGCCGTTCCCGCTCGGGTCGCGGTGGCGGGCGGCGCCTTCGACTATGAGCTCCACGGCGAGAGCCGGATCATCGACCACCTGCACGAGGCCGAGGTCCTCCGCCGCCATCATGCCCTCGGCAACCAGGGTGGACTGGATCCACTCCAATAGCGGACTCCAGAAGGCCGTGCCGATCAGCACGATCGGGAAGGACGTCACCTTCCGGGTCTGGACCAGGACCATGGCCTCGAAGAGCTCATCGAGGGTGCCCAGGCCGCCGGGCAGCACGATGAATCCCTGGGCGTACTTCACGAACATGGTCTTCCGCGCGAAGAAGTAGCGGAAGTTGATGCCCAGGTCCACCCACTGGTTCATGCCCTGCTCGAACGGCAGCTCAATCCCGAGCCCCACGGAGACCCCGTTGCCCTGGACCGCTCCCTTGTTGGCCCCTTCCATCGAGCCCGGACCGCCGCCGGTGATGACCGCCAGACCTGCTTCGGCCAGGCTGCGCCCGACGTCGACTGCCAGTTCGTAGTTGCGGCTGCCCGGCTGGGTACGGGCGGAACCGAACACGCTGACCGCGGGCCCCAGGTCGGCGAGCGCACCGAAACCTTCCACGAATTCGCTTTGGATCCGCAGCACCCGCCACGGATCTGTGTGCACAAACTGTCCGGGGCCCTGGGTGTCCAGCAGTGTCCGGTCCGACATCGTGACCTTCGCTGCCTTGCGTCGCAGCTCCAGTGGACCCTTATGCCGGATGCCGTTGGCGGGCGGGACATCCCGCCGTCCGGGACCGGCGGTCCCCGCGGGGTTCTGCTCTGGGGTGGGCTGCGCTTCGGTACTCATCCCCATAGGCTAGCGTGGATCTTCTGGTCCGGAGCCGCTCCGCCTCGGCCCTGATCGCGGCGCGGCATGATGCTGACCTGCGGATATCTCTTGGGTCACGATGTGGATCAACTCTCAGTGATTGGCGTCATATTCCGCTAATGTTCGCTAGATTCTTCCTATGACTACTCAAGTGCCCGGCGATGCCCTCGTCTCCCTGAATGCCGTCAACAAGCATTACGGCCAGCTGCACGTCCTCAAGAACATCAACCTGAACGTCCGCAAAGGCGAGGTGGTCGTTGTCATCGGCCCCTCGGGTTCCGGCAAGTCAACGCTTTGCCGAGCCATCAACCGGCTCGAAACCATCGATGACGGGGTCATCAGCATTGACGGCAACGAACTGCCGGCCGAGGGCAAGGACCTCGCCAAGCTCCGGGCCGACGTCGGAATGGTGTTTCAGTCCTTTAATCTTTTTGCGCACAAAACGATTCTGGAGAACATCACGCTCGGGCCGATCAAGGTCAAGGGTGAGCCCAAGGCCCAGGCCGACAAAGAAGCCATGACGCTGTTGGAGCGTGTCGGCGTCGGACACCAGGCTCCCAAACTCCCGGCCCAGCTCTCCGGCGGCCAGCAGCAGCGTGTGGCGATCGCCCGCGCCCTGGCCATGAGGCCGAAGGTCATGCTGTTCGACGAGCCCACCTCGGCCTTGGACCCGGAAATGATCAACGAAGTCCTCGACGTGATGATCCAGCTGGCGAAGGAAGGCATGACCATGATCGTGGTGACCCACGAGATGGGCTTCGCCCGCAAGGCAGCGGACCGGGTGGTGTTTATGGCCGACGGCGAAATCATCGAGGACGCCACGCCCGAAGAGTTCTTCACCAACCCCAAGACCGACCGCGCCAAGGACTTCTTGTCCAAGCTGCTGACCCACTAATCGATCTCTCGATTCGCACCCGGGCTGTCCACCAACAGCCCTTCAATGAAAGGAATGCCATGAAGGCATTTATGACCCGCAGGAAATCCCTTCTGATTGCGGCGTCCGCTGCTGTGGCCCTCGGCCTGAGCGCCTGTGGCGGCGGCAGCGGTGGCAGCTCAAGCGCGCCGCCCGTTGCCGAAAAGCCGAGCTTCGCCGCCGATACCACCATGGCCAAGCTGGCTTCTGCCGGCAAGATCACCATCGGCAGCAAGTTTGACCAGCCCCTGTTCGGCCAGAAAGGCCTGGACGGCAAGCCCGTAGGCTTCGACGTCGAGATCGGCAAGGCCATCGCCGGCAAGCTGGGCATCCCCGCCGACAAGATCGAGTGGGTGGAAACCGTCTCCGCCAACCGCGAGGAATTCATCAAGCAGGGCAAGGTCGACATCATCGTCGCTACCTACACGATCACTGATAAGCGTAAAAACGAGGTTGACTTCGCCGGACCGTACTACGAAGCCGGCCAGGCCCTGATGGTGAACAAGGACAACACCACGATCACCAAGCCCGAAGACGTCAAGGGCAAAAAAGTTTGCTCCGTGACCGGCTCAACGCCTGCCAGCACCATCGTGGAGAAGTATGGAGCTGTGCTCGTCCCGGCGGCAACCTACTCCGCTTGCCTGGAGCCGCTGCGCAACAAGCAGGTTGAAGCCATCACCACCGACAACGTGATCCTCGCCGGTTTCGTGGACAAGGAACCGGAGGCCTTCAAGCTCGCTTCGGACCAGACGTTCACCAAGGAGCCTTACGGCATCGGCCTGAAAAAGGGCGACACCGCTTTCCGTAGCTGGATCAACGACCAGCTCGAAGCGTTCGCCAAGGACGGTACCTACAAGAAGGCCTGGGAAGCTACCGCCGGCAAGGTCATCAAGACCGTCCCGGAACTTCCGGCCATCAACCGCTACTAGCCGGTTTGGCGGCGGCCGGTGCCTTGACCGGCACCGGCCGCCGCTGCCGTCTTCTGCTCGGCCCCCTCAACGCAGCTGAAGGACCCTATGGACGTTATTATTGAAAACCTCCCGGCTTACTGGGACGGATTTCTTAGAACCCTTTTTCTGGCCGTCGTTTCCGGCATTATTTCCTTGATCGTCGGAACCCTGCTGGCGGCAGCCCGGGTTTCCCCGGTGACGGCGTTGCGGGGATTCAGCATGTTTTATGTAGAGATCGTCCGCAATACCCCGCTGACCATCGCCTTCTTCTTCGCAGCCATTGTGCTGCCCCGGCTGGGTGTGACTTTCCAGCAGTTTGAAGTCGCCGCAATCATAGCCCTGAGCGCTTACACCTCGGCCTTTATCGCCGAAGCCGTCCGGTCAGGCGTGAACAGCGTTCCGGTGGGCCAGGCCGAGGCGGCCCGCAGCATTGGCATGGGCTTCGGCCAAGTACTGTCCTACATCGTTTTGCCGCAGGCTTTGCGCACCGTGATTCCGCCGATGATCAACATCCTGATCGCCCTGGTCAAGAACTCCTCGGTGGCCGGTGCGTTCTTTGTCCTCGAACTGTTCGGTGAGGGCAAGCAGCTGGCGAACGCTAACGGTGACAAGGTCCTCTGGGTCCTGGTCGGCGTGGCTTTCTTTTACCTCCTCATCACTGTCCCGCTCGGTATCTTTGCTGCCCGCGTCGAACGAAAGGTGGCGATCGCCCGATGACTTCCGTTCTCTACGACGTCCCCGGGCCCAAGGCCCGCCGCATCTCCTTGATCGCATCGGTCATCGGTGCACTCCTGATCGCGGGCCTGTTGGCGATCGCCGTCGTGACGCTCGCCACGCAGGGGATCTTCGAAGCGCGGCGCTGGGAGATTTTCGGCAACCCCGACGTCTGGAAACTCATTGGCAACGGACTCGGGGCCACCCTGACAGCGGCGGCCGTCGCAGCTGTTATTGCCTTCCCGTTGGGGCTTATGATCAGCCTGCTGCGGATTTCGCTGGTTCCGGCCATCCGCATTCCGATCCGGGTTGTCCTTGAGTTCCTGCGCGGCATGCCTGTGGTGCTGATGATGTTCTTTGTGCTGCTGGTGTTTGGGACCAGTTCCTACGTCGCCGTCGTTGCAGGGCTCGTGCTCTACAACGCCGCCATTTTCGCGGAGATCATCCGAGCCGGCGTCCAGTCGCTGCCCAAGGGCCAGCGCGAAGCAGGCCTGGCCATCGGCCTGACCAGCTTCCAGTCCCGCCTGTTCGTCGAATTGCCGCAGGCGATCCGGCGGATGCTTCCCTCGCTTGTGGCCCAGCTGGTGGTGCTGCTCAAGGACACGTCGTTGGGATACATCGTGGCGTACGGTGAGCTCCTGCGCGCCGTGCAGGTCATGGCTGACTTTCTGGGCCCTCAGTTCCTCTTTCCGATCTTTTTTGTGGCCGCCGCCATCTACATAGCGATCAACCTGGCTGTGTCCCGGCTGGCGATCTGGATCGAACGCCGGGGTTCCAAAAAAGCCGCGGGCGGGATGGCCAAGATCCCGGCGGGCATCGACGCCAAATAGTTACTTAGCAATGCACAATAAGGTCCGGAACCCTGGTTCCGGACCTTATTGCGTTGTTGGGCGGTGCTACACGCCCAGCCAGCTCCGCAGCACGCGCAGGCACTCGCGGACGGCCGCGGCGTCGACGTGTTCGTCATCCGTATGCGCCAGCAGCGCATCTCCCGGGCCGAAGTTGACGGCGGGCACCCCCAGTTCGCTGAACCGCGCCACGTCGGTCCAGCCGTACTTCGGCTTCGGCTTGGCCCCGACGGCGGCGACGAAGGAGGCGGCGGCGGGGTGGTTCAGCCCCGGGCGGGCACCGGCGGCGCCGTCGGTGCGGACCAGCTCGAAGCCGGCCAGCAGTTCGCGTACGTGCTCCTCGGCCTGGTCCAGGGTCTTGTCCGGCGCGAAGCGGTAGTTGATCTCCACCACGCAGCGGTCCGGAATGACGTTGCCCGCGGTCCCTCCGTTGATCCGCACGGCGTTAAGGCTTTCGCGGTAGTCCAGGCCGTCGACGGCGACGGTCTGCGGTTCGTAGACGGCCAGCCTGGCGAGGATCGGCGCCGCGGCGTGGATGGCGTTGCTGCCCATCCAGGCCCGGGCCGAGTGGGCGGCCTCGCCGCGGGTGCTCGCCTCGAACCGGATGGTGCCGTTGCAGCCGCCCTCCACCGTCCCGTCGGTGGGTTCGAGCAGGATGGCGAAGTCGCCCTCGAGGAGGAATCCGTGATTCCGGACCAGCCGGCCCAGGCCGCTCTTGACCCCCTCGACTTCCTCATGGTCGTAAAACACGAAGGTGACGTCCTTGTCCGGTTCCGCGCCGCCGTCGAACAGTCCGGCCGCCAGCGCGAGCTGTACCGCGACGCCGCCCTTCATGTCGGTGGCGCCCCGGCCGTACAGAAGGCCCTCTCCCGGCGCCCCGGAGGGCCAGAAGGAGGGAACGGTGCCCAGCGAGCCCTCGGTGGCCGGCAGCGGGACGGTGTCGAGGTGGCCGGCGAGGATGACCCGCTCGGCCCGGCCCAGGTTGGTGCGGGCGATCAGCGCATCGCCGTCGCGGGTCAGCTCCAGCTGCGGGACGGAGCGGATGGCATGCTCCACCTCGTCGGCCAGCCGGCGTTCCGCCCCCGACACGCTGAAAATATCGATGATGTCCGCGGTCAACAGGGCGACGTCGCGGCGCAGGTCCAGGCGGGCGGGGGCAGTAGGCTCAGTCACCGTTCCACTGTATATGCCCGCCCGCTCGCCCCGACGGACAGTCACCGGTTTCGGTGGACGCCGGGGCCCTCTATAGACTTGGGGGTATGACTGAAACCGCTGCTTCCGCTGTGCCCGACGACGCCCGCTCCGCCTACGGCTACGGGGTCGCAACCATCGCCACACGCGGCGGCAATGCCCTCGTGCTGGATGTCTGGTTCCCGGCGCCGGCCCTCGGGACCGCGGCGGAAAGCCTGAGCGACGTCGCCAACGCGGACCAGTCACTACTCGACATCGCCGCCCACGGCGGCGACCCCGACAGGGGTACCGAGCAGAAGGTGGTCTTCGTCCAGATCCACCTCGATGAGTCCCCGGCCGACACCGCTGATGCGTACCTGCGCCTACACCTGCTCTCGCACCGCCTCGTGCAGCCGAACAGCATCAACCTGGATGGAATCTTCGGCAAGCTCCCCAACGTCGTGTGGACCAACTTCGGCCCCGCCGCCGTCGAGGACTTCGAACTGACCCGGGCACGGCTGCGCCAGCGCGGCGCCGTCACCGTGTACGGGGTGGACAAGTTCCCGCGGATGGTCGACTACGTCATCCCCTCCGGCGTCCGGATCGCCGACGCCGACCGGGTCCGCCTTGGCGCGCACCTGGCCGAAGGCACCACGGTCATGCACGAGGGCTTCGTGAACTTTAACGCCGGCACGCTCGGCGCCTCCATGGTCGAAGGCCGCATCTCGGCCGGTGTTGTAGCCGGCGACGGCTCCGACGTCGGCGGTGGGGCCTCCATCATGGGCACCCTTTCCGGCGGGGGCAAGGAGACCATCTCGCTGGGCGAACGGGTCCTGCTCGGCGCCAACTCCGGCGTGGGCATCAGCATCGGCGACGACTCCGTCGTCGAGGCCGGCCTCTACGTCACGGCCGGCACCCGGGTCCGCGTGATCGGGCCCAAGGACGACGACGGCGGGGACACCAGCCGGATCGTCAAGGCGCTCGAGCTCTCCGGCGTGCCCAACCTCCTCTTCCGCCGCAACTCCACCAGCGGCGAGGTGGAAGTACTCCCCCGCCGGGGGCAGACCGTTGAGCTCAACGAGGCTCTGCACGCCAACTAGGCACCGGCCAGAAACCGGCCGGCCCAGGAATAGACCGGCCCCTCGGGGCCCGAGGGAGTAGTTACGTGGCACGCAGAGGGGGCTGGCGCCGTGGGGCCGTGCTGTTGCTGGCCCTGGCCTTGGTGGCCGGCGCCATCTACACGGCCGTTGGATTCCTGCAACGCTCGGAGACACTCGTCACCGAGCGCTGCACCGCGACGGGGGCCGGCGGCGAGGACCTCGCCACCGACCAGGCGGCGAACGCCGCACTCATCAGTGCCATCGCCGTTCGCCGCGGGCTGCCCGCACGCGCGGCAAGCATCGCCTTGGCCACGTCCATGCAGGAATCAAAGCTCCGCAACATCGGCCACGGCGACCAGGCGGGCCCAGATTCCCGCGGCCTGTTCCAGCAGCGGCCCTCCCAGGGCTGGGGCACCGAGCAGGAAGTGATGGACCCGGTTCATGCCGCCAACGCCTTCTACGATGCGCTCGTGAAGATTCCCGGCTATGAGTCGCTTCCCATCACCGAGGCCGCCCAGGAGGTCCAGCGTTCGGCGTACCCGGGGGCGTACGCCCAACATGAGCCGATGGCCCGGGCTTTCGCTTCGGCCCTGACCGGCTACACCGCGCCGGGCCTCGATTGCTCGCTTCGCAAGCCGGAGACAGCCGGCGACCCTGGCCAGATCCAGCAGCGGCTGGCTTCGGCCTTCGGCGCCATCCCGGCGACGACGGCAGGCCGGACGGTGACCGTTTCGGCCGAGGCCACCCAGGCATGGGCCGTGGCCCAGTGGGCGGTGGCCAATGCGAAGGCGCTTGGCATCACCGAGGTCCGGGTGGACGGGCATAGCTGGACCCGGCTCTCGCACAACGGCTGGCAGGCCGCGAACGCGCCCGCCGGGCAGGTCACCATCACCGTGGCCGCTGACCCGGCGGCTTAGCTGTCCGCTTCGGCCCCGTGCCGGAGCGGCCGCGCGGTTTGGCCGTGCCGCAGGTTCAGACCAACAGCTCGACGACCGGCCGGACATAACTTCTGAACAGCTCCGGATCAGAAAGCAACGCAGAACTCATAACGATCCTGTCCGGCTCCAAGAACCAGGCCCGCGGTTCGGCGAGGGGCAGCTCGATAATAGTCAGTTCGAAATCGCGCGCGGCCCGACCGACTTCCAGCAGCCGGTCGTCCACCAGGTCGGCCAGCAGTTGCGTGGCACCGTTGGCGTCCCGCTCGGCTTCGAGGGCCAAGTACTCCCCCCGGCGTTCGCGGGCCCAGTTGAGGGCTGCGCCGAAGTGCGCTTGGAGCACGCGCCGGAGGGCTGGCGAGTTCCCGAACTCGCGAAATCCCGGCGGCCCAAGATCCGGTTCCATTTCGGGCTGGGATTTCAGCAGCTGGGCCCACCACGCCTCCCATTCGGTCTTCAAGGCACCGACGCCGCCCACCTCATCGACGAGGTGCGCATGGTCGGAGGGCCGGATCTTCGGGGCTGCGTGGCAGAGGGCAGGATGTCCCGCGGCGTCCAGGCCGGCCGCGTCGCGAACATACAGTGCAATGAGCATGGGACCTGAGGTGTCCATAGTGATCCGCCAGCCGGGTCCGCCGGTATGATGCATCCGATTGCCTCCCTTGACAAGCCGTGTTTTCCAGTCTATTCCTGAAGCGGGCGCAGGTTAATGGGTCAACGGTGCGGCAGCGCGGCTGTCGAGGCTGGTCAGATGGGCGTCGAGCACATCGTGGCACATTTGCGCAGTCATCCACTCCGGCTGCAGCAGCGCATGCATGGTCAGGCCGTCCAGGGTCGCCAGCAGCCTCTCCGCCTCGGTAACCAACTGCTGCTGGTCCGGGCCTTCCGGGGCGGCGACCCCGCCACCGGCGCCTTGGGACAGGTCCATCATCAGCCGGCCGACGACGGCGGCCACAGTGCGGTGGCTGCGGTCAGCCTCCGGGGCCAGGAACGGCCGGGTCCGGGCGGCGTTCTTGAAAGCCATCCAGACGCAGGCATCGACGGCGCGCTCATCGTCCAGGGGTAAGAATTCCCCCAGCAGGGTTAACACGCCCCGGCGGTGCTCCTCGGATCCCGGGGCGGCACCGGCCAGTCTTGCCTCGGCGGCCCCGAGCCGCCCGGCGATCCGGTCCACCACTACGCCGAAGGAGTGGGCCAGGAGTTCGTCGCTGCTGGCGAAGTAGTGCCGGACGGAGCCCACGGCCAGCCCCGCTTCATCCGCCACTTCGCGGAGCGAGGCCCGTTCGAGCCCGTCCGCCGCGACGATCCGGAACACGGCTTCGACAACGTCCTGGCGCCGCAAAGCGGCGTCGACAAATTTGGGCATTGCTCCTTTTTAGCACGGATGAGCTCTCTCGCGTTGACCCCGCGCCAGTCACAGGAGCAACTCCAGCACCGTGTCTTCCCATACCGTGGCTGCCGCAACAAAAGACGCCGGCCGCGGACCTCATGCTCGAGGTGCGCGGCCGGCGTCGTGGGTCCTTCTCAGTCTGGGGTCACGCGTCAGACGGCGGGGTAGTCCCGTTCCGGCTCTCCTGTGTAGAGCTGGCGCGGGCGGCCGATCTTGGTGTTCGGGTCGCTAATCATTTCACGCCACTGGGCAATCCAGCCCGGCAGGCGTCCGATCGCGAACAGCACGGTGAACATCTTCTCCGGGAAGCCCATGGCCTTGTAGATCAGGCCGGTGTAGAAGTCCACGTTGGGGTAGAGCTTGCGCTGGATGAAGTAGTCATCGCCCAGGGCCTTCTCTTCCAGGCGGAGCGCAATTTCCAGGAGTTCGTCGTTGCCGCCGAGCTTGCCGAGAATCTCATGGGCCGTGGCCTTGACGATCTTGGCACGCGGATCGTAGTTCTTGTAGACGCGGTGCCCGAAGCCCATCAGGCGGACGCCGTCTTCCTTGTTCTTGACCTTCTCCATGTAGTCCTCGGGCTTGATGCCGTCGGCCTGAATCTGGCGGAGCATCTTGAGCACTGCCTCGTTGGCGCCGCCGTGGGCGGGGCCGAAGAGGGCGTTGATGCCGGCGGACACGGAGGCAAAGAGGTTGGCGTTGGAGGAGCCGACCAGCCGGACCGTGGAGGTCGAGCAGTTCTGCTCGTGGTCCGCGTGCAGGATCAACAGCAGGTCAAGGGCCTTGGCCACCACGGGGTCCACCTCGTACTGCTCGGCCGGGAGACCGAAGCTCAGGCGCAGGAAATTCTCCACGAGGTTGTGCGAGTTGTCCGGGTACAGCATGGGCTGGCCGACGGACTTCTTCAGAGCGTACGCGGCGATGACCGGCATCTTGGCCAGCAACCGGTAGGTGGAAACCTCAACGTGCTCGGGGTTGAACGGGTCCAGCGAGTCCTGGTAGAAGGTCGACAGTGCGGACACTGCCGAGGAGAGCACCGGCATCGGGTGGGCGTCGCGCGGGAAGCCGCTGAAGAAGCCCTTGAGCTCCTCGTGCAGCAGGGTGTGGTGACGGATCCGCTGGTCGAATGCGTCCAGCTCGGCCGGCGTCGGGAGGTTTCCGTAAATCAGCAGGTAGGACACCTCGAGGAAGCTCGAGTGCTGGGCGAGCTGCTCGATCGGGTAGCCCCGGTAGCGCAGGATGCCGGCGTCACCGTCGATGTAGGTGATAGCCGAGGTGGTGGCCGCGGTGTTCATGAAACCGGGGTCGAAGGCCACGGCGCCGGTCTGCTTCAACAGCTTGGAAACGTCGTAGCCTTCGTTTCCTTCAACAACCTTGATGCGCGGGAGCTCGAGCTCGCCGCCGTCAAAACGCAGGGTAGCGCTGGTGGTCTCAGTCATGGATTCTCCTCATGGGGCGTCAGGGCCCCTGTTGAAAGCTTGATCCAACATCTGGTAAAGCCGTCCACGGAACCTGTATCTGAACACGGATTCCAATGGCTGCGCTGCCTTCTTGTGGAAAGCCACCATTGATAGTCAGTTAAAAACTACCGGGAGTTCGCGGGTGGCACTAATCCGGGGGCCCTTCAGGGCGCGCAGATCGCGCCTCTTGTGGCCCGCATCACGTCATTGTTACGGTCCCGGGGCCAGCCGCGCGACGGCGGCGTCGATCCGTTCGTCGGTGGCCGTCAGCGCCACCCGGATGAAGCCGTTGCCGGCGTCGCCGTAAAAGACGCCCGGGCCGACGACGATTCCCCGGTCGGCGAGCCTGCCGACGGTGTCCCAGGTCGGCTCTCCTGCCGTGGCCCAGAGATAGAGCCCGGCACGGGATTCATGGATGGTCAAGCCGAAACCCTCCAGCGCCGGGACGATCCGCTCGCGCCGTCCGCGGTACCGGTCCTTCTGGGCCGCAACGTGGGAATCGTCCCCGAGAGCCACCCGCATGGCTTCCTGGACCGGGTAGGGCACGATCATGCCGGCGTGCTTGCGGCTGTTGACCAGGTTGGCCATGATCGCGCCGTCGCCGGCCACAAAGGCGGCGCGGTAGCCGGCCAGATTGGACTGTTTGCTGAGCGAGTAGACCGCCAGGAGACCCTCGTGGGAGCCCCCGGCCACCCGCGGGTCAAGGATGCTGGGGACCGGCGAGCCACCCCGCTGGACGTCCCAGTCGCCCCAGCCGAGTTCGGCGTAGCACTCGTCCGAGGCCACCACGGCACCGAGCTCGCGGGCCTGGTCGACGATCCGTTTCAGCGACGCGGCGTCACGGACGCTGCCGGTGGGATTGGCCGGCGAATTCACCCAGACGAGGCGTACGCGGCGCCGGGTGGCGGTGTCGAGTTCGTCGAGGTCGTCCGCGGCCACGTGCTCGGCGCCGGTGAAGGTGGCCCCGATGTCGTACGTGGGGTAGGCGACGGTGGGCCGGACGACGACGTCGCCCGGCTTAAGGCCGAGCAGGAAAGGCAGCCACGCCACGAGTTCCTTGGATCCGACGGTGGGCATCACATGCTGCGGATCCAGTCCGGGGACGCCGCGGCGTCGGGCAAACCAGGCCACAACCGCCTCCCGCAGGGCCGGCGTGCCGTGCACCGTGGGGTAGCCGGGGGCGTTGGCCGCCGCGCGGAGGGCTTCCTGCACCAGGGCGGGCGTGTCGTCCACGGGGGTGCCGATCGAGAGGTTGGCCAGGCCCCCGGGATGTTCGGCGGCGCGCGCCAGATAGGGCGCCAACGCTTCCCACGGGTAGTCGGGCAGGCTAAGGCCGAAGCTACGCACCGCAGAACTCACTGTTACGCCGTCCTAGTCGTCTTGGTTCTGCGGCGGCAGGGCGGCAATCATGGGGTGGTCCGTGTGGGTGTTACCGATCTTGGCGGCGCCGCCCGGGGAGCCGAGCACGTCGAAAAACTCGACGTTGGCCTTGTAATATTCGGCCCACTCATCCGGGGTGTCGTCCTCGTAGTAGATCGCCTCCACCGGGCAGACCGGCTCACAGGCGCCGCAATCCACGCACTCGTCCGGGTGGATGTACAGGGAACGCTCACCCTCGTAGATGCAATCGACGGGGCACTCTTCAATACATGCCTTGTCCTTGACATCTACACACGGCTGCGCGATTACGTACGTCACGTCCCTGGCCTCTCCACGTTGGTTCCGGCATCCCGCCGGTTTTGCTCCCGGCTTGGGCGCCGGGCTGCTGACTTCTGAGCCTATTATCTCCCAGGCAGTTCCCGCGAACCTAGCCGGGCGTCACAGTGCCCGGCCCCCCCTACTATGGACACGTGACATTAGCGACGCCCGGGCCGCAGCATTTCCTCTCCGACGCGCCCCTGGGCACCCGCGTGGTGGTGCGCTACCGGATCGAGGGCGGCGTCACGGATGCCCTCGGCGAGCTCGTGGCCAGAGCCGACGGCGGTTGTACCGTCCGCACCCGGCGCGCCGACGTCGTGATCCCGCTCGTGCTCGTCGTGGCCGCCAAGCAGGTTCCGCCCGCCCCTCCGCGCCGGCCCCGGGGACATGCCCTCCCCTAACCCCCTCCAGCGGACATGCCCTCCCCTGCCTTTGGGCAATGGACATAATGTCTATATGCCCATCCCTTGGGTCACGCGCGGGACATGTCCGGCTTCGGCCGTCCCAGGGCGCCCTTTGACAGCGGGACATGCCCATCCTTAGGCGGCCACAGAGAGCCTGTTCAGCGTGTCGCTTACCAGTGCAATGAATTCCTGTGGCCGGTACCTAAGCAACGGATAGCTCACAACCAGGGTAGGCACGCCCAGACGGGTTGTGACGTTCCACCGGCGTCGGTCTTCCTCAAAACTTGCCCGGTCCATATGAAACCCGGCACCATCGGTCTCGATGCCAAGTCGGCCGTCCACCATGAGATCCAGGTGTCCCATGCCCGGGATATTTACCTGTGATTCGACGTGGTAGCCGGCCCGCCGCAAATGGAACCTGGCCAAACACTCGATCACGGACTGTGACTGCGGGACGATGGACGCTACGATCCGTCGTTCGCGGGCATCATTTCGGCCGGTCAGTCGCTGGCGCAGCTCCGAGAGCGGCAGGTCCTTGAGTACGACGGCGGATTCCGCAATGGCGAGAGCGTCCAGTTCCGGCAGGCAGCGCAGGCTCTGGATCACGGTGTCCGCAAGTGTCGGCGGCGCGACAATCCGGTGGCAGACGAAGCCCGGGTAAGAGCGGCTGTGCGTCAATGCGACGTGGGGCTGGCTCGGTACTCGCACAATCCAAAGCCCGCGGAGTTCGGCTGCGCTGACGCATGCTGGCTCGCCCGGCAGGGAGCGGATGGCGATCAGTTGCGGGTCGGCGCCGGGCAGCGCGTAGACCCCCCGGGCAACCCGGGTCAGGGTGCCGCCGGCCATGGCGGCGTGGAGCTGGGCGCTGGAAACCCCTGCCGCGGCCAGATGCTTAGCCCGGGCTACGCCGTCGAATTCGGCAATGACTTCGTTGATTTTGACCATAGGGACATGGTGACGCTCCCGGGTCGAACGGCGGCAGCCGGGAACGGCGCTATGTGCACAACCACTTGTCCAGCGGCGGAAAGTTGCACCGGGCAGGTCCAACGATCACCTCCGGACATGTCCGTCGCGGGGCGTGAGCGATGAGCATATGCCCGAGACGCTCACCCCGGGTCTGAAAAATAAGCATGTCCACCCGGGCACGCCGGGAACGGGCATCTCCAACGATCGCCTCCGGACATGTCCGTCGCGGGGCGTGAGCGAAGAGCATATGCCCGTTATGCCCAGCCCTGGGCCTCAAGAATGAGCATGTCCACCGGGCAGGCAGGGAATGGGCATGTCCCACGAGTGCCGTAGCCGCGCAACGAATCCCCCGCGCACAGCTGGCTAGCCGCGGCGTGCGTAGCGGCGGCACCAGGCGAGCATGCCCACCGTGACCACGGCAATCCCGAAGATCCACAGGTTGCCGGCCAGGTCGCCGAGGATCAGGCGGCGGCCCGGCTCCAGGGTGGACCACCAGCCGGTGAGCGCGTAGCATCCCGCTCCGCAGACGGCCGTCGGGACAGCGGACCTAAACGCTGCCCCCAGCAGCAGTTCCACGGACGCCAGCAACACCAGCGCGGCCACGGCGCCCCAAGGCAGCTCGACTCCGCCTACGGGCATATCCTGCCGGTGCAGGGCGGTGCCGGCCAAGGCAACAAAAAGAGCTGCCGGCAGGGCGGCGGCAATACCGCCTGCCCTACCGGCAGCTCTCGTGGTCATGTCGCAGCCGGAGCCCGGAAGCCGGGATCAGGCCTTGGCGCGTGCCCGGTTGGACTTGGCGCGCTGGTTGACGTCCAGGATGAGCTTGCGGATGCGGATGGAATCCGGCGTGACCTCGACGCACTCGTCTTCACGGGCAAATTCGAGCGATTCCTCGAGCGTCAGGTCGCGCGGCGGCGTCAGGTTCTCGAAGGTGTCCGAGGAAGCGGCGCGCATGTTGGTGAGCTTCTTTTCCTTGGTGATATTGACGTCCATGTCGTCAGCGCGGGAGTTCTCGCCGACGATCTGGCCTTCGTAGACCTCGGAGGTGGGGCGCACGAAGAACGAGCCGCGCTCCTGCAGGTTGATCATGGCGAACGGCGTCACAACACCGGCGCGGTCGGCGATCATCGAACCGTTGGTGCGGTACTCGATCGGACCGGCCCACGGCTCGTAGCCCTCGGAGATTGAGGCGGCGATGCCGGCGCCTCGGGTGTCCGTGAGGAACTTGGTGCGGAAACCGATGAGGCCACGGGCAGGAACGATGAACTCCATGCGGCACCAGCCGGTGCCGTGGTTGGCCATGTTGGTCATGCGGCCCTTGCGGGCTGCCATCAGCTGCGTGACGGCGCCCAGGTACTCTTCGGGCACGTCGATGGTCATGTGTTCCATCGGCTCGTGGATCTTGCCGTCGACGGTCTTGGTGACAACCTGCGGCTTACCCACGGTCAGCTCGAAGCCTTCGCGGCGCATCTGCTCCACCAGGATGGCCAGCGCGAGCTCGCCACGGCCCTGGACTTCCCAGGCGTCCGGGCGCTCGGTGGGGAGGACCTTGATGGAGACGTTACCGATCAGTTCCTTGTCCAGGCGGTCCTTGACCTGGCGGGCCGTGACCTTGGCGCCCTTGACCCGGCCGGCCAGCGGCGAGGTGTTGATGCCGATGGTCATGGAGATGGCCGGGTCGTCGACGGTGATCAGCGGCAGCGGCTGCGGGTTGTCGACGTCGGTCAGGGTCTCACCGATGGTGATTTCCTCGATACCGGCGACGGCGACGATCTCGCCGGGGCCGGCGGACTCGGTCGGCACACGGTCCAGTGCCTTGGTGGCCAGCAGTTCGGTGATCTTGACGTTCTTCAGTTCGCCGTTGGCGCGGGCCCACGCAACGGTCTGGCCCTTGCGCAGGGTGCCGTTGTAGATGCGCAGCAGTGCCAGGCGGCCCAGGAACGGGGAGGCGTCCAGGTTGGTAACGTGCGCCTGGAGGACACCGTTCGGGTTGTAGGTCGGCGCCGGGATGTGCTCAATAATGGCCTTGAAGAGCGGCTCGAGGTCCTCGTTCTCCGGAGCGGAGCCGTCTGCCGGCTGCTCAAGGGACGCACGGCCGACCTTGGCGGCGGCGTAGACGACCGGGACGTTGAGGATCTTGTCCAGGTCCAGGTCCGGAACTTCGTCGGCGAGGTCGGAGGCCAGGCCCAGGAGCAGGTCCATGGACTCGTGGACTACTTCTTCGATCCGGGCATCGGGACGGTCGGTCTTGTTGACCAGGAGGATCACCGGCAGGTGCGCGGCGAGGGCCTTGCGGAGGACGAAGCGGGTCTGGGGCAGCGGGCCTTCAGATGCGTCGACGAGGAGGACGACGCCGTCGACCATGGACAGGCCGCGCTCGACCTCGCCGCCGAAGTCGGCGTGGCCGGGGGTGTCGATGACGTTGATGGTGATGGTCTCGCCCTGGGAGGACGGTCCGTTGTAGGCCACGGTGGTGTTCTTGGCCAGGATGGTGATGCCCTTTTCGCGCTCGAGGTCACCGGAGTCCATGACCCGGTCTTCGAGGTGGTTGTGCGCGGCAAAGGAATTGGTCTGCTTGAGCATGGCGTCGACCAGGGTGGTCTTGCCGTGGTCAACGTGGGCCACGATCGCGACGTTGCGCAGGTCACTGCGCGATGCAGTGGCTACCGCGGTGTTGGTGGTGGTTTCAGACATGCGTTATTGCTCGATTCAGTGGTGAAGTCAGCTGTTGTATCGCGACATTTCCAACCGGAACGCACGACGGATGAACCCATAAAGACAGGGCTCCTTCCCCCCATTCTAGACGCTCGGGCATTTATTGGCCTAAAAACCGAAGCGGCCGCACAACCCCGGCACCAGCCGCAGGGAGGGGAACACGCCCACAAAAGTGAGCAAGGTCACTTTGTTTTGATCCCGCCATGCCCCATGATGGCTGTGATAACAGCACGCCAGCCCGGAGACAGCAATGCACAACGCCTCGGCCCTGTTCCGCATCGTCGCACCGATGATCGCCGTAGGCGTATTGATGGGCGGTTGCGGCCAGACCCAGTCCCAATCCGACCCAGCCCCCTCCTCCAACACCGCCCCCGTCTCCAACACCGCCCCCGCCTCCAACACCCCACCCGCCTCCGGCGCCAGCACTGTGCCCGCTGCCAGCGGCAAGGCCGGCCGTGTTCCAGCCGGCGCCCCTGGCGAGCCCGTCGCGGCCGGGGCCGCCCCGATGTCCCGGCTCCTCCCCGGTTCGGATCCCGAATCGATGCCCGCCGGCACCCTATACCGTAACCCCGTTAACGGCCGCGACGAGGTGATCGTCAAGGACATCCGGCACACTGCCGTGCTGATCGGCGACTCGCAGTCCGAGCCCGTCACCGGCTGGACCCGCCAGGGCCTCGGCCGGGCCGGCTACGGCGTGTTCTTCTGCGGCCTCGGGGGCACCGGATTCGTCGCGGCGAACGGCAAGACCGGAAACTACATCGACGCCCTGCAGCGCGGTGACTGGAAGCTGCCCTACGGTGCCCCGCCCCTGGTGGTGATCCAGGGCGGCGGCAACGACGCCGCCCGCGGCGCCACCGACGCCCAGATCGCCGCCAATGCAGACCGCCTCGTCGCGGCCCTCCGGCAGCGCTACCCCGGCAGCAAGATGCTCATGATCGGCACGCTGGCCCGCGGCGCGAACTACGGCGGCGGGCGCCGCACTCAGGTGGACACGCTGCTCGGGACCATCGCCGCCAGGCAGGAAATCCCTTTCGTCAGCGTCGGCGACTGGCTCACCAAGTACGACCTCACCCGGCTGCTGGTCGACGGCGTGCACATGAACGCCGAAGGCAACGTCGCCCTCGGCGTGCTGCTCGGCAAACGGCTGCAGGACATGGGGATACGGGCGGACGACGCCGCGGCCGCCGGCTGAGTGCCGGCGCACCCGCCACCCCGCCAAGACAGAGGGCGTAAAAGGAAGGAGCCGGTGCCCGCCCCGCGGGGTGGACACCGGCTCCTTTGCTTAAGGCACCTGCCGGATCAGGCCGCTTCCGGAGGAAGCATGAGGCCGGCGCCGGGGATGGCATTGAGCAGGGCCTTGGTGTAATCCTGCTGGGGCGCATCGAACACGTCGTCCGTGGAGCCGGTCTCGACGAGCTTGCCCTTCTCCATCACGCAGACGTGGTCGGCGATCTGCCGCACCACCGCGAGGTCATGGGTGATGAACAGGTAGGTCAGGCCCAACCGGGACTGCAGCTCTGCGAGCAGGTTCAGCACCTGCGCCTGGACCAGCACGTCCAGGGCAGACACGGCCTCGTCGCAGATGATGACATCGGGGTCGAGGGCCAAGGCACGCGCAATCGCGACGCGCTGCCGCTGGCCGCCGGAGAGTTCGTTCGGGTACCGCTGCATGGTGGACTGCGGGAGCGCCACCTGGTCCAGCAGTTCCCGGACCTTCTTCTCGCGGCTGGCCTTGTCCCCGATCTTGTGGGTCCGCAGCGGCTCCTCGATGGTCCGGAAGATGTTGTACATCGGGTCGAGCGAACCGTACGGGTCCTGGAAGATCGGCTGCACCCGGCGCCGGAACGCGAAGATCTCCTTGCTGTTCAGCGTGGACGTGTCGACGCCGTCGAACACGATCCGGCCGGAGGTGGGCTGGAGCAGGTTCAGGACCATCTGCGCCACCGTGGACTTGCCGGAACCAGACTCCCCCACAATCGCCGTCGTAGTGCCGCGCTTGACGCTGAAGGAGACGTCGTCCACCGCGGTGAAGTCGGTGGAGCGGCCCAGGCCGGAACGCAGCTTGAAGACCTTGCGCAGGTTTTCAATCTGCAGGACCTCATCCGGCATGGCAGCTGCGGCGACGACGTCCTCGTCGGGCGCCAGTAGGTCATCGGATTCGACGCCGAGTTCCTTGGCGGACTGGATGCGGCGCGACGCCAGAGACGGCGCCGAGGCGACCAGTCGCTTGGTGTACGGGTGCTGCGGGTTCTGCAGCAGTTCCAGGGACGGCCCGGATTCCACCACCTGGCCGCGGTACATCACCACGACCTTGTCCGCACGTTCGGCGGCGAGGCCCAGGTCGTGGGTGATCAGCAGGACGGCCGTTCCGAGTTCGGTGGTCATTTTGTCCAGGTGGTCCAGGATCTGCCGCTGCACGGTCACGTCCAGGGCCGACGTCGGCTCATCGGCGATGAGCAGGCGCGGCTGGCAGGACAGACCGATGGCGATCAGGGCCCGCTGGCGCATGCCGCCGGAGAACTCATGCGGGTACTGCTTGGCCCGCCGGGCCGCATCGGGCAGGCCGGCCTCGGACAGCACCTTGGCGACGTCGTCCGCGCTGTCCGGCAGGCCGTTGGCCTTGAGCGTCTCGCGGACCTGGTAGCCGATCTTCCAGACCGGGTTCAGGTTGGACATCGGGTCCTGCGGGACCATACCGATGCTGTTGCCGCGCAGTTCGATCATCCGCTTTTCGCTGGCGTGGGAAATGTCCTCGCCGTCAAAGAGGATTTGGCCCGCGGAGACCCGGCCGTTGCTGGGCAGCAAGCCGATGGCGGCCAGGGCCGTCGTCGACTTGCCGGAACCTGACTCCCCCACGATTGCCACGGTTTCGCCCGGCATCACGGTCAGGTGGGCGTTGCGGACGGCGTTGACTTCGCCGCCGCTGGTGTTGAAGCTGATGGCCAGGTCTCTGATCTCAAGGAGCGGACGCCCGGCGCCTGTGCCTTCTTCACGGATTTCAACAGGGGCGTTCATGGCATCCCCTTTCATCGCTTGCGCGCTTTGGGATCGAGAGCATCGCGCAGGGCGTCGCCCAGCATGATGAAGCTCAGGACAGTGATGGAGAGGGCGATGGCCGGGTAGAGCAGCGGCATCGGGTTGGAGCGCAGGGACGCCTGCGCGGCCTGGATGTCATTACCCCAGGACATCACGCTGGGCGGAAGCCCGATTCCGAGGAAGGACAGCGTGGATTCCGCGACGATGAAGGTACCGAGCGAAATCGTGGCCACCACGATGATCGGGGCCAGTGAGTTCGGCAGGACGTGCCGCATCAGGGCGCCGAACTTGGAGACACCCAGGGCCCGGGCCGCGGTCACGAAGTCCGCGTTGCGCACCTCGATGACGGCGCCGCGGGTGATCCGGGCGATCTGCGGCCAGCCGAAGGTCATCAGGATCAGCACCAGGGTCCATGCCGTCCGGTTCGCCCGGAACATCGGCAGCTGCATGACGACGATGGCGCCGAGGATCAACGGCAGGGCGAAGAAGATGTCATTGATGCGTGCCAGCACGGCGTCAACCCAGCCGCCGTAGTAGCCGGCCAGCGCACCCATGATGCCGCCGATGATGAGGACGCCGATGGTGGTGAACAGGCCGACGGTCACGGACGAGCGGGTGCCGAAGATGACGCGCGCATACACGTCGCAGCCCTGCTGGGTGAAGCCGAGCGGGTGGCCCGACGTGGGTCCACCGTCCGAGTTTGCCAGCTGGCACGCCTCGGAGGTCGGGTCGATTGACGAGAAGAGCCCCGGGAAGAGGGACACAGCGACGACCACCAGGATCAGGAACGCGGAAATCAGGAACAGCGGCTGCTTGCGCAGGTTCCGCCAGGCCTCGGCCCACAGGCTGAGCGGTGCCTGGTCCTCCTTGACCTTGTCCGTCGCCTGCAGCGGCGTCTCGGCAAAGTCGGCAACGTAGTGCTCAATGTGGCGCGTGCCGGGCGCCGAAGCATCCTGCTGTGCGGTGTTGGGTTCAGGAGTCATAGCGGATCCTCGGGTCAAGCCAGGCGTACAGCAGGTCAACGAGCAGGTTGGAGAGGCAGTAGATCAGCACCAGCACGGTGACGATCGAGACCACCGTCGGGCCTTCGCCGGACAGCACAGCCCGGTAAAGCCGGTTGCCGACGCCGGGTACGTTGAAGATGCCTTCAGTGACGATGGCGCCGCCCATCAGGGCGCCCAGGTCAGCGCCAAGGAACGTGATGACGGGGATCAGGGAGTTGCGCAGGATGTGCACCCGGACCACGCGGAAGCGGGACAGGCCCTTTGCCGTGGCGGTGCGGACGTAGTCGGCGTTCATGTTCTCGATGACGCTCGTGCGGGTCAGGCGCAGAACGTAGGCGAAGGAGCCCAGACCCAGCACGATGGCGGGCAGGATCAGATCCTGCACCGTGGCAGCCGAACTGACAGTCGGTTTCGCCCAGCCCAACTGCACGCCGATGGTGAACTGCAGCAGGAAGCCCAGGACGAAGATGGGAATGCCGATGACGACCAGCGAGGCTACCAGGACGGTTGCGTCGAAGTACTTGCCTTTGCGCAGGCCGGCGATGAGGCCGAAGATGATGCCGAAGAAGGCCTCGAAGACCAGCGCCATCACGGCCAGCCGGGCGGTGACCGGGAAGACCTCGCCAAGAACGGCGGCGATCGGCCGGCCGGAGAAGTCCTGGCCGAGGTCGAAGGTGAAAATGCTCTTCAGGTAGAGCAGGTATTGGATCCAGAACGGCTGGTCCAGATGGTACTGGGCGCGCAGCTTGGCGGCGACGACCTCGTTCACCGGTTTGTCGCCGAACAAGGCGACAATGGGGTCGCCGGGGAGGCTGAAGACCAGGAAGTAGACCAGCAGCGTGGCACCCAGGAAGACGGGAATCAGTTGGAGAAAGCGCTTGAGGATGTAAGTCGCCATCAGCGAAGCACACCCTTGTCAGCAGGCATCCGGTCCAGGGATGCGGCGGAGTTGTTCATCAAAGAACCTTTTCACTATGAATGCAGTCCGACGACGGGACAGTCACCACGGTCGCGGGGTCTGCGAAAGTACGCCCGAGGCTTGGGCCGTCAGGGATAAATAAGTGTGGAAGCAAAACAACGGCGGAGGCCCCAATCCAGGCAGCCCCCGCCGTTGTTCAGTTGTTACTTGCCAGAGATGTTGTAGTACAGCGGGACGCCGTCCCAGCCGTAGTCAACGTTGGTGACCTTATCGCTCCAGCCGCCCTGGGCAACCTGGTACCACAGCGGGATGGCCGGAAGATCGGTCAGGAGGATTTCCTGGGCCTTGTTCATGGCCTTGTTTCCGTCGCTGACGGAGGAAGCGGAAAGACCGTCGGAGAGCGCCTTGTCGAACGCCGGGTTGGCGTAACGGGCGTCGTTGGAGCCGGCACCGGTCTTGTAGATCGGCCCGAGGAAGTTGTACAGCGACGGGTAGTCGGCCTGCCAGCCGGCGCGGATCGCGCCGGTGAGGGTGCCTGCGGTTGCGTCGTTGCGGACTTCCTTGAAGGTAGCGTACGGCTTGCCTTCAACCTTGATGCCGAGGGTGTTCTTGAGCTGGTTCACAACAGCTTCGACCCATGCCTTGTGACCGCCCTTATCGGCGTTGTAGGCGATGGTGAAGGTCTTGTTCGCGTCCCACTTCTGGATGGCGTCAGCCTTGGCCCAGGTGGCCTTGGCCTTCTCTGCGTCGAACTTCAGGTTCTCGGAACCCGGGATCGAGTCGCTGTAGCCGTCCAGGACGGGGGCGGTGAAGTCCTTGGCCGGCTGCCGTGCGCCGCTGAAGATGACCTTAGTGATCTCATCACGGTTGATGGCCATGGAGAGCGCCTGGCGGCGAAGCTTTCCGGCGTCACCGCTCCACTCCGGCAGGTACTCCGGGATCGCGATGGTCTGGTTGCCCGCGTACGGCTTGTTGATGGTGCGGTCACCCAGGTCGGACTTGAAGTTCTTCAGGGCGCTCGTGGGGATGGTCTGCAGGATGTCCAGGTTATTGGACAGCAGGTCCTGGTACGCGGCGTCGTCGTTCTGGTAGATCTTGAACGTCACGCCGGCGTTCTTGGCCTTGCGCGGGCCGGCGTAGTCCGGGTTCGGAACGAGCTGGATCTGCACGTTGTGCTGCCAGCCGCCGTCGGCCATCTTGTACGGGCCGTTGCCGACCGGCTTCTCGCCGAAGCCCTTCGGGTCCTTCAGGGCGCCGGACGGAACCGGGAAGAAGGCAGTGTAGCCGAGGCGCAGCGGCCAGTCGGATTCCGGCTGCGCGAGTTCAACGGTGAAGGTCTGGTCGTCGACGACCTTCAGGCCGGACATGGTCTCAACCGTGGAGCCCTTGGCGCTGGCCTCGTCGTAACCCTTGATGCTTTCGAAGAAGTTGCCGCTGAGCTGGGCGTTCTTGGCAGCCGCGCCGAAGTTCCAGGAATCAACGAACGTCTTGGCCGTAATGGCCTCGCCATTGGAGAACTTCTGGTCCTTCTTGATCTTGATGGTGAAGTGCTGGCCGTCCTTGCCTTCGATGGACTCGGCCAGTTCGTTCACGGTCTTACCGTTGGGGTCATAGCTGACCAGGCCGGCGAACATCATGTCAATGACCTTGCCGCCGCCGACTTCGTTGGTGTCGGCCGGCATCAGCGGACGCTGGGGCTCGGAGCCATCGGCGATGATGACCTTGCTGGCGTCGCCACCGGTGCTGCCGCCGGCGGTGTTGGAACCGCCTCCGCCGCAACCGGTCAGGGCCAAAGCGGCGATAGCCACCATGCCCAGTGCTTTGGAAGTGCGCGAGAAACGCATTCCGCCTCCTAAGAGTTGTGGGAGTTCGTGCGGGAGAGACTTATGCTTCCCGGTAGGCCCGGGCATAGGGGAATCCCTGTGACGTGGCCTACATATGGAAGTAGCATAACCGCAAAATGTCCGAATGATGGAACTCTGTTGCCAAGCCGTGACCGGCGGAAATTTCGAGTTATAGCTCCAGTGTCAAATTTTTCGAAGTCAAAGCTACCGGCTGGTAGGATACGCCGGACCGTCGAATCCGGTTACAGGCGATTAACCGGCGCTGGCTGCGAGGAGCTGGGCGCGGAGCTCCCTCCGCTCGCGCTGCTTCTCCGGATCCGGCAGCGGGACGGCTGCAAGGAGCCGCTGGGTGTACGGCTCCTGCGGGTTCCGCAGAATCTGGTCCCGGCTGCCCTGTTCGACGATCCTGCCCCTCTGCATGACGCAGATCCGGACGGCCAGCACATCGACCACTGCCAGGTCGTGGGTGACGAAGAGGCAGGCGAAGCCGAGTTCCTTTTGCAGGTTCTGGAACAGTTCGAGCACCTTGGCCTGGACCGAGACGTCCAGCGCCGAGGTGGGTTCGTCCGCAACCATCAGCTTCGGCTTCAGCGACAGGGCCCTGGCGATGCCGACGCGCTGTTTCTGGCCGCCGGACAGTTCGTGCGGGTAGCGGTTGCGGTAGTCGCGGGGCAGCTCCACCTGATCCAGCAGGGCTTCGATCCGGGCCTGAAGCTCGGCGCCCTTCGCCACCCCGGCGAGGAACATTGGCTCGCCGATGCTTTCGCCGATTGGCAGGCGCGGGTTGAGTGATGACGAGGGGTCCTGGAAGACCATGCCGACATGTCGGCGCATCTCGTGAAGTTGCCGGCCGTTTTTCTTCGCGGCGGAAATATCCTGGCCCACCACCTTCATTGTGCCCGCGGCCACCGGCAGCAGTCCGACGGCGGCACGCCCGATCGTGGTCTTGCCCGAGCCTGATTCGCCCACGAGGCCAACCACCTGGCCCGGGTAGATCGCGAGGCTGGCGCCTTCGACGGCGCGGAACGCCGGCACCCGCCCCTGCTTGGGATACTCGATGGCCACGTCTGTGAGCTCCAGGACGGGTTCTCCCTGCGGCTTGACCGTTTCCGCGGCGGCCAGCGCGGCCGCGTTATCGCGCTCGCGCCGGAGCAGCTCCGAGCGCGGTACGGCCTGGATCTCGGCCTGGGCGGCGGCTGCGAGGGCGGCAGTGACATCCACGTCATCGTCGCTTTCACCGCCCTGTCCGAGGTGCGGGACGGCAGCCAACAGGGCCTTGGTGTACTCGTGCTGCGGGTTGTGGAAAATCTCCCCCGCGGTGCCGGTCTCCACGATCCGCCCCCGTCGCATCACAGCAATCCGGTCCGCCAGGTCCGCCACCACGCCCATGTCGTGGGTAATCAGGACGATCGCGCTGTCCAGCTTGTTGCGCAGGTTGCGCATGAGGTCCAGGATTTCCGCCTGGACGGTGACGTCAAGGGCAGTCGTGGGCTCGTCCGCGATGAGCAGCTTGGGGTCGCAGGAGAGCGACTGGGCGATCATGGCGCGCTGCCGCTGCCCGCCGGACAGCTGGTGCGGGTAGGACTTGAAGGCCTTCTCCGGGTCCGGCAGCTCCACCAGTTCGAGCATCCGCAGGGCACGTTCCCGTGCCTGCTCCGGCGAAACCTCGTTGTGCAGCCGGATGGTCTCCACGATCTGCGCGCCCACCGTGTAGACCGGATTCATGGCGGTCATGGGCTCCTGAAAGATGACCGCGACGTCCTTGCCGCGGACCGCGCGGATGTTCGCTTCGTTGGCGCCGAGCAGTTCCTTGCCTGCGAGCTTCACGCTGCCGCTGACCCGGCTGTTGCTCGGCAGCAGGCCCAGCAACGCCATCGAGCTGGCGCTCTTGCCGGAGCCGGACTCCCCCACGATCGCCAGGACTTCGCCGGCACGCACCTCATAGTTGAGGCCGATCGCCGCGGGAACCCACTTCTTGTCCACGCCAAAGTCGACGCTGAGATCGCGGACCTCCAGGACGATGTCACCTTTTCCAGGCACGGGAGCCGGGGCCGGATCCAGGGTGATGAAGTCAGTCATGTTGGGTTCTTCCTTCCGCCCGGGCCGCCGTCGCACCGGTGATTAGTGCTGTGACCCGGAATACTGAATTATGGGGGGCATGAGCACTGTGCCCTACGCCGGAAACGTTGAAATCTTCAAGGCCCGGACGAACAAGTGGTTCGCCTGGCTGTCCTGGGCGGTGGCAGGCCTCGGCGTGGCGGCCACCGTCGCCTCGGCCGGCCTTGAGGGACTGCTGAGCGTGGCGCCGCTGCTGTTGGTTGCGTTCCTGGGCTGGCAGTTCTTCTGGATGCCCGCCGTCGTGGTGCACGACGGCGGCGTCACCCTGGAGAACCCGTTCCGTACCGTCCTGGTGCCCTGGGCGGCCCTGGTGCACGTGGACACCCGCTATGCCCTGACGCTCGTCACGGCGCAAAAGAGCTACGCCGCCTGGGCCGCGCCGGCGCCCGGAATCTGGGGCGGACGCAATGCCCGCCCAGAAGACCTGCACGGGCTCCCGGACATCAGCTACGGCCCCGCCAAATCCGTGCGGCCCGGTGACCTCAGGACAACCGATTCCGGCCAGGCCGCCCGCCTGGTGCGAACGCGCTGGCAGGAACTGGTGGAAAGCGGCACCCTCTCCGCCGGGGAGGCCGGCTCCACCACAGCGGCAGTGAGGCCCCGCTGGGCCGCGGCCGGCGCCGTCGTGGTCCTGCTCGCGGCGAGCTACTGGACGGTCGCCGCCCTGTAGCCGGCCGCCCCGCAGGCCGCCCGCCCGCGCGAAGCTGCAGCGCATCTAGCTGTCCTTGGATCCGTCGAAAGCGCTGACCGCGCTTTTCCCTCCGGGCGTCCCTGGGGGCGTCCCCGCAGCCGGCCCCCCGTCGTCGCGCGCCTTCTTGGAATTGAACTTCTTCTGCCGCGGATCAAAGGCGTCCCGAAGCCCGTCGCCGATGAAGTTGATGCTCAGGCAGATCAGCACGATGAACAGGCCCGGGAACCAGAACAGCCAGGGCCGGGTGGAGAAGGCCTGCTGGTTCTGCGAGATGAGCAGGCCCAGGGACGTGTCCGGGGCTTTAACGCCCACGCCGAGGTAGCTCAGCGCCGTTTCGGTGAGGATCGCGGCGGACATGGTCAGCGTGACGTTCACGATCAGCACGCCGACGGCGTTGGGCAGGATGTGCTTGAAGATGATCCGCGCGTTGCTGGCGCCGGAGATCCGGGCAGCATCCACGAACTCGCGTTCGCGCAGGGAGAGGAACTCGCCGCGCATCAGCCTGGCCAGGCTGACCCAGCTGATCAGGCCCAGGAAGATGCCCAGGGCCAGGACGCCGTTGGTACTCGCGAACGACGCGAACCAGCTGCCGGAGTCACGCCGGCCGGCCAGCTGCGCCATGACGGCCGCCAGCAGCAGGGCGGGAATGATGATGATGACGTCGGTCAGGCGCATCAGGATGGCCTCGGCCCACCCCCGGAAGTACCCGGCAATGGCGCCTACCAGAACGCCGATCAGGCCGGCGATGAGGCCGATCACGACCATGACGGTGATGGACTGCTGCGCGCCGCGCATGGTCATCGCGAACAGGTCGCGGCCGATCCGGTCCTGGCCGAAGGGGTGCTCGCCCCAGGCCAGAGGCCAGAGCGAGGAGGTGGGCGCGCCGTCGTTGACGAGCGGCGAGACCTGCTCGTGGTTGTATTTCCACCAGCCGGGGAGGCCCAGGTAGCCCACCGAGGTGAAGGCGAGCAGGAAGATCAGCGCAAAGACCGCCAGGCCGATGATCGCGCCGGTGTGCCCGAGGAAGCGTTTGCGGACAATCTGGCCCTGGCTGAGGCCCTTGGCTTCGAGGACGGGCTCGATGCCGGCCGCGGGGCGGGGCTGCAATGCCGCGTCTTCGGCCATAATTTCGTCCTGCTGGCTTGGCTGGCTCATGCTTTTACCCTTACGCGCGGATCAAGTGCGGAGTACGCAAGGTCCGCAATGAGGTTGAAACCCATGGCCGTGATAGCCACACAGAGGAAAACGCCCATCACCGGATTGGGGTCAATGTGGGAGATGCCGTCCAGGAAGAGGAAGCCCATGCCCCGGACCGAAAAGACCGACTCGGTGATGACCGCGCCGCCGATCAGGCCGCCGATGTCGAAGGCAACGATGGTGGCGATCGGGATCAGCGCGTTGCGGAAGGCGTGCCGCATCACGACGGTGCGCTCCGAGACGCCCTTGGCCCGTGCGGTCCGGATGTAGTCCATGTTCATGATTTCCAGCATCGAAGCCCGGGTGAACCGCGTGTAGCTGGCCAGGGAAATCAGGATCAGGGCCATCGTGGGCAGGATCAGGTGGGTGAAGGAGTCCAGGCCCAGCACCCAGAAGTCGCCTTCGATGTTCGGCGTATTGGCACCGATGGTCGCAATCGGGCGGCCACGGACCCGGCTGTTGTTGAAGTAGCTCGGCCAGGCCTGCATGAACCGGTCCAGCAGGATCAGGAACCCGACCAGGAACGAGGTGAGGGCCGCAGCACGCATGGACTGGCCGCGGTCGTAGCCGCCCATCACGTAGCCGATCGCCAGACCCACCACGACGGCAGCAACGGCCAGCAGCACGATCATCAGGAACGTCGCGTCGTTCAGCAGCGGCTGGCCGAGGAAGTAGAGGACGACGCCGACGCCGACGGCGATCAGTGCCGACTGCAGTGCTTTGCGGTTTTTGAGTCCGGCGGACAACAAGGTAACGGCGAAGGCGATGCCGACGCCCGCGATGGCGATGACGACCGGGCCAAGGCCCGGCGTCTTAAACCAGTCGGTGGCGGAGAAGTAGGTGAGCACCGCACTGACGAAGGCGAAGACCACGCTGCCGACGGTCACGCGCCGCTTCGGGTTCCCGCCGGCGGCGACGGCGGCCACGATCCCCAGCCCGACACCGATCCCCAGTGCCGCGGGCAGCGGCACGTCCGGGTTCCGCAGGAAGTTGTTGAAGCCGATGGCGCCGAATTCCTTGAGCAGGACGGCGACCCAGAAGATCGGCAGCGAGAAGAAGAGGAAGGCCATGAACGTCACGCCGTAATCAAGGGTGCTGTACTGGCGCAGGGCGGTAATGATGCCGAGGGTGATACCGATCAGGATGGCCAGCACCGTGGCACCGGTGACGAGCGTCAAAGTCTGGATGAGGGCGTGGCCTAGCGCGTCGGTGACGGGCTGCCCGGCGATGTTCTTGCCGAGGTCACAAGAGTTGGCGAACGGGATAAGGCACTGGGCCGCACCGCCGAGCCACTTGAAGTAGCGGAGGGGGGCCGGGACGTCGAGCTGCAGAAGTTGGGTGCGCGCGTCCATCAGCGCCTGTTTTTGCGGCGAGTTGTTGTCCCGGAATTCCTGGAGGGGGTCACCGGACGCCGCTGTCAGGAGATACACCAGGAAGGAAGCGCCGAGAAGAATGAGGGCGGCTGTCATGAGCCGCCGGACAACGTAAGTCACCATGGGAGTACAACCTCGGTGTTCGGGCCCAGGGATTGCCAGGACCGGTCGCAGGGTTCGGCGGGGTGCCGCGGGGATTCGGCCGGGTGCCGCGGGGATTCGGCGGCGGCCAGGCCATCGTCGGTGTCGCTAGAAAGGCGTCGGGACCGTAGAGCCCTGGTCCCGACGCCTTCAGCTAGCTAGTGCTGCTTGCGGTCGTCGGCTACTTCTGTGCCCACTCCCAGAAGTTCCACCAGACACCGGTCTGGTTCGGCATGTACTTCACACCGGTGACGCGGTCGCTGTAGGCTTCCACGCCCACTGACTGGAACAGCGGCAAGCCGTACGCGGAACTCCAGATCTTCTTATCGATCTGCTCGATGAGGCCGTCCTGCTTGCTCTTGTCGGTGGTGACAATCAGTTCGTCCATCAGCTTGTCGGCTTCCGGGTCCGAGAACTTGTTGAAGTTGGAGTCGTTGCCGGTCTTGAAAATCTGCGGAACGCCGGAGACGCCTACGCCCGAGTTGATCCAGCCGAAGATAGTGGCGTCGTAGCCACCCTTGCCCAGGGCCTTGCCCCAGTCAGACTTGCCGAGGCCGCCGTCGACGATCTTGAAGCCGGCCTTGGTGGCGGATTCGCGGATCAGCGAGAAGGCGTCGACGCGGTTGGGGTTGTCCTTGTTGTACATGATGCGGACTTCGGGGGTGGCCCCATTGAGGAGCTTCTTGGCACCGTCGATGTCGACCGCCTTGTACGCTGACGAACCATTGTTCTTCACCGAATCGGCGTAGGAAGCCTGGTCCGGGACGAACAGCTGGGAATCGAGCGGGGCCGCCTTCGGGTCAAGCTTCTTGACGATCTTGTCGACGATGTCCTGGCGAGGAACGGCCTTCATGAACGCTTCACGGACGTTCTTGTCAGCGAACGGACCACTGTAGTTCAGGTCGATGTGGTCGTAGGAGAGCTGGTTGCCCACGTCCACAGTGACGCCCTGGCTCTGCAGTGCCTTCAGCTGCTCCACCGTGTCGGCCGATGCCTGCGGGGCGATGATGTCGGCTTCGCCGTTCTTCAGCGCCTGGACCTGCGCGGGAGCCTCACCGATGTAGCGGACAGTGATCTCGTCCAGCTTGGCTTCCGGACCCCAGTTGTAGTCCTTGTTCTTGACCATGGTCAAGGACTGGTCCTGGTTGACGCTCTTGACGATGAAAGGTCCGTTGGAGAGGTACAGGCTCGGATCGGCCGGCAGGGTCTTGGTGTCGAAGCCGGTGTTCCATAGGTCGGCCATGGCCTTCAGCGGTGCGCTGGCGGGCTTCGGGGCCTTGGCGTCGCCGCGCGGCATGCCCTTGAGCAGGTCCACGAACGCCTTGGTGTCGGCCAGGCCGGCCTTCTTGGCGAGCACGTGGGCCGGGATGTCGATACCGGGGCCGCCGAGGGCGATCTCCCAGTCAGCGAAGGGCTTGGAGTACTTGATGGTCATGGAGCGGCCGTCGGCGCCCATTTCCGGGAAGTCGGTCAGCGCGATGCCGGTCGGGTCGCCGGCATAGGAGAAGTAGGACGTTCCGGTTTTCGCCTTCGCGTCCGCGTCGTTGTAGTAACCGGAGAAAGCGGCCCACTGCAAAAGGAGGTCGGCGGAGGTGACGGGCGTCCCGTCGGACCACTTAACACCGTCGTTGATCGTGTACTTGACCGTCAACGGGTTATCCGAAGTCTTTTCCATCTTGCCGAACTTCTCGTTGCGAACAACGTTCAGCTTGTTGTCGATGTAGTAGAACCCAGAGTGGGTGGCGTAGCTGACCTTCGAGTTGATGTCAGTGTTGCCGTCTGCGGTGTTGGGGTTGAACGTGTTGAACGCGTTCACCTCGACGACCGTTGCCGATCCGCCTGTCTTGCCGGCTGCTGCAGCAGTCGACGGGGTTGTCCCGCCGCTGTTGCCGGCGCAGGCACTCAGTGCGAGTGCAGCTGCCGCCGCGACCCCCACTGCTTTGGAAATACGACCGAAGCGCATTCCGCCTCCTTGTTTCTGTGGTGTGGATGAGACCGGCACCTTAGGCACCAGGCAGACGTCCACACTCCCCCAGCGGCAGCGTGGCGCGTCTCACATGGCATGAAGCGTAAACCACAGCGGGGCGGAACGGCAGGAAAGTTGACCGAAGATAAAGTTCGTTATCGAGCTGCAACAATCGATGGCTCCTTATGCAAAATCGTGTCATTGACTGATGCGGAACTTCGGGTTAGGGACAGAAAGCAGCAATCACCGAATCATGTGAATCGGGCTTTTTAGAGTTAATCGACCATTACTGGTCCTCGTTGCTGCCGCCCATCGCGGGTTCGCAGCCACGGATACCCTCCGGATCAAGGGGTCCACTTCGGGCGTCAATGTCGTACCGGGTAACTTCTCATCGTTGTCGGTATGGGAACCTGGTCCCCACTTACCATGGGAATCAGCCGTACTCCGAGTCCTGAAGGAAGCCATTGCACGTCACTTCACGACCGCTACGCAAACTTGGTTTCCTCACTATCGGCCTCTTCGATCCGGCCGATCCGGCCGCGGGGCACGAATCGACGCTGCAGATGATCGAACTGGGCGAGTGGCTTGGATTCGACAGCGCTTGGTTGCGCCACCGCCATCTGCAGTTCGGGATCTCCTCCCCCATTGCGATTATGGCCGCGGCCAGCCAGCGCACCTCCCGGATCGAGCGTGGAACCGCCGTGACACCGATAGGCTGGAAAACCCCTTGCGACTGGCCGAGGACCTGGCCACCGTTGATCTGCTCGCCGGCGGTCGGATCAACCCGGGCCTGAGCGTGGGTGAACCAGTGCACTACGAGACGGTGAAGCACGAGTTGTACCCGCATTCCGCCGAGCTGGAGGACTTCAGCTACGAACGGGTGGATCGGCTTGCCCGTTTGATCGCAGGGCAACCGGTCCGGGAAATTTCCGGCAGGCAGGGTGTCGTTGCGGAATTCGCCAACCGTGTTGAGCCGCACTCTTCCGGACTGCGCCAACGTCTTCGGTATGGGGCGGCAAGCAACAAGTCGGCCATCTGGGCCGGGGTAAGCGGATTCAGTTTGCTCTCCAGCAGGGTGATTTTCGCCGAACCCAATCAGGAATCGGATTTTGCCCGCATCCAGCAATCACGAATCCGCGCCTATCGTGAAGCTGCCGCGGCGTCAGCTAAGGCGCACGGACCGGCCCGGGTCTCGCAAGGCCTGGCGGTGATCCCGACCGATTCGGCTTCAGCGAAACAGCGGGAAAAGTACCAATAATACGTCGACGAGCGCACTCCCCGTACCCGGGCGCCACAGGGGCCGAAAGGTATGCTGTACGCCCCCGATCTCATCGGCACTAGCGACCAGATTGCCGAACAGCTGTACGCACACGCGGGGTTTTAGGAGGTCGACGAGGTGGCGTTTGCGCTGCCCTTCAGCTTCGAGCATCAGGACTACGTTCAAATCCTCAGCGACATCACCACCACATTGGGTCCCGCGCTGGGCTGGACTCCGGCGGGGGCCGGGCAGTCGAGACGCACACCGAGGTGACGTTCAATCAGCGGGATTCTGCCTAGGGGTTTAATCGCAGCTCCACGCTATCGTGGGCACATGGCCGTAATTCAGGGACTCGACTACCTCCTGGTTGCGCTGAAGCGACCACCCGGTAGCCCTGATCATTGGCAGCCTTGATGATCACGGCTGCCAGCGCCGCCACCACTAGGCTCAGCACAATCCAAGGATCGGTGGCGGCAGCTTCGGGTACGCCGAAGTGCAGCAACGCACCTTTGATGGACAGGTTGTCAACATAGCCGGCGCCGGCTGCGACTCCGACCAGGAAGGCGGTGCGGGCCAGCAGGTCTGCGCCCATCAGGCCCATCAGCAAGATGTTGATTAGGCCAAATGCGAGGGTCTCGCGCCACGGGCCGAGGTTCAGCACGGGCAGGACCAGCAGGACGGCAGCCAGGGGGTTACCGGTTGCGGCGAAGGTGCTGCGCCAGTCCGGTTTGGCATTCCAGTAGCGAACTGCGCGGACGGCGACACAGACCGCCACAACGACGCCCGCGGTGTTGAAGAGGTTCAGGGCGAGCTTTTCCGGAACCGGGCCAGCAGACTGAAGAGTTGAATTCCAGGCCCTGTTTTCACCATACGCCGAGCCAGACAGCTGCCGGGGCCGCCACCCCGGCAATGCCAGCGGCGCGGTCAGACGGGTCGCTAGCCGAAGCGCGCCGGCCGCGACGCGCCAGTGCCTGCGGCCCTGCGGCCCGACCTCAGCCCGGTCCGGTCCGGGTCCGCGCCGACCTGACGGGCTGGCCCGGCAGGGGGTGCCGGTGTTTCTTCGGCGTCGAGCAGTGACATTCGAGTATCCCCCAAATGTGGATGACTGGTTCGTGACGCCGGGAGTTTGTCTGCTGCCAGTTCAAGTGCCCAGTAGCCGGCGTTCGTGGGCGAAGGCGACCAGCTGCAGCCGGGTGCGGAGATCCAGCTTGTCCAGCACGCTGCGCAGGTGAGTTTTGATGGTGGCTTCGGAGACGAACAGGCTCTCCGCCATTTCGCCATTGCTGAGTCCTTTGGCCGCGAGTAGAAAGACGTCCCGCTCCCGCACGGACAGGACGTTGAGCACGGACAAGTCCGGTCCGGTTGCGGGAACGTAGCGGGCAGCATGCTGGAAGAGAGAATGGATGGATCCTGGTGCGATCACCGAGTAGCCGGAGTGGACGGTCCGGATCGCTGCCAGCAGGAATTCGGGTTCCGCGCTCTTGAGCAGATACCCGCTCGCCCCGGCCTGCACGGCCTGGACCACGGCCTGGTCCCGGTTGAACGTGGTCAACGCGATGATCTTGGGCTTGTCGGTTCCGGCCCCCGCGGCGTGCTGCACGATCCGCCGGGTGGCTTCGACGCCATCCATAACCGGCATCCGCAGGTCCATCAGCATGACGTCCGGACACCGTTCAATTGCCAGGGCCACTGCTTCTTCCCCGTCATCAGCCTCTCCCGAGAGTTCCAAGTCCTCCTGACTCTCTATCAGCATGCGGATACCCGCCCGGAACAGGGGCTGGTCATCCACCAGGGCCACAGTGATGCCCGTCCCGGCATTAGCCACGGTCGGCCGCTTCCCGTGCACTCGAACCCGGCCGGGGCGGGCCTGCGGCGGCCGACACCGGTTGGGCTCCCGCCCTCGAAATCTCCTCGAAAGTGCCTCCGGCCTCAGCACCGGCTGTATCGTCTGCGGCCGTCGCTTCCCTGGTTCCGTAGGGGATGAAGACCGTCACCCGGAAATGTTCGCCGTCCGGTCCGGCCGTCAGCCAGCCCCCTGCCAGGTGGGCGCGTTCGCGCATGCCGGGAAGTCCCCGCCCGACCCTGCGTCTGGCCGAATCGGCAGTGTCTTCTTTGCCGCCTTGAGCGACGGCCGAGGCCACGTGCAGGGTCAGGCCCGGCCCGCTCCAGTCAAAGTGGAGTCGCACATCCGTGCCGCGTCCGCCATGTTTGAGGGCATTGGTCAGGCACTCCTGGACGATCCGGAAGACGGCCATCTCCTGTCCGGTGGAGAGTTCCACGCGCTTCCCGGACTCGCTGGGGCGGATCTTCAAGCTGCCGCGCTGCATCCCATCGATGAGTGCCGGGATGTCGCTCAGCCGCGGCTGGGGCGTCACCATCCCGTCATCACGGACTCCCTCGATCACGCGTTGGGCATCCACGAGGGCTCTGCGGGCTGACCGGGCGATGGTGTCCAGGGCGTTGAGGACGGCTTTGGGCTGGTCCTTGCTCAGGTACCGGGTTCCGTCGGCCTGGGCCGCGATGACCGCGAGGGAATGGGCGAGGACGTCGTGCAGATCCCGGGCGATGCGTGTCCGTTCCTGCTCGACGATCAGGGCGATCTCGGTTTCCTTCAGGTTGCTTTGGGCCAGTTCCCGGGCCCGGAACAGGCTGCCCCGTTCCTGGTACAGCGCCAGCAGAAGTCCGACGGCGGCGCAGGCTCCCGCGATTAACAGGAGTAGTGCGAATAACTGCCAGCCGAAGTTCATAAACATCGGCCTGTCACCGTCGGACATGGGCATGAACCAGCCGACGCCGTTGCCGTACCTCCAGGAGAGCATGAGGACGGTCATCAGGGCCACGAACACCAGATTGGCGCCCGAGGCGATGAATCGTATCCGCCGGGGGGCCGTCCACACGATGAAGCCAAGCGCGATGAACGAGCCCAGATAGATGGCCCAGTGATTGGATTCCATCGGCGGCAGGGCATGGCTCAACTGCCCAGAGAGCAACGCCGCCGTGAACCCGAGGGAGACCAGCGGTTTCCAGGATGCAGTGGCGATCGCCAAGGTCATCAGAGCCAGGGCCCATGTCCCCGACCATATCGTCAAGGACAGTGACCAACTCCCTGGCCATGACAGCCAGGGCCCTCCCATTCGTCCTGCCTCGGCCACACACCACAGTGGGAAGAAGACGGCCGCCGCCATGGGGGCGCCCCTACGTCGTGCAAAATTCAGAACTGGTTCCATGCCAGTCACCATATCCACGGCAATCACGTGCTTCTCTCCATATCGCGGCAATCTCAACCTAAAAGCCAGACGATTCATTCTTTGAGCCAGCTTTTGGGCCCGTTGCCTGGACCCGCGGCCCTTCCAACACGCGAGCCGCCCTCGTCCCTCGTATTGGACGGACGCTCGCACGGTGCCTTTTGCCCGTCCTGTTCGTGGAAACCGATGCTCCCGGCTGGGGCGCAATTAGTCGAAGCGGGTAGCCGTCATTGCCGTATTGCTCCGAATGAGGCCGAAGGTCGCGGTGACTGCTCCGAGGGCCAGGAGCAGACTGAGACCCAGGGCCACGAAGTAGCCGGGCGACGGCCAGGTCACCCTGTAGGTGTCGTTGATGAATGTCACCATCAGCCAGGCCACGAGGAATCCGAGGCCGACCGAGAGCAGCAGCACGGCCAGGAGCGGGACTGCTGCTTCACGGGTGACGATGCGGCGCAGGACGGAAACCGGCATTCCCATCAGCCGCATCAGGCCGAGAACTCTCTTCCGGTCCAGGATGGCGGACGCGGTGGCGACGGCCAGCGAGAGGCCGGCGATGGCGATCGCGACGAACATGCCGAGGTAGGCAAGGACGGCCAGGCCCTGAATCAGGCGGCCGGTGGACTGCAGTTTGAGGTCCAACGGGGAGGTGGCAGGGATGGCCGTGATGCCTGAACCGTTTAGTGCTGTCCGGGCACGGTCCATAGCTTCCGGGGTACCGTCGGTGCCGAGCACCATCACTACAGGAACCAGTCCGTCGAGGTTGGCGGCGGGTGCCGGGGTCAGTGCCAGTGGTTGCGTGGTCCAGTAGTGTAGGAACGATGTATCGACGGCGACCGTCTCTGCGGCCGGGATGTCCTCGAATCCGAGGTCGGGGGCGTCCGCGGCGCGAAAGTAGATTTCAGAACCGGCACCCCTTTCGGAGAGAGCTGCCGGGCCGTAGCCGACGGTGGCGCTGCGGATTCCGGGCAGGTCCCTGGCCTGGCGGGCGGCCTCCGTAGCCTTCGCCGGGGTGTGTCCGCTGCTTATGGTGGCGTGGAGGCTGGTGGGCTGAAGCAGGCCGGCGCGGGCCGGGCGCACCTCAGTGGATTCGACGATGCTGGATCCTCCGGCGAAGACGGAGACAACGAACACGGCGATGACCAGCCCTGATACGGACCGGAAGGTCGCGACCGGTGTCTTTTGGATCCGGCTGGCGGCAATGACTGCCGCCGCGCTTCGCGCCTGGCGCAGTCCGATCCGGCTCACCAGGCGGGTCAGCCAGGGGCCGATGACCACGATGCCGACGAGGATGAGCAGAAAGCCGAGGATCAGGAGCGGCGATGCCAGCCAGAGCAGCCCCGCGTGGCCGGTCCGGATCACGAGGACAGCCGTGATCATGGCAGCGAGTCCGGCCAGCAAGGGCGCGGCCCGCCACATGGTGGGTGTTTTTTCGTGCACGGCCCTCGTCACGCCCAGGGGGCCAATCCCGGCACGGGCCGTGCGGTGCGCAGCGACAAACGTCGAGGCCGCGACCACCAGGGCGACGACGACGGCGACGGCCGCCCATCCGGTGGTTAGGTCGGCCGCGAACATCGTGGTGCCGTTGACCCGTATTTGCGCGGCAGCCGGCCTCAGCATGATGGCCAGCACGACGCCTAGCAGTGCCCCGATCAGGCTGGGGGCGGCGGTTTCGACGGCGGCGATCCGGGAGATGAGCTGTGGGGATGCGCCGATGAGGCGCAGGGTCGCGAAGCGCTCCCGGCGCTGGGCGGCGCCCAGGCCGGTGACAATGCTGATCAGCAGCAGAACGGGGAAGAACACCGCAATGGCCCCGATTGACAGCGCCGTGTTGTAGGCGGCCGCGCTGCCACCATAGGGGTTGGTCGTGAAGTCTGACGCCAGGACGGCCCTGCCGTTCTGGCGGAGTTCGGCTTCCGTTGCTCCCTTGACGACGATCAGGGAATCCGGTCCGGGTAAGGCAGCATCGTCAATCGTGCCGGCAAACGTCCCGAAACGGTCACCGAGCTCATCCCGCGGCGTTGACTCGATCAGATGCTTCAGTGCCGGGGACGCATAGTAGCTACCCGGCGCTGGCGGGGCGCCGATCCCGGGGATTTTGACGGTATTCGAGCTCAGGGCGGCGAAATCGCGGCGGTTAATCAGTTGGTCGCGGAAGACCTCCGCCGGGTTGGCCTCCATGAGCGCCGTGTCGGCTGTCAGCGGCACCGGCGTTGCCGGCCCTGGATGGGCTGGATTGGTGTCCTCTACCGCCGGACTGGACACAGATGGGCTGCCGGTTTCGCGCAGCCAGGCACCGCGGTCATCACGTGCGCTCAGGCCGTTGGCGCCGCCCCACAGCAACAACAACAGGCACACTCCGACGGCAACCCCACCGGCAATTCCGGCGAGCCTGCCATAGGCCGACCGGCTGCCAACCACCGCCAGCTTGAGCAACCCGGGATTCACGCGGACACCCGGTAGCCCGCACCGATGGCGCCGTCGCGCACGATGACTTCCCGGTCCGCATACGCGGCGGTGCGAGCGTCGTGGGTGATCATCACTACCGTGGTGCCCGCTTCGCGGACCAACTCGAGCATCAGAGTCAGTACGTTCTCTGATGCGAAGGAATCGAGCGAACCTGTGGGCTCATCGGCGAACAACACGGCAGGGGACGTCACCAGCGCCCGGGCAACGGCGACTCGCTGGGCCTGGCCTCCGGACAGTTCACCGGGCAACTTGGCCCCAAGCCCGTCCAGGCCGAGGCGTTCCAGCAGCTCCGTGGACCGGCGAACCGCCTCCGGTCGCCGGGTCCCGGCCAGCAGCAGCGGGACGCTGACGTTATCCGCCGCCGTCAGCTCCGGCAGCAGCTGGCCGAACTGAAAGACGAACCCGAAATCGGTCAGCCGCAACCGGGCCCGCTGCGGCTCCCCCAGGGCACTGATCTCCATCGGCGACCGCCCGTCGGGACGGTAGGTCACCAAACCGGCGTCGGGGACTAGAACACCGGCCAGGCAGTGCAACAGCGTGGACTTGCCCGATCCGGACGGGCCCATGACGGCTAATACTTCCCCTGCGTGGACGTCGAGGTCGACGCCCCGCAATGCGGCCGTCTGACCAAAGGAATGGTGCAGGCCGCGGGCACTGAGGATGGGTGCAGCGGTGTCATGGGTGCTCATGCGCTCTGGAGCTCCTTCTTGAGTCGGGTCAGGCGGGCGCTGGTGAGGTCGATCCAGCGCAGGTCGGCTTCGATGTGGAACAGTCCGTGGTCGCACATCAGGACCCGGAGCAGGTCCGCGTCCTTCTTCAGTCGGGTCAGTTCCCGCATCCGGGCCATGTGTTTCCCGCGCTGCACATCGAGCAGCCGGTCGGCGTCGTCGTCGAGCAACAAGGCGATCACCGTCTTGGCAAAGAGCTCGCTTTGCAGGGACTCGGAGGGAACGTCGGGAGTGAACAGCCACTCGCGCACCCTGTCCTGGCCGGCCACGGTGATCTCGTATTTCTTGCGGTCCGGTCCGCCGCCGGTCTCCTCACCCAGGGCCCGGATCAGCTCGTCGCGGACCATGCGGGCCAGGGTGGAATACACCTGCCCGAAAGCCAAGGCCTTTCCGGCTCCGAAGTAGCGGTCATAAGAGTGCTTGAGGTCGTAGCCGTAGCTCGGCTCGCGGCTCAAGAGGCCCAGCAAGGTGAGGGAGTTGTTCACGCCTCAATCTATACACTGAGTGAATAGTAGAACGCCAGCTTTGCATCCAACGGACGTGGCCGTGTCGCGGTTTGGACGCAAAAACAGAAGCAAGGGCCGTGAGTGCCGGCAGATTACGCTGCTCCAGCCGGCTAACTGTTTCCTGGGCGTAGTCGCGGTATCCGTTCGGTGCCCTGTCGGCGGCAGGGAGGAGGCCGCGTTCCTCGCAGAACCGCAGTGTCTTGGCCGTCATGCCGGCGGTTACTGCGGTTTGGCCAATAAGCATCCTGCCCGCCTTGTCACGTGGGATTCACCTCGTGACCGTCCAGTTTAGTGGAAGGTCACGAACGGTACAGGAAACCGTGCGTGCCGGCTTGGGACAGGGAACACCGACCTTTTGCGGGCGGCCTGGAGTCCGGTGAGGACTCCACGGTTTCCTGTATCGGAAGCATGGGCCCCCGCCGCCGTCGGCATGATGAACAAGGAAGCCGACGAGGCCGGCATCCGGTGCGAGTGCCGGGTCGTGCCCCTGAAATATGCGCCCAGGGCCCTGCTGAACCGGGCACACGCGGCTTCATCAAGATCGTCACCGACGCCGACACCGGACGGATCGTGGGAATCACCGCCGTCGCGAAGGACGCCGGAGACCTCGCCGCAGCCGGGGTCTACAACCTGGAAGCCAGGATGACGGTGGAGCAGGTGGCAAACCTGTGGAGCCCTTACCTAACCATGGCCGAAGGATTCAAGATCGCCGTCCAGCTCCACACCACCGACATCTCCAAGCTCTCCTGAAACCTACAGTTCGAGCATGGCATGGGACGCGTCCTGGAACTGGAAGGGCAGACGTCGATCAACGAACCGCTCGACGAGCCAGTCGGGCACCGCTCCGGTCCAGATGGCGTTGCCCATTTGGTCCAGGTGAAGCCGGGTCACTTCCGGCGCGTGTCCTGACCCGGCACCGCCTGTTTGCTGTCGCCGGCCGCGACTACAGACCCGACTTGATCGCCGCGAGCAGGGCTGCCCCGTCGGGGCTGCCGAGGCCGGTGCACGGGTCCCAGCCGGGCGCGGCCTGGTAGGTGCCGTTGTTTCCGGAGGTGACGTCGTGGAACCCGGCGCTCCGGCTGTAGAGCAGGGGCTGGATCTGGCCGAACCGCCGCCCGGTCGTCTGGGCGAACAGGGCGATCAGTGCTGCCCAGAGGGGTGCGACGGCGCTCGTCCCGCCGATGACCATGTCCTTGCCGTCAACCCTGACTTTGTACCCGGTCTGGGGGTCGGCGACGCCGCTGACGTCCGGAACGCCGCGGCCATGACTCCCTGGTGTGGGCTTCGGCGCAGGTTTGTGGTGTCTCGCGTGGGCGGGCAGGCCGCTCTGCCAGGCCGGGGCGGGGAACGTGTCGCTATAGCCGCCACCCGTGGCTGACTTCGGCCCGTCATTCCAGACGGTCTCAGACCGGATTATTCCGGTGGCCGGGTCGGCATCAAGGCGGGTGCCGCCGCAGGCCAGTACGTGCGGGCTGGAGGCCGGAAAATCCGCGTGGTCTTTGCCGTCCGTAGCACCGTCAGCGCTGCCGTTGTCCCCGGCCGCTGCCGTGACGGTCACGCCCAGGGCCGTGGCGTCGGCCACGGCCTGATCAAACGCGGTCCGTGCCTGGGCGGTCCAGGCGTCCTCGTTCTGCCCCCAGCTGATGCTGATCGAGGCCGGTGTGGGCGCGGCGTGGGAGGCGTTGATGACCGCGTCGAGGAAGCCTGCGTCAGTGTTCGGAGCGAAGTAGACGAGAATGTCCGCCTTCGGTGCCAAAGCGCCGACCACTTCGATGTCGAGGAGCACTTCCCCATCTGCACCGGTCGGGTCCTGTCCGGGCATGTTGACGGCGCCGTCGACACCCACAGCCGTTACTTTCGGCCCGTGGATCCGGAGGCCTGAGAAATAGGCGTCCAGGTCCGCCTGACCGAAGCCGCCACCAAGTTCGATAATGGCCACGACTTGGCCGCTGCCGTCCGCGTCGGCCGGGAAGTTGTAGATCCTGGCCAGTTCCGGCGGGGTGTAGCTGGTGCCGGCAGCGGCCAGCGGGAGCGCATGGAACTGGGCCCGGGCCTGCGGGCGGTCATCAAGGCCCAGGACGGCCGTGACGATTCCGTCCAACTCCGCCGGGATCTGCAGCCCTCCGGTCCGGTGCCGGTGGGTGACGTCGTGACCGTGCGGACCGCTGCTTGTCACTTCTTCAAGGGTGGTGCCGAAAATCCGGCTCAGCTCTTGGACCGTCCCGGCCAGCCGGATGCGGCGGGAGGCCGGGTCTGCCTCGAGAATTTCCGCCCCGAGCCGGGCGAAAGTCCCGGTGGCAAGCCGAAGGTCCTCGGCGGACGCGCCATGGCGTTGAGCCAGGTCTTCACGCGACATGGGTTCACCGGACGTCTCCGGAAGCGCCTCCTGGCGGCGGAGGATCACGGTCACCTCGATCCTCCGGGAAGGGTCGACGGGGCCGAGCGTTGCCTGGATCCGCGCTGCTGCCGGGCGTTCCGAACCTGCTAACGGAACCCTGCCGTCGGCGGGGTTCGGTGTGGTGTTCTGTTCAGACATGAAAGTGCTCCGTTCGTAGGACGGTCATCGTTCAGGGCTTCGTTGTTGCCAAGGGGACGTCGTCCGGCGGCGGGAGTGTGCCGCCGCCACGCAGGACCACCGGTGCCACCGGACTTGATGCCGGCGCGGGAGGTACCGGCAACGGGTTGGGTTTTCGGGCCGGCTGCGGCGGAGCAGGGAGGGTAACTTTCGACCCGTAGGCAGGCGGTGCAGGGTTGTGCAGGGCGGGGTCAATCAGGTCCGCGAGACCGGGGTCGTTGTCAACGCGGTCCACGCCAAGTTTTGGAAGCCCGAGGAGCTGCATCACGGTCTTCGGGATGCCGGCGTGGTTGGACCAGCGGCTGTCGATGCCGGGCTTGACCGGCCCGCCGAAAATGATAAGTGGGACCCGCGGACCGTAGGCGAGTTGCACCCCGTCCGGGGTGTGTTCGACGTTGGGGGTAGCGACGTGGTCGTCCCAGCCTCCCCAGTCGTCCCAGGTGAGCAGGAACACCGTATCGTCCCAGCCGCCGGACTTGACCACGGCGTCCACGGATTCCCAGATCTTGTTCATCCCGATATTAACGTCGGCGGTTGGGTGTTCGTCTTCGGGAGAGTTATGCCACAGGTAGGTCAGCGGCGGCAGTTTTCCGGCGGCGGCGTCCGCGACGAAGTGCGCGTTGGGAATCAGGTTCCTGGAGCCGTCGAGTTGTTTGTAGAATCCGACCGGGTAGTTGCTGTTGCCGGTGTAGCAGGCCCAGCCGATTCCCGCGTCGGCTGCCAGGCCCGGGACCGAGGGCATGTCCCACAGCGGCGGAGGCAGGGTCCGGGACGGGTTGCGTAACGTCGGTGACTGGCCTCCGACGATCAGCAGATGGTTCGGGGTGGAGTTGGTGCCGAAGCCACTGCAATGGTTTTCAAGAAACGCCCCGGTCAGCGCCAGGTAGGCGTAGAACGGGACCGCCGTCGTAGTGTCGAACTGGGTCCGGGTTGCCTTGCCATGACCGGTTAGCCAGCGGTAGTACGCGTGCCGGTCGTGGGGCTGATCCGACGCGGGCGGGTTGACCTGAAGAGGCCAGTCCGGTGCGACGTTGGCACCGTACGGCGTCAGGGCCCTGAAGTAATTGTCTGTGGTGTGGTTTTCCTGGACCATCACCACAACGCGGCTGACCCTGCTGTTCGCCATGACATCCCCGTTTCTTCGTCCAGGTCACCCCGGCGCTTAATCGGTCACCAACGACACTATGCCGAAAACTGCCCCTTGCGCCCTGACGGTGCCCGCCTTTTATGAAAGTGTTCACATCCG
Source organism: Arthrobacter sp. UYEF3 (assembly GCF_040546245.1). Lineage (NCBI taxonomy): Bacteria > Bacillati > Actinomycetota > Actinomycetes > Micrococcales > Micrococcaceae > Arthrobacter > Arthrobacter sp. UYEF3. The sequence goes on from NZ_JBEPNK010000007.1 coordinate 133,849, forward strand.
AGTGGTGCCGGACCGGAGAACCTGACCCCGCACCCAACTTTCACGGCCCGGACGCAAAGAAAAATAAGGGCCTCCAGTTCCGGCAGCAGCAGAATGCCACGCCAGTGGCCTCCGCGACGAAGCTCCCTAATCCTTCTTCGATGGCTGCTGCGCGGGCATCTCTGATGAGTCATCGGTCCCTTGTGCGGATAAGTCGGCAATGCCAAAATAAGCGATGATGCGGGACTGGAGCTACTAATGAGTGAGCGACTTCCAATTATTTATGTCCGGGGGTTCGCCGGTGGTCAGAATGCTATCGATGACGCCGTCGACGATCCGTTTTACGGCTTCAATGAAGGATCGACCCACATCCGGGTCGGCGCCGCAGGCCAGCCCCGGTTCTATCAGTTTGAGGGACCGATCCTGCGGCTAATGAAGGAGCACAACTACAATCTGGCCCTGGCCGGCAGCCAGCAGCAAGTCCTGCTCGACGCCGCTCCGGGTGAGCTCGCCCCGGATTCAATCTGGGTATACCGGTTCTATGATGCCGACTCCGGGACCTTCGGCGCCGACCCACAACCGTACGATATAGGCCACGCCGCGACAGGCTTGGCTGATTTCATTGCCTTGGTGCGCTCCAAAACACAGGGCGAGCCCCTGGTTTACCTGGTTGCCCATTCCATGGGTGGCCTGATCTGCAGAACTGCCTTGCAGCGCGAACTCAAAGATCCCGTCGGAACCGTATCGAAGTTGTGCACCATCGGCACTCCTCATGGGGGTATCGATCCGCAACTGGGAGGTCCTGTCGGCGGCTGGATCATGAACACGTTCGGACCCATGGGTTCTGCTGTCTTCACCCCCGGCCACATGCAGGAATACATGCTGCCGGCCGGTCATGACCCTGCCGGTGAGACTGATCCCCGGACGGGTCACTGGGACCCGCGGCGCATGATCGGTCCTTTCAAGCCCGCTCGCGTGCTGAGCATTGTGGGCACGAACGCAGGGGATTACGCCGTGGCGCGGGGCTTGTCCTCGACGCTGATGGGCATCCAAAGCGATGGTCTTGTCGCCATCCGCAACGCTTACGTCTACGGGTCCGCGCGTGCCTACGTACACCGCTCCCATTCCGGCCGTTACGGGCTGGTCAATTCCGAAGAGGCTTACCAGAATCTCAGCCGGTTTCTTCTCGGCGCCCTACGGGTGGACGTCGGTCTGCACGGGCTGGACTTCGGAAACCAGCCAGACCGCATCTGGCAGGCGGAAGTCTGTCTGGCCTTGCGCGGGGTCCCGGTGTTAATCCATGAACAGACAGCTGATCATTACTGTCCCGTGGATCTCAATGCCGAAGCGAAAGAACTCGCCACACCGTTGTCTCCGGTGCCGCTGGTGACGATCTTCCTGCAACCCCGGGAACAGCCCGTCTGCCGATACGCATTGGACCTGAAAGTCCTCTCACTCAAGGAAGCCGGCGGCATCCTGGGTTTCGCCGACCACCTCGAGCAGATCGGCGACTGGGAAGACACCCTGGTCGTGGATGTCGTGCTCAACGCTGAGGGTGCTGCGCGAACCGTTACCTGGCAATGGAACAGCACCCTCCCCGGACGCATCGCCGATCAGGCAGAACTAGCAAACCGGCTCGACTGGGGAACCGAAAACACCAGCGACAGCCAGTGGCATATAAGCATCCCGGTCACCGACGTCGGCCGGACCCTGCTCGGCAACGACACCCGCCTGGAACTCGACGTCAGCCAATGGGACTAGAACCAGTCCCCCGACCCTGTAAACCGCAACCGCCGTTCAGGAGGCGCGTAGGCTCGGCATTATGACCAATAACTCTTCATCCCGCCATGTCCTACGACTCGGTGGCTGGCTGCCCGAGAACCACGACGACCTCGAGGAATGGATCGCCGGCCACAGGGAACGGGTGGAGGCGCGGGGCGAAGATGTTCCCCTGCACCCGGTGATCGTGGAGTTCCAGGAACTGATTGCCCGCGATCCGGTCGTCCGCCTCTACATGACGGAGATGATCGAGCAGGTTCCGAAGTCCAAGCCCTACCGCAAACGGCACCTCACGAGCGTTAACCAGATGCTCAGGCTGATCAACGAGGTCCTGACGACGGCACCGGAGTTCAGCGTCAACGGCATGGTGACCACGCCGTTGACGGCGATCCTCGACTGGACCATGGGAACCGAGGCCGGGTTCGCGGCCCACCGCGACCCGCGGATCGTCGCCATGTTCCGCAAGGTTCTGGACGCCTGGTGCGTGTTCCTGACCAGCGAAGACTCGCTGTATGTGTTAAACGACTCGCCGTCCGGGTGGATGTCGGAGACGGCCCGGCAGATCGTCGGGATGGACGACTACCAACACGATTCCCTCGCCGAGCACTGGGGCTTCACGTCGTGGAACGATTTCTTCGCCCGCCGGCTCACCTCGACTTCCAGACCCGTCGCCGCACCCGAAGACGACAAGGTCATCGTCAGCGCCTGCGAATCGACGCCCTTCAAGATCAGTTCCGACGTTCAACGCCAGAGCCGGTTCTGGGTCAAGAACCAGCCCTACTCACTGGAGGACCTGCTCGCCCGAGACGAGTCGGTGGATCACTTTGTCGGCGGCACCGTGTACCAGGCGTTCCTGAGCGCGTTGAACTATCACCGCTGGCACGCTCCCGTCGCCGGAACGATCGTGCGGGCGTACCTCAAGGACGGCACGTACTTCTCCGAGGCGGAATCCGAGGGGGCCGACGCCGTCGAGCCGACCCTCTCGCAATCATATTTGGCCCATGTCGCGGCCCGGGCGATCATCCTGATCCAGGCCGACGACCCCGTGATCGGTCTCATGGCGGTGATCCCCGTGGGCATGATCGAGGTCTCGTCCTGCGTCATCGATCCGGAGATCGTCCCCGGCCACCACGTGAATAAGGGCGACGAGCTGGGTTACTTCCAGTTCGGCGGCTCCACGGAGTGCCTGGTCTTCCGGCCCGGCGTCATCGACCAGTTCGCCCTGACCGCTATCCCCCAACCGCAGGACCCGAAAGCACCTCCCGTGCGGGTCCGGTCCAAGCTTGCGACCGCTAAGCCCTGAGGACAACGGTGCGGCTTCCTGATCTGTCGTTGACACGGGACGCATGGTCTTCTGAACCCGCGGAGTCGGTGCCTGAGACACGTTTCCTACTTATTTCAGGCACCAAATGGCTGCCGGGCACATTTGCTTCAGGGCTTTCCGGGCCTATGCTGTGTAGCGCGCGATGCCGGCCGTCGTTCCGTCCTGCTTCAAGGAACAGGTGCCTGCAGGAAGATCAAGCACACTTCAGGCGGGCAATGGCCGCGTAAGCGAACTGTTCAGGCTCGGCCAGACCGCCCCAGCGGACACAGTGACCGCGTGCGGCGGATTCCCCTCCCCCTGACGGGTCATCGGGGAACAACCGTGGGGCCGCAGCCATGGTCCGAACAATCGGTTCTGCCGCAAAGTTGCCGTCCGCGTCCGGAGGTGTGTGGCCAGCCGTGGCAGACTACCGAAATGAGCGTTGAAGATGATCGACTCGCCGGCAGTCCCGGTGCTGGCAACCCCTGGCGTTTGTGGGGTCCGTACCTGTCTGGCCGGCAGTGGGGCACCGTCCGGGAGGATTATTCCGCTGACGGAGACGCCTGGAATTATTTTCCCTTTGATCAGTCCCATGCCCGGGCATATCGCTGGGGTGAGGACGGTCTGGGCGGCTTCTGTGACATTGACGGGTATCTGAACTTTTCCGTCGCTATGTGGAACGGGCGTGATGACCGGCTGAAGGAGCGGTTGTTTGGACTCACCAATGGCCAGGGCAACCATGGCGAGGACGTCAAGGAATATTGGTGGCCACTGGATGCCACTCCCTCGCATTCCTTTGGTGAGTGGCTTTACCGTTACCCGCAGCAGGCGTTTCCATACGAGCAACTGGTCCGCGAGAACGCGGGGCGGTCCCGTCAGGACCCGGAGTTCGAGCTCGCGGATACCGGGGTGCTGGCTGAGGAACGCTTCTTCGACGTCGTCGTCTGCCATGCCAAAGCTGCCCCGGATGATGTGCTCGTTACTATTACCGCGACCAACCACGGTCCGGAGGCTGCACCCCTGGACCTTCTGCCCCAGTTGTGGTTCACCAATACCTGGGCGTGGGGCCGGGATGGGCGCAAACCCGTTCTGAAACTCGCCGCAGACACTGGTTCCCCCAATGTCGGTCCGGTCCGGGTGGAGGCCGGGCATCACACGATGGGTGGGTATGTCCTGACAGGGGAAGCCGCGGCCGGTCCCGGCGGCCCGGTCGTGCCCAGGGTGCTGTTCTGCGATAACGAGACGGATGATGTGGCGCTCTTTGGTACGCAGTCGAATGCCTCCCCGTACCCGAAGGACGGGATCAACAAGGCTGTCGTCCACCGCGACGCCGGGGCGACCAACCCGGAGAACACCGGCACGAAAACTGCCCTCTGGTATCACTTTGATGCCGTGCCCGGCGGCGGTTCCGTTTCGGTGAAACTGCGCCTGCGCTCCGGATCGATGCCTGAGAACGCCTTTGGGCAGGAATTTGATGCACTCGTGGCCACCCGGCGCGAGGAAGCGGACGAGTTCTATGCCTCCGTGCTGCCCTCCGGCACGGACGCCGTCGACTCCCACATTGCGCGCCGCGCCTTCGCCGGACTGTTGTGGGGAAAGCAGTTGTACCGCTATGCGGTGGAGGAATGGCTAGAAGGGGACCCGGCCCAGCCGGTACCCCCGGTCGAGCGCCGGAACAGGCCCGGCGCAGCATCCCCGCGGAATGTTGCCTGGAGGGGCCTGGAACTGGCCCATGTCATCTCCATGCCCGACGAATGGGAATACCCGTGGTTCGCAGCCTGGGACCTGGCCTTCCATTGCGTCCCCCTGGCACATATTGACCCGGTGTTTGCCAAGGACCAGCTGATGTTGCTTTGCCGGGAATACGCCATGCATCCGAACGGCCAGCTCCCGGCGTATGAATGGGCGCTCGGGGACGTGAACCCGCCCGTCCAGGCCTGGGCCGCGTGGCAGGTTTATCAGCTCGACGGTCGCCGGGATTCGGACTTCCTGATCCGGATATTCACCAAACTGCTGCTGAATTTTTCCTGGTGGATCAACCGCAAGGACGCCGACGGCAACCACCTCTTTGAAGGAGGTTTTCTCGGGATGGACAACATCGGGCTCTTTGACCGGTCCGCGCCCCTGGCGCCGGGCTACCGGCTCGAGCAGTCGGACGCGACGAGCTGGATGGCGTTTTACTGCCTGGGCATGATGCGGATCGCGGTGGAACTGGCCCGGACAGATCCCGTGTGGGAAGAAATGGCCATCACGTTCCTGGACCGTTTCTACGCGATCGCCGAGGCCATGAAGAACTTCGGTAGTCAGAACGCCGAGCTCTGGGATGAGGAGGACGGGTTCTTCTACGACGTGCTGATACGTCCCGACGGGTCATTCGAACAACTCAGGATCCGGTCCATGGTGGGGCTGCTTCCGCTGCTGGCCGTCTGCGTGATCCCTGAACGCTCCCTCGCCGGCATGCCCGGCTTCCTCGAGAAACTTCACGTCCTCCAGGGGCACCTGGCCGGCGGCGATCCGGCCACAACCACGGCGGCCGGACCGGACGCCCCTGCCGGGAACACCGCAGGGCGCTGCGCCCGGTGCGCCCCGGACCCAGGGGCTCGGGCCCTTTCCCTCCTTGACGGGGAACGGACCGTCCGGCTCTTGCGGTTCATGCTCGATGAGGGAGAATTTCTCTCACCTCACGGGCTGCGAGCGCTCTCGGCTGCGTACAGGGTCCCGTTCAGCACCGAGGTCAATGGCCAGCAGATGAGCATCCGCTACAATCCAGAGGCGTCCGACTCGGCACTCTTCGGCGGGAATTCGAACTGGCGGGGTCCTGTCTGGTTCCCCATCAACGTGTTGCTGGCCGATGCCCTCAAAATCCTGGCCCAGGGTCCGGCGTCCGACGTCAAGGTGGAGTTCCCCACCGGATCATCGCAGCTGCTGCCGCTGTCCTCGGTCGCCGACTCCCTCCATGACCGCTTAGTGTCACTTTTCCGACCGGGCACAGATAACCGCAGGCCCGGCACCCCGCGCGATTTCGGTACGGGTCCTCTCTGGGACATCCACCCGACCTTCTCGGAGTACTTTCACGGTGACACCGGTGCCGGGCTCGGCGCGTCGCACCAGACCGGCTGGACCGCCATGGTCGCCCACCTCATTTGCGCCCGGCAGGACTGGGTAGGATAAGCCCTACGCCGCCCATACCCGGCGCACGCGCCCGGACCGGGACTCTGTAATGCGCCGGCCCCGGCCGGGGAATCAACAGGACGGAACACAGCCATGCTGCTGAAAGACAAGACAGTCATCGTGACGGGCGGCAACAGCGGAATTGGTGAGGCGATCGTACTCGCTGCCGCCGCTGCGGGTGCCAACATCGTCATCGACTATGTAGCGCACCCGGAGGAAACCGCGTCCCTGATCGCCCGCATCGAGGCAGCCGGCGGGAAAGCCGTCGGGCTGGAGGCTGACATCAGCACAGTCGCGGGTCTGCAGGCGCTGGTCCAGAAGGCCGTAGAGACCTTCGGGGGGCTCGACGTCCTGGTCAACAACGCGGGTATCGAAACCCGCACCTCCGTGCTGGAAACCTCCGAGGAGCAATACCAGAAGGTGTTGGACATTAATCTCAAGAGCGCGTTCTTCGGCACCCAGCTGGCGGCGAGGCAGTTCATCGCCCAGGGCACAGGTGGGGTGATTCTGAATATTTCCTCCGTACACGAGGACTGGCCGATGCCGGGCAACACCGCTTACTGTGTCGCAAAAGGCGGGATGCGGATGCTCACCCGCACGGCAGGTGTCGAACTGGGCCACCACGGCATCCGGGTCCTCAACCTCTGCCCCGGCGCGGTGGAGACCCCCATCAATGCCTCCACCATGGCCGATCCCGGGAAGCTCAAGTCCCTGGACGGCGCCATCCCGCTCGGGCGCATGGCGAAGCCGGAAGAGATCGCCCGCATGGCCGTTATGCTGGCCTCCGACACCGCCGCGTATCTGACATCGACGTCGGTGTTCATCGACGGCGGCATCATGCAGGGGAGCGTCGGGCTGTGAACGAGCCCTCCACTGACGCGGGGGACCGGTACGACGTCGTCGTCATCGGCAGCGGGCCGGGCGGCGGTACCCTGGCCGGCAGGCTCGCCAGGACCGGCAAGCGGATCCTGCTTCTGGAACGCGGGGACTACCTCAAACGCGAGCGGGCCAACTGGGACTCCCGCGAAGTGTTCGGAAAGGGCCGTTACACAGCAGCCGAGACGTTCTATGACCGGACCGGTAAACCGTTCCATCCCGGGCTGCACTACTTCGTGGGCGGCAACTCAAAGGTCTACGGCGCGGCACTCTTCCGGCTTACCCCGGCGGACTTCGGACAGATCCGCCACCACGGCGGTATTTCCCCGGCATGGCCGCTCAGTTACGCGGACATGGAACCGTACTATGTCCAGGCTGAACACCAGTACATGGTCCACGGGCGCCACGGCGAGGACCCCTTCGCCGGACCATCCAGCCGTGACTACGCGCACCCGCCCGTCAAACATGAACCACGGATTCAGGAACTCTCCGACGGGCTCGAACAACTCGGGCTCCACCCCTTCCACCTGCCCCTGGGCATCAATCTTGACCAGAACCCGGACGGCACGGCCGCCGTGGGGTCCGGGTGCATCCGCTGCGACCGGGTGGACGGCTTCCCCTGCCTCCTGGGGGCCAAAGCCGACGCGGAAACAGCTGCGGTGAGCCCCGCGCTGGCCGCCCACCCGAACCTGGTGCTGATCACCGGAGCTACCGTGGAACGCCTCACAACTGACGACGCCGGCCGCACCGTCACGGGGGTCCACGCCACCATGAAGGACGGAAGCACCCGCACCTTCGGCGGAGACATCGTGGTCCTCTCGGCCGGATCGATCCTCTCTTCGGTACTGCTGCTTCAGTCAGCCAGCGACCGCCACCCCCGCGGGCTGGGGAACAGCTCCGATGTCGTCGGCCGGCACTACATGCGGCACAACAACGTCGGGTTGATGGCCGTGTCCAGGGACCCCAACCCCACGGTGTTCCAGAAAACACTGGCCCTGAACGACTTTTACGGTCCCAGTGCCCACTGGGACTACCCGATGGGGAACATCCAGATGCTGGGAAAATCCGACGACTGGCAGATCAAAGCCGAAGCGCCGAGGCCGTTCGGGCTCGGGCCGTCCTCCGTCTTCGGGGCGGTCGCGTCGCACGCGATGGACTTCTGGCTGGCCGGGGAAGACCTTCCCTTGCCGGAGAGCCGGGTGACTCTGCGCGCCGACGGCTCCATCCAACTGGCGCTCCAGCCCGGGAACAATACCGAGGGCATCAAACGGCTGCGGAAAACGTTCGACGACGTTCTGAACAGACTCGATGCCCGCTCGACCACCTTTGCGCGCAGCATCTACCCGCACAAGGACATGGACGTAGCAGCCACCGCGCATCAGGCAGGAACCGTCCGATTTGGAACCGATCCGACAGAAGCAGCCCTGGATCTGGACTGCAGGGCATTCGACCTGGACAACCTCTACGTCGTCGACGGCAGTTTCATGCCTTCCATCGGCGCGGTGAACCCGACGTTGACCATTATCGCCAACGCCCTACGCGTCGCCGACCGTATCACCGAACGCATCCTCTAACCGGTGCCGCCGCCCAATAGGGCCACAACAACTTTAGCCGCGCGGGCATCGCTTCGTTCGGTCAGCGAAGCAGACTATGGGTCGCCTGGCTGTCACTGTTGGCGGGGAATGCGGTCTTTTCGCAGTTCAGAGTGGCGGCTGAAGGTGAAGGTATCCCCCAGGCCGAATGCTGGATGTAACTGCCCGGTTTGTCCAGCAACCGAGGGACTACGTCGACGGGCACGGCAACCTTGTTGTCATCGTCGGCCTAGCGACGCCGACGGGCTGGCCGTTTTGGTTTGAGGGAGCATCCAGAGCCGGCTAGTGGACGAGTCCGGAGACCAGGTTGATGACCGTGGCCAGGACGATGGCGCCCAGGACGTAGGACAGCAGTGCCTGACGGAGGGCGGTATATCGGATGGTGTCGGTTGTCAGGTTGGTATCCGAGACTTGGAAAGTCATGCCGATGGTGAAGGAGAGGTAGGCGAAGTCGGCGTAGCGGGGCGGCTTCTTTTCGTTAAAGTCCACCCCCTCGCTCTCCCGGTAATAGATTGTGGCATAGCGGAGGGTGAAGAGTGTCTGGACCAGAAGCCAGGACAGCGTGACGCTGCCCAGGGCCAGGGCAATGAGGGCCGCCTTCAGCCCGCCTTGGGCCGAACCTGCTTCCAGCAGGATCAGGACCACCCCGCCGAAACTCCCTGCCACGGCCGCCAGGATCAGAACGTCGGAGACGAGCCGTCCCGGATCCTCCCCGCGGGCCCGGGCATGGGCGGCCGTGCCCGTAGCGTCCAGGCGCCCGACCACCGACCATACCCAGATCAGGTAGGTCAACGACGCGGCCGCCCAGCCTAAGGCCGGGGCGTAGGCCCAGGAACCGATATTCCCGACTGCCAGCGCAACGGCCAGCCCTACTGCCGCCATCGCGGCCAGCCGCACGACCGACCGGTGGATGGGGGCACTGAATCTGGAAATACTCATGACCCGATCATGACATCCAGAGGTGGCGCAGCCTCCCCGCCCAGCGTGTCGCGCCTCCTCGTCATTTCGCCGCCCAGATCCGATCCCGCTGCACCAACCCGCGCCCCTCCGACGAGGTAAAAGCGTTTCAACCCCAGTGGCGGGGTTCCCAGCAAGAGTGAGTATCCTTGGCGGATCTAATTGTCCTGGGAGAGGTAGCCGCATTGCGTCACGATTTGCCGGGCCCGAAATCGGACGGGTCCTCGCCCGTCCCCTACCCGGGCCTTGGCACCCTGGTTGAGAGCAGCCGCGAGTACCGTACCCGGAGCCGGCCCCGTTGGCTGAAGATCACCGGTATCGCCGCCGCTGTGGTGCTGCTGGGTGTTCTCGCTTTCGGCGGTTACTGGTTCTGGCGCCTCCAGTCAAACATCACGACCTCCGCTTTGGGTGCCGGCGGCCTCCGGACCGAAGGGCCCGTGAACGACAGCAAAGACCGCCTGCAGATCCTCGTCCTGGGCAGTGATACAAGGAGCGGGAAGAACGGGCAGTACGGCAGCGCGGACGCTTCTTCAGGCTACGGGCAGTCCGATGTCATGATGCTGTTGGACATCGCCGCGGACAACAACCACGTCAACGTCATCAGTTTCCCGCGGGATCTCCTTGTCGACGTCCCGGCCTGCACGGATCACACAACAAACCAGCAACACGGCGAACGACGCAACGTGATGATCAACAGCGCCATGGCCGACACCGGCATCGGCTGCGCCGTGGACACCGTGAACAAACTCACCGGCATGGAAGTGGACCACTTCATGATGGCTGACTTTAACGCCGTGAAGGAACTCTCCAATACCGTCGGCGGCGTGGACGTCTGCGTCAACACTGCCGTCTCGGACCCCGATTCCGGGCTGCACCTGCCCAAGGGGACCTCCCAGGTCCAGGGCGACCAGGCCCTGGCTTTCCTGCGCACCCGCCACGCCTTCGCCGACGGCGGGGACCTGGGCCGGATCAAGGCCCAACAAGCGTTCCTGGCTTCCCTCACCCGAAAGCTGAAGGCCGACGGAACACTCAGCGACCCGCAGAAGGTCCTCAGCATTGCCGACACCATGACAAAGAACCTGACCGTCGATAACGGGCTCGCCTCGGTCCCGACGATGCTGACCCTCGCCGGCCGGCTCAAGAACATCGACCCGGCCAAAGTCAACTTCATCACCGTCCCGACCGCGCCGGCCGCCTCGGATCCCAACCGGCTGGACCTGGAAGAACCCGCAGCCACGGACCTCTTCGCCGCGTTGCGCCGCAGCGCCGACCTGACCCAGCCACCCGCCGCGGCGTCCCCCTCCGCAGATCCGTCCACGGCGGCCGCAAAACCACGCTATGACAAGGCACTCCAGCCCGTCACCGTCGCCAACGGCACTGGGGTGCCCGGCAGGAGCAGCGAAATCGGGGCGCTCGTAAGCGGCGCCGGGTTCACCAAACTTGCCCGGATCCAGGCACAGCCCCGATCACAAAGCATGGTTTATTACGGCCCGGGCTTCGCCGACGTCGCCGCCGACGTCGCCGCGCTGTTCGGGCTACCGCCAGCGAGCGTTCAGCAGGCAGCCGGCGTCCAGGGCGTCCAGTTCTACGCCGGTCAAGACTTCACCGCAGGCACAAAACCTGCACCCCCGGCTCAGGACACCGGCAGCGTGGTCGCCCAGACAGCCAACGACCAGACCTGTCAGACCACCAACCCGGGAGGCTAGGCGGGCTCCGCATTCTGGTCCCTGGTCCTGCCCCGCCGCCGGGCATGGAATCCGACGCTCCCGCACGTGCCACCGGCCGCGGCTACAGCCGTTAGCTTGGCGCCGCGGCCTCCCCAGTTGCCCCGGGTACGCGGCGCCCCGTCCCCGGAAGTACTGCGCCAGTGCCGCAGCGAATACGCCGCAGACGGCCCGGTCTTAGACCAGGGAGTGTCGGCACACGCTTGCGTTCAATAGGCGGAAAGGACTCCAACCGGGACGCTTGGGCCAGGTCTAAATGCCCCCGGGTGCCCGGAAGTGATGGCGCATGCGCCTTAGGAGACGGCATAGAGGGCAACCGCCAGGCCTATAGCCAGGAGGGCTTCCTGTAGACCGCGGGTCCTGGGAACGGGCGTCATGCCATTTCCGGCGGGTATAGCGAAGGTCGCCAGCAGCCACCCGGCACCGGCCACCACCAGGGCGATGGCACCTGTGAGATCGACGAGGATAACGCCAAGTTCACGGGCAGGGTGGTCCTGGCCTGCGCCCGGGGCCTGGGCCGCTGAAATCGCGGCCCAGGCCCCTACGGCCATAACGGCGGCCGAATACAGGGCCGCGGCGCGCCCCCTGTCCGTTGCCCGGAATATGTGCCAATCGTGGAAGGCCGCCTGGAACAGGAACCAGGTTCCCGCCAGCGCCAGGACCGGCACTGCAGGAACAACCCCAACCGGGCCCCAGAACCCGGCGAGAGCAGTCAACACCCCACCGGCCAGCCCGATCAGCACGTTGTTGAGCCGGGCCGCCCATGACCGCGCCTTAACTACCCTGACGGCGCTGAGAAGCACGAGCGGGGAAGCGATACTGATCAGAACGATGACGATAAACGCGCTGCGAAACATGAACGACGGGTCCTTTGGGATTTGCTGACGGAACGGCGGCGGCGATCGGGTCTCCGCCGATCTTATTAGAGGCAGGGAACGACGCCGCCCTGAAGGGTGCCGTTGGCGTCGGCGTAGATCACGTTGCTTCGGCATCGAACGGTGCCGCCTGCCCGGCCGCGAGGCGTTCGAACGGCCGGGGCACCGGGGTTGCGGCGGTCGCCGGTTTCGTCGCGGGAGTGCCGGGCTCCTGCCCGGCGGTGTCCTCGTTAAGCGCGTCCCGGATGATCCGGCGGGGGTCGTACTGCCGCGGGTCCAGTTTGTGCCAGTTCATGTCTTCTAAGTCCGGGCCGAGTTCTTCGCGAAGTTGTTCCTGGGCGCCGGCGGCCATCCTTCGGACTTCCTTTCGATCCGCCCGAGCTGCGCGGCGTACCCGGGAATCCGCTCTGGCCCCAGGACGATGACCCCGATAATGAGCAAAATGAAGAAATTTTTCAGCATCAATACCGAACATGATGTTAGTCGTACGGCCGGGATGCTTCGCAAAGACTCCAACCGTGCGCAGGCTTCTACACGAGGGGACCACGGGCGTCCCGGTCCGGGGAGTCCTGGCGGTGGCCATCGCCAGGGTACTGCGGGGCACGGGCGGTCACCGTGCGGCGGAACAGGCTGCCCAGGGCTCGCTGCCGGGCTAACGAGTCTTTGAGGGATGCCGCCGGCGGACCACGGGCCGGATCGCGCGGATGCGGTCCTGGACGTGCGGGCCACGGTCCGGCAGCCGCGGCGGAGGAGTCGGCGCGAGCGGCGTGGTCTTGCCCCGGGACGCCGGGGCGTCTTCGGGTTTTCGCCCGGTGCGGGTCACGGCGAGGATCATTCCGATGCCGGCGAGGGACGAGACCATCGCCGAGCCTCCGTAGGAGATGAAGGGCAGCGGGACTCCGATGACCGGCAGCAGCCCGCTGACCATGGCGATGTTGATCACGGCCTGTCCGATGATCCAGGTGACGATGCTGCAGGAAAGGACACGGGCGAACGTATCCCGGGTGCGTGCAATCACCTTGAAGATGGCAACAGCCAGCACAGCGAACAGGCCGAGGATCAGCAGCGTGCCGGCAAGGCCGAGTTCCTCCCCCAGCACCGCGAAGATGAAGTCGTTGTGGGCTTCCGGGATCCAGTTCCATTTCTGCCGGCTCTGCCCGAGCCCGACGCCGAACCAGCCCCCGGAGGCCAGCGCGTACTGGCCGTTCAGTGCCTGGTAGCCCAATCCCTGGGCATCTTCCGTGGAACCCGCACCGAGCCAGGAAGAGATCCGGCCCATGCGGTTGCCGCTGGTCGCTGCCAGGATCACCGCGGCCGCGGCCGACGCCGCCGCGGCGACTCCGAGGACTCTGATCGGAACACCGCCGTAGAACAGGGTCGCGGCGAGGATGATCATGACGATCATGGTCGTGCCCAGGTCATGGCCCAGGGCCACTAGGGCCATGATGACCGCGCCCACGGGCAGCAACGGGATGACCGCGTGCTTCCACTGGCCCAGTAGTTTCTGCTTCCGGGATAGGACGGAGGCGGCCCAGACGATGAGCGCGAGCTTGGCGAATTCGGAGGGCTGGGCTGTGAAACCTCCAACGTTCAGCCAGTTCCTGTTGCCGTTGACCGTCAGACCCAAAGGCGTAAATACCAGTCCGAGGGCAACGGTGGCGGCGATGAGCATGGGCCATGCCAGCTTTCGGATGTACCGGACCGGCAGCCGGGCCAGACCCAACATGATTGCCACCCCAGCGACGGTCCACATACCCTGCTTCAGGGGCAGGTCGTAAGGGTTGATCCCGGACGCGACGGACTCCACCGAGGAGGCCGAGGCGACCTCCACCAGACCGATGGCGGCCAGCGTCAGAACCACGGCCAGGATGACCGGCACCTGCCGGTCCGTGGATTCGTCCGCAAGCCATCTTCTAAAACGGCCCGGCGAACGACCCTGCAGGTTCCGGTGCGGCAGCGGCCTGTTGGTGGCGGTGGTCATCTCATTGCTCCGTGACTTCCGTTCGGCTTCGGTCCCCGCCAGGTCCGTCGCACGGACACCCGGCCCCCCAAAAAAACGATACGTCCCCTGCCCGGCCCCGTCGCGGACCCCCGGCGTTCCGAGCCCGTGTCGGACGAATACTCCGGCGCAGTCGCCCCGGCACCGAAGCAGGAATCCCTGTTACTCCCGCCCCCGGAGGGTGGCAGTCATCGCGGGCCGGTCCCGGGTAGAATGGCAACTGCCCCGGGCCTGCTGCCGTGATCCCACGACGATGTTGCGGACCCGTCACACAGCCTGCTCCGCCGCCGGGCCATCAGGCCCCGAGACGTGTTTCCCACCCGGAAAGAGGCCGTAGATGAGCCAGCAGATCGCCGTCGTGCGGCCGCGCCGGAACGTCGAGGCACTGCTGCTTGTCATCGCGCTGGGCATCGGGATCGGTGCCGGCGCCATGGTCAGTCTCGACAGGAACGAGCCCCTGGGATCCGGTTTCTGGTTCCAGGCGGGCACCCTGACCGGTCTGGCTATGGTCTTCCATGTGGTTTTGCGGGTCCGCGCCAGCTACGCGGATCCGGTGATCCTTCCGATCGTGGTGGCCCTGAACGGCATCGGCATCGCCATGATTCAGAGCCTTGATGCGGCCACCGGGACCGACGCCGGGGCCAACCAGCTTAGGTGGACGGCCGTGTCCGTCCTTTTCGCGTCCGCCGTCGTGTGGTTCCTGAAGGACCACCGCATGCTTCGCCGGTACACATTCATTTCCCTGGCCGTCAGTGCGTTGCTGCTGATCCTGCCGCTGGTCCCCGGCGTTTCCGCCGGAGACATTAACGGCGCCAACGTCTGGATCCGGCTGGGGTCTTTGCAGTTCCAGCCGGGCGAAATCGTCAAAATCACCCTCGCCGTCTTCTTCGCCGGATACCTATCCGTCAACCGGGACCTGATCCTGCTGGCGGGCAGGAAAATCGGCCCCCTGCAATTCCCCCGGGTCAAGGACATGGGTCCCATGGTGACCGCGTGGGCCGTCAGCGTCGGCGTCCTCATCTTCCAACACGACCTGGGGATGTCCATCCTCTTCTTCGGCCTGTTCATGGTCATGATCTACGTCGCCACCAGCCGGGCCAGTTGGCTGCTCCTCGGCGTGGTCCTCATGGCCGGCGGCGGATACGCAACCGCAAATATGTTCCCCCACGTCCGCCTGCGCATTGATGCCTGGGTCAACGCCTTCGACCCGCAGGTCTTCGCCCGGTTCCCCGGCGGAAGCGCCCAGATTGTTGAGGGATTGTTCGGGATGGCCGACGGCGGCCTCGTCGGCAACGGACTCGGTCTCGGGCGCCCGGAACTCGTTCCCTTCGCCAACAGCGACATGATCATCGCCTCCCTCGGCGAAGAACTGGGACTCATCGGGTTGTTCGCCATCGTGGCGCTCTACCTGCTGCTGTTCACCCGCGGGTTCCGGGCCGCCCTCGGAACCCGGGATCCCTTCGGAAAACTCCTCGCCTGCGGCCTGTCCTTCGCCATGGCACTGCAATGCTTCATCATCATGGGAGGGGTCACCCGACTCATCCCTCTCACCGGACTGACCACCCCGTTCCTCTCCGCAGGAGGCTCCTCCCTCCTGGCGAACTGGATCATCGTAGCCCTCCTGCTGCGCATCAGCGACGCCGCCCGCAGACCCGACGCAACCGGCCCGCTCCCGGCCGGCATCGACAAATCGGTGGCCGCGCCGGGGCACATGCCCGGAGGCCCGGAACAAGGCCATTGAGTGCGGTCAGGGAACGACAAACGCGGCCCGGGCCGCAGTAACCGACCGCCGGCCCTCCAGCGCTCCTGATCCGTACAACGCGGTCCACGTGCGGATTCAGGTAGTGCGAAATCCAAGGATAGCAATCTGGGCACCGGAAAATAGCACTCTTCCGGACCGGAGGTCTCGGAATTGGACGGGCACCGATCGGCGGGTGTCTGAATTGTCGGGGACTTTTTATGTTGTTGGCGTTTGCACACGCCGCCGTCGACGCAACGACGGCCAAGCCGCTGACGACGGCTCTGGAAATCGACGAGGCGAAAATCGCGACAGCCTTGACGGACATCCATACCGCAAAGCAGGCTAAACGCGCGGCCGCCCAGAAGACCAGGCTGGACAAGTCCGCGACGGATGGCGCGCTGACGCAGGCTGAAGCCGACACGGCTACGAAGGCCGTTATAAGGGGTGGCGGCGGTCGCTATCACCAGCCGCAGCACCCTCACTCCTGCGAGCTGATGAAAACTGACTCCCCGGGGTGTCGTCCCCACGGAGCCTTTCATTAAGCCGGGGCGACGGCGGTGACATAACAGCGCCATTCCTCCGCGCTGGCGCTTCCTGTCTGTCTTTGCACTGTCAGCGACGCCCCCAGTCCGGGCGGCCGGCGGGGGGCTGTGCGGAGGAAATCGTTGGCGGCCAAAGCCTAGGAAAGGAGGACACAGGCGGCGGCTGTTCTCGGCCAGGAGGTTTGGCGTTGCCACCGGTAGCTCTTTGTTCTATAACTTATAGAGTAAAGACGGGAGGTGGGCGTAGTGATCCTTAGCGTCGATCTGGCCAGTGCCGTGCCGATCTACCAGCAGCTTCGGGACCGGATCACGGAGGCGATCGCCGAGGGCGTGCTGGTCGAGGGCAGTTCGCTGCCGGCCACCAGGGCTCTTGCTGCGGACTTCGGGATCAACTTCCACACTGTGAACAAGGCCTACGACCTCCTGCGCCAGCAGGGCCTGATCCAGCTCAACCGCAAGACCGGAGCGGTAGTGATCGCTGCTTCAGCGGACCCGCCGTTCCGCTCGGAGTGGACCGCGAGGGCACGGACCCTGCTGGCCGAAGCCGTCGCCCAGGGAGTGCCGGCGGACGAGGTTCTCACAACCTGCGAGTCCGTACTCGATTCCTTTAATGCAACGCAGTCAGAGGACACGCCATGACCGCTACCATCTTCCTGACCTCCGGATTGTTGACCCTCGTGGTCGTCCTCGCCCTGGTGCTGCCCTCGATCAACAGCCCGACCGTACCCTTCGGGGTCCGGGTACCGGCCCGGCATGCGCATGACCCGGCGGTGCTCAGGCAGACCCGCATCTACCGGCGGAGGGTGCTCTCCGGAGGGATTGTTGTTACCGGGGCCGGCGCCGCCGTCTACGGCGTGACGGGCGAAACATTCCTGCTGCCGTTGTCTGTGCTCGTGCTCGTCGGCATCTGGTATGGCTGCTTCTTCGTGGCAAACAACGAGATCCGTGCCGCGAAGGCTGCCGAAAGATGGTTCGAGGGCGTGCACCAGGGCATTGCAGTCGACACCGGGCTGCGTACCGATCCACCGCGGTTTCCCTGGCTCTGGCTGGCCCCGGCCCTGATCATCACGATCATTACGGTGGTGATCGGCGTGATCAGCTATCCGTCGATGCCGGAGATACTCGCGGTGCACTCCGGCGCAAAGGGCGTCCCCGACCGGATGGCCGCCAAGTCAGTCGGCACTGCATTCTCTTTGGTGTTCGTACAGCTCGGCATGACCGCGCTGCTCGCAGGTATCGCGGCGGCCATCTACCGCAGCCGCCCCGACATCGACCCGGCGCACCCGGTCGGCTCCTCGCGCTGGTACCGCCAGTACATGTCCCTGGGCGTCAAAGCACTCCTCGGACTGGTTGCGATGATCGATCTGGGAATGCTCGGATCTTCGCTACTGATGTGGACCGGCACGGTCACGTCGTGGGCACCGCTGGTAGTAGCGCTCCCCATCCTCGCCGCCGTCGTTGCGGCCCTCGTCGTCCTGGCCCGGAACAACCGGGAGCACGACGTCGGCGAGAAGGACACCGGCCTGACCCACCGGGACGACGACAAGCACTGGCGCGGCGGCCTCTTCTACATCAACCGCGAAGACCCCACACTGATGGTCCCGCGCCGGTTCGGTCTCGGATGGACCCTCAACTTCGGCAACCCCTCGTCGGCGATGCTTCTGGCCGGCGTGCTCGCGCTGATCAGCCTGGTAATCATCCTGCGCTTTGACAGCTGACCCCACCACAGGTACATGAACTCGTCAGTTCGCCCGATGACCGGATATTGAACGGTCTTGGCCAAGGCCGTGTCACTGACAATCCTGCAGGTCCGTTCAGATGCAGCGCAGACCCTGTCCTATAAAGCTCAGGGCGTCGAATTGAAGATCATTTCCAGGGACGATCCCCGAACCGTTGCAGCGGTTGCCCGGGAGGTCGATGTGGCCACCGATGGCGGCTTCGACGCCCGGCAGCTGCCCGAAGAGCCCGGAGAGTTGGCTGATGTGGTGGAGCACCACACCGTGTTCGGACGGGCTACACCGGCCCAGAAGAAGGGCATGGTCCGGGCGCTGCAATGGCGAGCTTTCTGCCACTGATGCCGAACACCCGCCGCTACCAGGCCGGATTCCTGAAACGCTCACTGTCCATCGCCGTACCTGCAGGGCTCATCATCGCTCTCGCAGTCCTCGCCATCAACAGCCGTTCCCTGTTGGCCCGTCACGGAAGCGGCCCCGCCGAGCGGACGGGTTCCATTCTTGAACCGCAGTTATACGGGCGTTTTCAACGATTGAGGTTCAATTGCGAGAATGCAGATATCGACGCGGCCTGGGGTCAGGCCGGTGTGGCTGATCCTTTCACGCACGCGTTGTTGTACTGCTTCGGCGACGGTGAGGGCGGTCCAGGCGATGTCGGTAGCAATGTCGAGGTGGACGTGCGCGGTGCCTTCGCTGATCGTGGCGGCGACGCCGTCGTGTCGGTAGGTGCCGTTTTGGCTTCCGGAGTTGCGGAGGTTTTGCAGTGCGGCGGGGCCCAGTCGGGCCAGGAAACCTTTGATGGTGGGTTCGAGTCTGAGGACTCCGCGCGTTTCCAGGGCGGTGCGGGCGGCGAGGGAGGCGATCAGCTGGCTGGTGATTACTTGGCCGTGGAGGGTTTCGTCAGACATCGTAGAGGTCCTCGACTGTGATGTTGATGGTTCCTGCACCGATGCCGACACCGGCCGGAATGGCGTTGCCGATCTCGTGCCGCAGCGCATCAACAGTTAGGGGGATGTCGATGCCCGCGGCAGCGGCAACCCTGAGATTGACTATGAGGTGAGGGCCGGCAGTGGTGCTCGTCCGGATGCTTCCGGTCGGGTGGTCCTCAGCGGACAGGCTATCGGCGGCGGAGCGTATTTCGATGCGGCAGCGCCTCGAGTGAATTCCCGGAATCGTCGTTGCCGCGAAGCGGATGAGGGAGCTCAGGGCTTGCTCACTGATCTCGGTTGTGCCGTTGTCTGTGCTGTGCAGGAGTATTCTTTTGCTGCGGCGGATCTCGGCGCGGGCGACGTCCATGATGGCGTCCGTGAGTCCGGGGCGGGGTTTGAGAGCGGGGTTGTCCAGGTCGCCTTCGCGTAGTGCACTCGTTGCCTCACGGAGTCCTTTGAGCCGGGTCCTGGCGGTTCGGCATTGATCGCACTGCGCCTCGTGCGCGGTGGGGGGCTCGTTGATGGTGTCCCAGATCCCGTCGATGCTGCGCCCGCAGCCCAGGCGGGGGATGTCTCCTAACTCCATTGGCTCATCCCTTCTGCTATCTGGTGCCGTGCCCGGGCGAGTGTGCCGCGGACCGCTGTCGGGCTGATCTTCAGTGTGGCACCAATTTCGGCGTAAGTGCGGCCGTGCATTTCCCGTAACAGCCAGCAGGCCCGTTGTGTTGGGGGGAGCGTGTTCAGCACAACGGTCAGGCCGTTTTGTTGCGCGGACCACTCCGTCTCATGAGCCGGGTCCGTCCCGGCGGGCGCCCGGTTGGTGCCGGTTTCGGTGATCGTGCGGATGTCCTCCGGGTTGGTGAGGTTCTCGGCACGGGTGGATCGTTTGCGCAGGAGGTCCAGGCATTTGTTGGTCGCCAGCCGGTAGATCCAGCCGCCAAAAGCGTTGACGTCAGCGAGCATGTGCAGGCCGCGCCAGCACGTTGTCAGGGTCTCCTGCACAATGTCTTCGGCTTGTCCGCGGTCGTTGAGCATCCGGTACGCCAGCCGGAAAAGTCTGTCCTGATAGGTGATCACCAGGTGTTCGAATGCCGCCAGGTCGCCGTCTTGGGCGCGCGCGACGATGCTTCCTTCATCCAGGTCGGGTTCGGCGTCGAAGGCGGGTTCTTGATCATCCATGCGCTTCCGTCCCGTCCGGTGCTGTACCGGCGCTTGGCCCCAATATGCCATAGCCGGGCATCAGCTGGGAACCGTCCCCGGTACGTCATCTCTGGAGAAAAATACTTCGCGCCACGGCATGACGTTTCAGGATCGGCTTCGTCTTTATCTATGTAAGCACGATCACGATCTTCGAGAAGGAGCTGTTTTTCATGGCAGAGTCACCCAATACCCCCGGCGCTTCCAGCGGCGTTGTGGCCACCCCCGAGGAGCAGAAACGTAACGCATCGGTGGAGCAGCCGAAACGGCACGATGCGCTGCACACGGACCGAGGCGACACCACAATTGAAGAAACCGTGGTGCAGAAGCTGGCCGGCATGGCCACCCGCGAAGTCCCGGGCGTATACGCCATGGGCAGTGCAGGGCGGCGGGCTTTCAGCGCCCTGGCCGAACGCATCCCGGGATCGCAGACCAACGTCAGCGGCGGCGTCAGCGTTGAAAAAGGTGAACGCCAGACAGCCATCGACGTCTCGATCGTCGTGGATTACGGCATCTCGATCGTGGATGTCAGCCAGGGCATCCGCCGCAACGTCATCCAGTCCGTCGAGCACGCCACCGGTCTGGAGGTGCTGGAAGTGAACGTCAACGTCACCGACGTGCACCTGCCCGATGACGACAAGCAGGACCAGCAAGGCCAACAGGACCAAAAGACCGAACTTCAGTAACTCCACAGCACCGGGCGGCAACCCCCGACCGGTGCGCGAGTAAGGCCGAAAAGAAAAAGGATGGCTATGTCTACTACACGGTGGTGCCTGGCGATAGGCCTGGTACTCGGAATTGTTCTGGCTTTCGGCGGCTGGTGGGCGCTGGTGTCCGCGGTAGTCCTGGGCTTCCTCGGGTTGGTGGTCGGCCGGGTCGCCGAGGGAAAGCTGGACATGGCGGCCCTGTTCGGTAAAGCATCGAGCCGATGACCCCGCCAGGAGTTCACGCGCTGCCCACTACCGACGTCGATGATCGCCTTGAACCCGACATCGACTCACGGGGGCAGACCGTGCTGGCGGACAAAGTGATCGAGAAGATTGCCAGCCAGGTCGTCAGTGAGGAATCGGTCGCCGGTGGCTCCTCCGGGGGCTTCCTGGGCATCGGAACCCACGCGGACCTGTCCGTCCGGCCCAAGGCCTCAGTGGAGCTGAGCGGGAACATCGCGACCCTCAGCGTCGAAGTCGGCATGCTCTACCCTGTCCCCTTGCGGCAGGCGACGGAGGCATTACGGCGCCGGATCCGGACCAGAGTGACGGAGCTGACCGGCGTTGAAGTCCGCCAGGTCGACATCAAGGTTTCCTGGCTGACCAGCACCGGCGGCGACGCCGGCGGCCGCAGGAGGCTGTTATGAGCCGCAACAATGGACGCTCCACCCCCCTACGGCGCCGCCCCAGCCGGACGGTTCCGGCCTTGATCGTGGGGATCCTGCTGTTGGCTGCCGGCGTCGCCCTGGTGTGGTTGACCATTGCCCGCCTCATCGATGGCACATGGCCCGCGCTCCTACAAGGACCCCGGGAGTGGCTCACCGCGCTGACGTGGAACAGTCCCGCTGCGTGGGAGGTCGGGGTCGCCGCCACCGTCATCGGGCTGGTCTTGCTGCTATGCGCCCTCATCCCCGGCGAATTCACCGCCTTGACCATCCGGAACGACGCTGAACGTGATGCCGCACACGGGCCAGCAGATGTAGAGGAACAGGAGACCGTGATGACACGCCGCGGCGTCGCCCACCTGGCGAAAGCGTGCTGCGACCAAATCGATGGCGTCAGCACGGCAACAGCGACAGCCACCAGCAAGCGTGTGCACCTCAAGGTGAAGACAACCCTGCGGGACACCGGAGATCTGCGTACCCGCGTCACCGACGGTGTCCTGGACCGCCTGAACGAAATCGGGCTTGACCCGCTCCCCCGGATCACCGCAAACGTCGAATCCAAGGGATGAAGCATCCGTTCGTTTTCACGCTCCATCGATCAAAGGAAGGATTCCGATGCGACAAACAGCCGGAACTCTGAACCGCACGTGGCTGACAATCCTCGGCATCCTCCTCCTGGCCGCCGGCATCGTCTTGCTCCTACAGGCAGCCGGCATCCTGCCCCCACTCGCCGCTACCCACCAAGCGGGGGACAAGGTTATTCCAGGTGACCTGCATCCATTCTTCGTGCAGCCATGGGTGATAGGACTCCTTCTGGTTCTCGGAGTCCTGATCAGTGTGCTCGCGCTGACATGGATAATCGCGCAGATTCCCCGTTCGAACGCCGCCGACACTTACCGGTTACATTCGGAGAGCGCCGCAGGCCGCACCCTGTGTGACCCGTCCGTTCTGGCCCGCGCGGTAGAGAACCAGGTCAACACCCTCCCCGGCGTCGTGACGTCCTCAGCCCTGTTGCGGGGCACCGCTGACGATCCGGACTTGACCCTGAAAGTCACCGTCAATGACCGGGCCGATATCCAAAACCTGCTTCGTCGGTTGGATAGGTCCGCACTGCCGGACCTTTCCACAGCCTTAGAGGCTCCCCTGCAGCGGCGCCGTTTGCAGATCGACGTCAGCGGGCATGCGCAGACCACTGGAACCGTGGTGCACTCCACCGGCACCGTCCTCCAATAGCGCGCCGGACCAACCGTAAGGAGGACCAATGATCAGCACCGAGGACATCGAGACCATCACCACGGGCAGCTTCGTCGTCCGGTCCACCGGCGGGAGCGCAATCGGGTTCGTCCGGCAGGTTCAGTTGGACGTCCAAAAGGGTGGCCCGTGCAGGTCAGCGACGGCACGGGAAGCTGCCAAGCGGGACAAGGTTGAGCACGTTATAGAGAACCTGGGCCGGCAGATCTCAAGCAAGAAGACCGGATCCCACGCCGGACCCCGAGAGAAAAATAATTTGAGCAGCACCTTGCCAAGCAGATAGTAAGCATGCTTAGTTAGTTGTGATGAAGGCCACGCAGGAAGCCCTTGACCGTCCGGAGGGCACTGCTTCCCGGCTCCCAGACCCGAAAGGCGCTCCCCTTGGACATTCTTGACTCGCTCAAAGCAGGGCTGACTGTGGTGGCAACGTTCCTACCCCTGTTCCTGCTGTTCCTGGTTATCCTGATTGTGGGGCTGCTGATCGCCAAGGCAATCTCCAAGGCCCTGTCCAAACTGCTGCACAAAGTCGGTTTTGACCGGCTGGTCGAACGCGGCGGCATCAAAAAGGCGCTGGCGAAATCCTCACTGGATGCCAGTGACATCATTGCCAAAATCGTCTATTACGCCCTGGTCCTGTTCGTGCTGCAATTCGCGTTCGGGGTCTTCGGACCGAACCCGGTGAGCGTCCTGCTGGCTGCGATTATCGGATTCCTGCCCAAGGTCGTCGTCGCGATCATCATCGTGATCATCAGCGCCGCGATCGCCGCAGCCGTGAAGACCCTGATCCAGGGATCCCTTGGCGGGCTGTCCTACGGCAAGGTCCTGGCCAATATCGCCAGTATCTTCATCCTGGGCATAGGCATCATCGCGGCCCTGAACCAGGTCGACATCGCCACCACGGTAACGACCCCGATCCTGATCGCAGTCCTGGCGGCCATCGTCGGCGTCGTTGTCGTCGGAGTGGGCGGCGGGCTGATCAAGCCGATGTCCGCCCGCTGGGAGCAGTACCTGAACCGCGCCGAAGAAGAAGCCCCGAAGATCAAGGCCCATGCCCAGGCGGCACCCCCGGCGACGGAACAGATCAAGGACGCCGCCGGCCAGTACGTGCCAGCGGAAGAACCGCAGCAGACCCGGGGCTCACACCAGTACTAACAGCGCTAAACACCGGCCGGAACGGATCCTGACCCGCCGCCAGTCCGCCGGTCGACCCCGCAAGACCTGATGACGAAAAACCCACCACAACCGATTCAACACCTTAGGAGTGACCATGATCGCCAAAGAACACATCGATGACCTGCTCAACCGCAACGGCAACATCCTTTCCACCGACGGGAACAAAATCGGCTCCATCGGACAGGTCTACGCCGACGACGACAACGGCCAGCCCACCTGGGTCACGGCCAAAACCGGCCTGTTTGGCACCTCGGAGACGTTCGTCCCGCTAGAGGGAGCCCAGATCCAGGGGGACGACCTCGTAGTTCCGTACACCAAGGACCAGGTCAAGGACGCCCCCCGCGTGGACGTTGACGGGCATTTGGAGCCCTCCGAGGAAGACCGGCTCTACCAGCACTACCAGCTCAGCGGCGGCGACCGGACCCACACGGACGCCACCACTGACCGGGATACCCGTACGGCCGGCACCGGCACCGGCCGATACGAGGACCCGGAGAGGACCGACACCGTCGGCCACGACACCTCCGGGCCCACCACGGATGATGCGATGACCCGTTCGGAGGAACGCCTCAACGTGGGCACCGAGAAGCAGGAAGCCTCCCGGGTGCGGTTGCGCAAGTACGTAACCACGGAAAACGTCACCCAGACCGTCCCGGTGAAGCGTGAAGAAGTGAGACTGGAACGGGAACCGATCACCGATGCGAACCGGGACCAGGCGATGTCCGGCCACGACATCAGCGAGGAAGAACACGAGGTCATCCTCCACGAGGAACGCCCCGTGGTCGAAAAGGAAACCGTCCCGGTCGAGCGGGTCCGCCTCGGCAAGGAAACCGTCAGCGGCGAGGCCACCGTTGAGGAGGAAGTCCGCAAGGAACGCATCGACACCGACGGCATCGACGACACCCGCCGCTAACCAATCCCCGCGTTGCAGCAACGACCGGAGGGGACGAGGGCGCCCTGCCTTCGTCCCCTCTAGTGTGGTTTCCTGCCTCCGGACCGCCTCCGGCGGTCAGCAAAGTAAGAAGGGTGCGCTGATGGCCTCCAATCCAGGCGCCGGCCTATGGACGACCCACCAGCTTCTCGACAGCCAGGACAAAGCCATTGCGGGCCTCGGCCTGACCCCCGCTACCGTCATCGCTCTTCAGGGGCTGGCTCACGGACCCCTAAACCCGGAGCAGCTCGCAGCGCGAATGTTCGTTCCACGACCGCGGTCAGCGGCGCTGGAACTGCGGCCAGCCACTGTGAGGGTCTTTCCAGCCCTGCGAGTGTCGGGTCGACAGTGAAGCGGCCCAGATGTTCTGTTCCGTCGTCGAAAAACTCCCGCACTGCGATGTGGTGCCGATGGCCGCGTCGATACCTGCCACTGCCCGCACGATCCCCGCGGGTTTATCCTGATACTGCATGATGGTTCTCCTCCTCGCATCGAATACGCGCGATGGAACAACCCGTCATTGCCGGTCCACCAGCCGAGTCACCAGGCCAGCGTTGTCCACCCCTGGCGAGAACCGTCATGCGCTGACTTGAGCACGGCGGCGACCTCCCTCACACGCCCGCAACTGCTGAGGAAGCTTCGGATACGGCTCCGGCGCTTGTACGTCATCCGGTGCCTGCCCGGGACGAAAACCGGTGCTGCGCACCGTTCTCTCCCGGCCACCAATTCCCTCAATCGGGTCTGCTTGGAAGACAGGCCGGGGGCGACGATCTCTTTCACGGGCCATGACGCCCAGCCGAAAACCGGAACCACCCCAGCCCCTCCCAATGCCACCGCAAACCGACAGCCACCACCCTCAACAGGGGGTACTTAAGAGGTACAAGCCTCTTCACCGAAGCGGCCGCTTAATTCGACATTGACGTCACGATTGCCCTGGCCGGAAGCAACGAGGACGAAGCCGTGGACGCCTCAGGCATTCTCTCCCTCATGGCCTTGGACGCCAGCTACGGCGACACCGCAGGAGCCGATCGCAAAGGGGATAGCTGCCAAGAACACTTGTACTTAGCGGCTATCGCAATAGGCCCAAGGAAGCTCAGGAACTACACATTGAATCTAAACGCCACCACGTCCCGTCGCCGAATATGCGTGCCGCCCGCGGGCTCCATTTCGCTTCGTTGTTTCGACCATGGGTCAGGACCTGGTGTTGTGGACGAAATCGGGACGGTGCACCAGCGCTGCGAGGCGGCGCCACGGTCGACCTAGACTCTGCTGACAACACGATCTACTCAAGCACTGTGGCTGATGCCCGAGCGGCAGGCAATGAACGTCCGACGCTTCAGGTCGGTTCCGAGCCGGAGCACGGTGGCTTCGATGCCCCGGCTCTCAGCAATGAACCCACTTCGGAATCCATTAGACTCCTTAGCCCTCAGTTGCATCATCTCGGCCGAGCCTAGAAGGCGGTGCTGGGCAGATCCTTCTCGCCATCGACGATCGCGGTGATGATCCGCGCTGCAACCAGGTCTGGATCCAGCGCCGCTCCGAATCGCGGCGCTGACCCGGCGATCGGGTGCTCGGACAGCGCGGTGCCAGTGTGGCCTGGGCGGGCGTCCACGATTCGGATGCCCGCGCGACGATACTCGCGCGCCGCTGCGACAACGAAGGCCGCGAGCCCAGCTTTCGACGCCGAGTATGCTGCCAGACCGGCGACGGGTGCCTCAGCGACAACGCCGCTCAGTGTTACCACGAAGGGCTCCCGGCCGTCATGTGCCGAGGCCGCGAGGTAGGGCCGGCTCTGGGTAATCAGATGGATTGCACTGGTCGTGTTCACAGCGAATAGTTCGTCCACCGTGGCGGGTTCAAGGTCTGATGCGGCGCCGAAGGCGACGACCCCGGACGCAACCACTAGCCCGTCGAGACGTCCGTGCTGCGCATTCGTGGCATCCAGCACCTCCCGGATCACAGAGGGTGCGCGCAGATCGTGCCCAGCAGATTTTGACGACCGGGCGACAATGGCGCCGTTACTCTCCAGCTGGGCGGCGATGCGCGAACCGAGCCCGCCGGTGGCGCCGACTACCAGAACAACCGCACCCTGAAGAGTTGTCATGGGTAGATCCTAGGTCACGTGCTGCAGGTAGCCCAGCGCGGGTCGGTTTCCTGAGGCTGGACTTCTGCGGTGCCCCCCTGCAACGACGCAGGCTTTACACGACCGATAAGGCCCCGACGGCGTGCGGGGCCAGGCCGTCGACGACAGGACCGACGGCCGATACGGCCACCAGGAGCGCGATCAGAACCCGTCCTTCGTGCCTGGAGCTGACAGGAAGTCCGACCCGGGGGCTCTGCCGTACGTGGCCGGCCCAGAAGGGCGCCGGCACCCGCCGAGCCGAGCCGGACCAGGTCCACGAACACGCCATTATAGAGGGCCAGAAGAATCAGCAGTGCGAAGATAACAAGGCGGATCCGGCGCCCCCACGGGATAGGCGCTGCGGCAGTGCCAGCCATGATGTCACCGGTGAGGGGTGCACTGGGACCGAGTAAGAGGTGCCCGCTCATTTTCCGGGTCCAGGACCGCATCACCTGCCGTGCGATGGTGAGGAATCCGAGGGCAGTGGTAGTTCCGAGTGCCTGGGCGCCCAGGGCTGCCGCAGCGAACCACACACTCCCCATCCGGGGTTCCAGGACCAGCCCGGCGGCCAGGATGACCGAACTTCCCAGTAGGTACCCTGCCAGGTTCTGGGCCCAGAACCCGGAAGTCGGCAGCACCCACCAGTTGCTGGGCACAGACTGGGCCGTCGCCGCCCCGTGCTACCGCAGGTGCCCGGCCGGGCCGTTAATGAGGCCGGAAGTCAACACTCCGGCGGTCCAAAAGATGAGGACCAAGCCCAGTCTGACGGGGGCTCGGCGCAGCCGCGGGAGCGTGGAGGCCAGCGCACTCGAGAAGACCGGCTTTCCGGGGTCCGGACGCGGCGCAGACACAAGGTCCTTTCAGCGTTTGGAGGATCCGGGCCGGCTCACCGCGGGTTCGGTGCCGTGGTTTCGAACTTCTGAATCAGGTGCACCCTGGAAATCCGGGGTGCAATGAGGTTGTTCCAGACCGGCAACCAGGCCAGGACCGCGGCCGCGCTGATACACACGGAACCGGCCACATCACTGAGGTAGTGCACCCCCAGGTACATCCGGGAGAACGCCACAACCGCTACGAAAAAAGACCCTGCGGCCAGAAGTGCCAGCCGTTGGCCCTTGCTGCGGGCAAGAACCAGCACGGACGCCAGCACCAAAGAGACCGCGAAGGCGGTATGGCCGGAAGGAAAGCTGTTGTGGCCTGTTTCGACGATCAGAGCCGCCGTCACGTCCCCCGGCGGCCGGGAGCGGCCCACCAGCGCTTTGCCCGCGGACGAGGCCAGCCAGCCTGCCGCCACGACGGAGCCGAACGCGACCGCCTGCACCGGGCGGCGGCGGAACCACAGCAGATACAGGCAGATGGCCAGCACCAGCGTCACCGCTCCCACCGGGCCCAGTCCGTAATGAATGCCCTCGCTCAATCCGACCAGGGCACTGTTTCGGCCGTGGCTGAGGGAAATTACCAAGCCCAGCTCCGGTGATAGCGGTCCGAAAGACTTCGCTGCCATCCCCGCCGCTGCCGTGGCCGCGAACACAGACGCGGCCGCGGTGACCCACCACCAGGACTGCAGCCCCGGGAAAATTGTGGTCCGGCGGGCGAGGGAGGAATCCATGGTGCAGTCCTGACGGTATGAGCGCTGACGCGCGGGGCTTGCCACCAGCTTGCGGCACCTGCGCTGAGAGAAACCTGAGAGCTGCCCCGCCGTTCCTCAGGTTCCCCTCAACGGGTGTGAGGGATACTGCATGTACCAACGAAAGGGGAGCCGGGCATGCGGGTGCTGCTGGTCGAGGACGAAAAAGTGCTGGCCGAGACGGTCCGGCGCGGACTCATCAACCAGGGCTTTGTGGTCGACGTAACCCATGACGGGGTCAGCGGCCTCTGGGCCGCTACGGAGAACCCGTATGACGTGATCCTGCTTGATCTGATGCTGCCGCTCAAAAACGGGTATGACGTCCTAAAAGAACTCCGGGAGCGGCTGGTTTGGACCCCCGTGCTGATGCTGACTGCCAAGGACGGAGAATACGACCAGACGGACGCGTTCGATCTTGGAGCCGATGACTACCTGACGAAACCCTTCAGCTTCATCGTCCTCGTCGCCAGGATCCGTGCCCTGATCCGCCGAGGGGCCCCCGAACGGCCCGTCACCCTCACCCTGGGGACACTGGCACTGAACCCCGCCAGTCGCAGCGTCCGCCGAGGCGATTCCAGGATTGCATTGACAGCCAGGGAGTATGGCTTGCTGCATTACCTGATGCGCAGCCATGACCAGGTCGTGTCCAAATCCCAGATCCTCGACAACGTGTGGGACCCGGCCTTCGAGGGCGGAGACAACGTGGTGGAAGTCTACATCGGGTATCTGCGGCGCAAGATCGATAGTCCCTTCGGTCTGCAGACCCTGACAACAGTACGGGGAATGGGATACATGCTGACCGCCGACCGGCCGGAATAAGCGGAACTCCGGGGCCCTCCGAAACCTCCCGCAGCGCTACCCCGGCGTAAGCTGCCGCCTGAAACGCATTGTCGGCGCGCGGGCCGGCCGGTCGGGGCGTTACGCGCTGCCGGCGTGGAACCGCCTTAGCGTGTGCGGGGCGGCTTCCCCGAATTCGAGCCTCTCCTCAATCATGCGCTCATCAGTGTGGACCTCGCGGGGGTACCCGGTGAGAAAATCCATATCCGCACCACCACGGCCTGCCGCTGCCGAAACCGGGCCCGCGGTCCGGACCGGACTGGCGGCGGTCACCGACCTACTGCCGTGCTCCGCGGCCGACGCCGAACCCATGCCGAGCGTCAGCGCGACGCCGGCCGCCAATGCGGTGCGGGTTGCGCTTCCAAGATTCATACCGACCACTCTTCCGCACTGCACCTGAGGAACCGCTGTGCGCGTCCCACCCCGCAGAACGCTCCCGTTTTTGCCCGACGAGGCCTCAGTTGATCTGTGCCGGAGGCATTCGGAGCCATGCGAAGCCGGAAACGGCGCCTTCACGGCACGTCGGTGTGCCGCGGGTCCCCCGCCTGGTCCGGCACCACTTGTGGCCGGGCGGTGGCGTGGGCCTGCCTGATGCCCAGCTCGAACCGGCATCCCCCACCGGGGGCTTCGCCGGTGCGGATCCAGCCGCGGTGGGCTGCCATGATGCCTGCGGCGATCGCCAGGCCCAGTCCGCTCCCACCGCTTTCACGAGACCGGCTTTGATCCAGCCGGACGAACCGCTCAAAAATCCGTTCCCGGTCGACCACCGGCACCGGCGCCCCGTCGTTGTCGATCGTGATGAGCGCCCCTTCGTTGGTGTTGCGCAGCCGGATGCTGATCCGGGAAGCTGCGTGCCTGTCGGCGTTGTCCAGGACGTTACGCACGACCTGGCCCAGGCGCCGCGGGTCCCCGGCGACCCTGACGGGCTCAAGGCTGACCTCGATCCTCCGGGTACTGGTGGAACGCAACCGGAGCACTTCCTCATTCAGCACATCGTCGAGGTCCACGTCCGTGGTCTCGAGCCGCAGGCCCCCGTCGTTGGTTTTGGCCAGGGTCAGCAGGTCCTCGACCAGGTAACGCATCCGGGCTGTTTCCCCTGCCAAAACGGTTTTCATCTGCTCCCAGGTCGCGCCGGAGGCGTCAGCGGCGGCAATCTCCACTCCGGCACTGAGGGTCGCAAGCGGGCTGCGCAGTTCATGGCTGGCGTCCGAGACGAAGCGGCGCTGCTCCTGGTCTGAGGCCTGCAACCTGCCCAGCATCATGTTCATCGTCTCAGCCAGCGCCTGGATCTCATCGTCGGTGGGCGGCACATCCACGCGCCCGTCCAGACTCCGGGCACTGATGCCCGCGACTTGACCGCGGATCCGTTCAACCTGCCGCAAGGACCGGCCCACCAGCACCCAGACGGAACCGCCCACGACAGCCAGCAGCGCCGGCGTGGCCCCGAGGATGAACCAGGCAACCGTGGAAACCGTGTCAGCCTGGACCTGCACCGTCGCGGCCACGACGACCGTGTAGAGCCGGCCGCCAACGTCGACGCCTGTCGCCACGATCAAGAAATCATCGCCGTCACGCAGGCTGGGCAGCCCGGACACGTCCTGAGTCAGTGTCTCTCCCGGTCCCGGGCGCAGGGCGGTGAGTGCAACGGTCTTCGCTGCCGGCACGGAAGCGGCGAAAACCGTCCCGCTTGGCGCCAGAATTTGGACGTACTGGCCGGTGTGGGCGGTCGAGGCAATGTACTGGCCGGCCTCTGCGACGTCCTGTCCCGAAATCTGTGCGATGACGTCCGCGGCCTGCCGCCGGGCTGATGTTTCCGTTGAGGCTACAAGGGAGGTCTGGAGCAGGACGAGCAGGACCAGGCCACCGACGACCAGTGCCGCCGCGACGACCAGGACCGCGGTTGCGGTGGCACGCTTGCGCACACCCCAGCGCGCACGGCGGGGAAGTGGCGGAACCCGGTCAGCATCCATGTTCCAAGGATGGGCCGGGGACCGGGGAGAAACAAACTCCGTCCCGCTATCCTGTCTCAGCCGGACCTCAAGGACGCTAAGTCTCCTCTCAGGTCCCGCAGGCAACACTTGAACCATCGCCACCCGCACCGGGAGGCACCGGCGGAGCTCAGAGGCCGCCACGAAAGGAGCCGGACATGAACGTCAAGGACCTGAAAACCAGGACAAAAATCGTCATCGTCAGCGCAGGAGTCCTCGGCCTGGCCGGGCTCGGCCTCGGGGCCGCGAACGCAGCAACCCCGTCACCGACCACCACCCAGTCCGTCACAGCGGACACGCCCACCCCCGGCGACGTCGCAGACGCACCGGGCGCGGTCGACACCCCAACCCCCGGTGACACGCCGGATGCCCCCGACGCTGCCGAGGGCACCGAAAAGGCAGACGCTCCGGAAACCCCCGGTGATACCGGGCCGAATGTCGAACAGACCGGTGACCACACCGATCCCGGCGACGCCCCCGGCTCCCGGTAACACCGCCGCACAGCCGGACCAAGCAAAGACCGGCCTGTGGCGCTGAGCCCAGGCGCCGCCGACATAGAAAGACCCGCGAAGCAACCCCGGCTTCGCGGGTCCTTCTGCGTCCGGTAACAAGGTCGAATTCCTGGGTCTGAGCTGCTTCCTGAGGCGAAACTGAGCGGCGGTGGCTGCCCGGCGGCCGGCGCGACGGCAGCGGCGCTCACGCTGACCGGTTACACCGGTAACCCTGTGGCTAGCGCCACGAACGGTTCTTTTTCGCCGGCGCCATCCCCAAGCGATTCTTCCGCGACAGCTTTGGCCGCCGGGGCCGGCCTGCCCGCGATCACCGGGTTGGTCAAAGACGTCGAGCCGTCCGTCGTCACGATCCGGACCGCCGCGGGCCTGGGCAGCGGCGTCGTCTATCACAGCGACGGAGCAATCGTCACCGACGCCCACGTCGTCGAAGATCAACAAAAACAGCCCTTCAAAAACGTGCAAGTCCAGTTCGCGGACGGCTCCCAGACCCAGGCCACCGTCGTCGGCGTCGACGACGTCACCGACGTCGCCGTCCTGAAAATCAACCGCACGGACCTTCCCGCCGCGAAGTTCGCCAAATCGACCCCGGAGGTGGGCTCGATGACCGTGGTCATCGGCAGCCCGCTGGGGCTGGAGGAAACCGTCACCTCCGGAATTGTCTCTGGCCTGCACCGGAACATGCCGCCCTCCAAGGAATCCCCCCACGGCGCTATCGACCTGCTCCAGACCGATGCGCCCATCTCCCCCGGAAACTCCGGCGGGGCCGTGGCCGACTCCAGCGGGCAAATCATCGGACTCTCCGAGGCATACCTGCCACCAAGTTCCGGAGCGGTGGCAATAGGCTTCGTGACCCCATCGACCACCGTCACCGAGGTCGCCGACCAGCTGCTCAAGAGCGGCACCGTCAAGCACGCCGCCCTCGGCGTAGTCCCCACCGACATCACCCCGCAGCTGGCCCAACGCTTCTCCGTTCCCGCATCCTCCGGAGCACTGGTCATCAATGTCTCCCAAGGCGGCGCCGCCGAGCAGGCGGGCATGCAGGCCGGAGACATCATCACCAAGTTCGCCGGGACACCGGTGACAAATGTGACAGACCTGCTTGCCGCCCTCAGGAAACAAGATCCCGGCCAGCAGGTCGACATCGACGTGCAGCGCGGCAAGACCTCCCAAACCCTGCACGTCACCCTCGGCGACCTGGCCGCCCAACACTTCTTACACCGTCAGAATATGAAGTAAAGGGTTGACCCGTAAAGGTCCCCCAGCATGCGGCCGTCCTGACGCACTTGATCGGGATCTCTGCAGGTCCTGCCCCTGGGTTTTGAGTTATTGAGGCGGGAACAGAAATGCCACCCGGCACCTTAGCCGGGTGGCATTTCCCTGAGCGCTCTCGGGCTGTGCTCAGAGCTCGCAGGACTGCTGGGGGTTAGTTCCCGGAGTCCCGGCCGTCCTTGCTTTCGTGTCCGTTGTCGTTGTGACGCTCGGTGTTGGTGTCTGAGTTGTTGTTCTCCGTCTGGCTGAAGAGTTCTTCGAAGGTGCCCGAGGTGGTGGGTGAGCAGGTGTTGGCCAGGCAGCCGAGGTGCCACATGTGCTCGATGGTGGAGAGCAGGGTGTAGTGATCGGAGACCTGGTTGGTCGTCTTGTGCGGGCCTTCCGCTGAGTTAATCACGATCGCGGGTGCGTGCCCGCCGCCGAGGACGGCGCCGTTCTGCCCGACCGGGCTCCCCGGGCCGCCGTCGGATCCGGAGTAGTCGTTCTCGTCCCAGGCCAGGACAATGCTGGACTTGGTCGTCTTCCACGTCGGTGAGTCCATGATCTGCTGGACCGTTTGCTTGACGTAGGCGTCGCCGAGCTGGATCACGCCGTGGTCCAGGCCGGAGTCCGGGTAACCGCACTTAGGCATCCCGACGAGGGCAGCGCCGGAGGCGGACATTCCGTGCATGTCGTGGCACTGGTTCGGGCTGATCCAGACGAAGTTCGGCACCTTGCTGCTGGCCAGGTCGGCCTTGAGGTTGTTCTCCTGGGGCACAATGTTCTGAAGGCGCGGGCTGCCCGGGTAGTTGACGTCCGAGAAGTACATGAACGGGTTGTGCTTCTGTGCATACAGCTTGACCGTTGAGGAGCCGATCGTGGGCGCGTACTCGACCTGGGAACCGGTCCTGGGGAGGCTCTCCATGTATGCCTTCCAGCTCAGGCCCTTGTTCTCGAGCTGGTCAACAATATTCTTGCCCGAGAACATGTGCGCAGTGGACGAAGCGCCGGCGACCTGGGCAGGGGTGAGGCTCCCGGTGACAGCCGTGTCGCTGGAGCCCGGGACGAACTCTTCGGGGGCACACGTAACATCTGCGCCGGCTTTGCAGTCATCCCAGATGCCCTGCGAGCTTCCCGAAATGGTGGCCAGGTAGTTGGGCAGGCTCGGGTGGGTCACACCGTGATAGTTCGTCGCAGTGTTGTAGCGCCGGGCAAGGGAATTGATGTACGGCGCGTCGGCGGTGTTGCCGATGACCTGGTCGTAGCCGTGGTTCTCCATCATGATGACGAAAACGTGGTCAGGACCGTTCTCCCCCTGCCCGCTGGACTGCCCGTCCCCCTGCTTGTTGGCCTGGGCGACAGCACCCGACGTCGACTGCGCGTCCGCGGGCGCAGCCGCACCGACGGCTGCGAATCCGGTGAACGCGACGGTGGCAGCAAGCGCTGTTGCGCCTGCCCTCCGGCTCTTCAGCATGTTGAGCATTAAATAATCCTTTCGGGTTACGCCCCGGACGGGGCACCTTTTTCTCGGGTAGTGCAGCAAAGTAGGGCCGAGGTATCGGCTGAGTAAACGAAAGCTTTCAGTCCTCGCTCTGACGCTCGTTCGCGCCCCGGCCCAGTTGGGGATCGCTCGTGAGCTGGCGCCCGTTTTCGAGCCGGCCGGCCAGGACGCGGATGAGCTTCGGGTCGGCGGCCGAGGTGATGATCAGGTCATACCAGCCGCCGTGGGTCGGGATGACAACGGCCTTGCCCTGGCCCGGGTTGAGCGAGAGCGACTGGGAGCCGGCGCCGTAGGCGTCCTTGAGGGTCACGGCTAAGGCCGCGGGGCCGGTGTTCTCGATCCGGAACTTCGCGTGCGGGGATTTGCCGTCGGTGGTGACGGTGACGCGGAGGTCCGTTTCGGCCGTGGTTCCGGCCAGGCGCCGGTACCAGCCGGCCGGGCCGTGCATGTGCACGTCGTACTCCGTGCCGAGCGCCCAGGACGCGTCGAGTGCGGAAGCTGCCCCGATGGTGTAGGAGTACGGGGCCTGCGGAAGCATGTTGGAGCGGACCTGTACGTGCGCGCCGAGGGTGCCCCGGTTCGCCCAGTGGGCGGTGAGCTTACCGCCGTCGACTTTCGTCTCGACGTCGAGGGCGTAGCCGAGCGGGCGGGACGGACGCGTGCCCTTCTCCTGTTCGGGCATCGTATTCGTCGCCGGGGGCGTCGGAACGTAGCTCGGGTGCCGGTTATGGTCAGCCGGCTTATAGGCCGTGGTGGCCGGCAGGGACGGCGCCTCGCCGCCGCGGTCGGAAAAGTCGAAGGCGCTGGTGAGGTCGCCGCTGACCGCGCGGCGCCACGGCGTGATGTTCGGGGACGCGACGCCGAAGCGGGCCTCGAGGAACCGGATGATGGAGGTGTGGTCGAAGGTCTCGGAGCAGACGAAGCCGCCCATGCTCCACGGCGAGGCCACGATCATCGGCACGCGGACGCCAAGGCCGAAATGTCCCGGAACGTCCTTGCTGCCGTAGAACGTCGGGGTACCGTCGTACCA
Source organism: Arthrobacter sp. UYEF3 (assembly GCF_040546245.1). Classification (NCBI taxonomy): domain Bacteria; kingdom Bacillati; phylum Actinomycetota; class Actinomycetes; order Micrococcales; family Micrococcaceae; genus Arthrobacter; species Arthrobacter sp. UYEF3. The sequence continues at coordinate 169,838 of NZ_JBEPNK010000007.1, forward strand.
CTCCCCTGCCGTGGAGACCGTGGAGGCGCCCGGGATCTGCGGGGTGTTCGGGTGGGGCGGGACGATGTGGTCGAAGAAGCCGTCGTTTTCGTCGTACATGAACAGCACTGCCGTCTTGCTCCAGACATCCGGGTTGGACGTCAGGATGTCCAAAACGTTCGCGGCGTACCAGGCGCCGAAGTTCGGCGGCCAGTTCGAATGCTCCGAGTAGGCCTCCGGGGCCACGATGTAGGACACCTGCGGAAGCGTGCCCGATTTCACGTCCTCGCGAAGGACCCGGAAAAGATCATCCCCGGCCTTGGCGTTCGTTCCGGTGCGGGCCTTCTCGTAAAGCGGGCTTCCGGGCTTCGCGTCCTGGTACTGCTTGAAATAGAGCAGGGAATTGTCCCCGTAGTTACCGATGTACGCATCGTCAGTCCAGCCCTCATAGTGCGCCGGGTCGAGGCCCTCGCCGACGTCCTGATAGACCTTCCAGGAAACGCCGGCCTTCTCAAGCTCCTCGGGGTAGGTGCTCCACCAGTACCCTTTTTCTTCGTTCCACAGGTCCGGGCCGCCGCCCTTCCGGTCCGGGTCATCCCCGCCGGCGAACATAAAGTAACGGTTCGGGTCCGTCGGGCCAAGGACTGAGCAGTGGTACTGGTCGCAGACCGTGAACGCGTCGGCAAGGGCGAAGTGGAACGGTATGTCCTTGCGCCCGTAAAACGCCATCGTCGCGTCGGTCTTCTCCGGCAGCCACTTATCGTACTTGCCGCTGTTAAAGGCTTCATGGGTGAGCTTCCACGTGAGGTCCAGGTCCTCCATGAACTGCATACCCAGGTTCGGCGCCGTCGGGTGGAACGGAGTAACCTCGCGCGTGGCGTTGGCCTGGTGGAACGCGTCCTTGCCGGAGGGCAAAACTGCCGGGTGCGGGTCCGAGAACCCGCGCACACCCTTCAGGGTGCCGAAGTAATGGTCGAACGCGCGGTTCTCCTGCATGAAGATCACGACATGCTCGACATCCTTGATCGAGCCCGTGGCCCGGTTCGCGGGGATCTCCGCGGCCCGGGCGATGCTCTGCCCCAGCATCTGCGAGATCGCGGTACCCGCGGCACCAGCGGCCGAAAGCTGAAGAAAACGACGGCGATCCAAACCTGCCATGAAGCTGCTCCTAATGCATTGTTTTACTAGTGGCCCCCGGACGCAGTCTCCCAGTGCCGGGTAAAAGCCCGGCGTACTCCGGGTGAACAACGCGCAGCATACTCACCTAAACGACCGCGCCCTGCAGCACCCAGGTCATCCCGTCAGTGAAGGTCAGGTAGGTGAAATCGACGCGGCGGGCAAGCATGACCTCGTTGAACGCGACACCGGCCGCCCCCCGGCAGCAGACGGCACCGTACCGCCGCTCTTCCGTTGTCCGCGGCCGCGAAGGGAAAAGGGAGATGTTCCCGCCCCTATTGGCCCGGCAGATGGACTCGCCGGCCAGTTGCCCACCACGCGGGATGAACGGAAGACAACGCCCGGCTAACGCATGCTGAAACATGGGGGCCTGGGGTGCTGCGGCCAGCACCCGGCGGCCTTGAATCCAGGGAGCCAGCCAGGGCGCGACGCAGACTGTAAGGCCATCATGGCTTCTGAATCAGCTCTTTCACATCAAACCTCCGGCACCGGCCTCGGCCGGCGTGCTCTGGCCGGAGCCGCCGGGGGCGTTGCTGGGGGTATCGCGTTCGGGATTCTGATGGCGATGATGGGCATGTTGCCTGTGATCGCGTTTAAAGTCGGCTCCAGCTCGGCCGGTGTCGGATTCGGCGTCCATCTGATGATTTCGGTGGCTATCGGGCTGGGTCTGACGGTGCTGTTCGGCAACCGATTCCTGACCTCGTATGGCCGCGGCGGCCTCATCGGGGTTGGGTACGGGGCTATCTGGTGGATCCTGGGCCCGCTGATGATCATGCCGGTCATGATGGGGATGCCCCTGTTCGCCATTGATCCCGCCGCTTTGGTGAGCCTCATGGGCCACCTGATCTATGGCGTTATTCTAGGAAGCCCGACGGACCCTCCACACGGGGGCAGACCTGCTCACCGACAAACAACGCCAACGCCTGGAAACCCTGTTCACCGCCGACGAGCATGTTGAGGTGGAGGCTGGCTGGGGCATCTATCAACGCGTGATCGCGGCCTACCGCGAACCGGACCCGGTCCAAAGACCGAGAGATGATGCAATCCGTGATTGACTCCCCCAGCAGCGGCGTCCCCACCGCGCTGGCCGAGCTCAGGACTCTCGGGCGCACCCTCAAACGCCTGGCGGCAGACGCGCTGGCCTACTTCGACCGGCCCGGCACCTCGAATGGCCCCACTGAGGCGATCCATGGCCGGCTCGAGCACCTGCGCAGCTCCGCCCTCGGCTTCCGGAACCTCACCTACTATGTCGCCAGATCGCTGCTGGAATCCGTAGGATTCTGACCGAAACTACACTCTCAATTCTGAAGAGTCGGAATCCCCAAGTACGACAAGCACGCGTAACTAGAAGCAGTCCGTGACACAATGTGAGGTACAAAAGTAACTAGGGGGAATTTGTGACTGAACCGCAGTATGCGCAGACCGGGTTAGCCGGACGAACCAATGAGGCGCCAGACGGGCGCACCAGTGGCAGCGCAGGGAACAGTGATCGCATGGCACCTGGCTCGGGCGCTGCGCCAATGTCCGCCCTTCTGAAGTCTTTCGACTATAAAAGCCTGATTCCCGGGGCCCTGGTCGCGGCCACTTCTTACGTGGCGGTTCTGATCACCGCGGTCATCTTCTTGATTCTGGCGTTGATCGGCCTCAGCGCCAGTAACGGTGGCAACGCCGAGGTACCGGCAAGTTCCATGCTTCCAAGTGGCACCGTGCCGTCGCCGTGGTCCCTGGTGGGGCAGCTGGCTGTCCAACTGGTCGTCCTGAGCCAGCTCGGTGCACTTGGTTCGAGCATCGACGCGACCATCCCGTTTATGGGAAACGTGCACGGATCGGCTTCTTTCTTCGCTGTTCCCTTGCTGCTGACGGCTGCGTCGATCGCGGTATTGTTCCTGGGTGGGCGGTTCGCCGCGAAACGGTCCTCAGCTCAATCAACCACCGGAATCTGGATCGAGTCGGCCATAGCGGGCCTGGTCTTTACCCTCCTGGTCAATATCAGCGGGGCGGTCTTCGCCATATCGCTGCCCACACCGAGCGTAAAGATCAGCCCCGTTGGGGCAGTGACGTTTGGTTCAGTCCTGGTTGCGCTGACAATCGGGATGTTCGCAACTCTCGCAGGGCGGGCATCAGTCCGACCCCGTGCGGATGCCGGTGTTGGTATACGCGCGGCAGTTCGCCGCACCCTTGAAGCGGTGGCCGTGCACTACTGCGTTTTTCTGGCCATTGCTATCCCGGTTGTTGTGCTTATTCTGGGAATCAAGTCTGGCTGGCAGGCCACGCTCTCAGCGCCCTTGTGGGCACCCACGGCGGGCTTCTTCTTGTTCGGCCTTGGTCACCTGAGTGCTGTCAGCCGCACATGGAATTTTCATTCCTCAGTGGCTTCATCAGCCAATTCTTCAGGCTCAGACATCAGCTTTGGTTTCGGAAGTGCTTTGGCCCAATACGGCGTCCCGGGCTGGGCTGGTTGGTTACTGCTCCTGTTGGCGCTGATCTCGCTGTTGGCTACCTCCGTGTTCTGGTACCTGCGCCGCGGGCCGGTGGTGGGAAACAAGATCACGGACTGGGCGATGCTCCCCGCTGCATTTCTCGTTGCCGGGGCGCTGCTGACGTGGCTCAGCAGCGTTACTGGAACTTTCGACGCTGGTTCACTGGCCACCGGCGCCGGCAGCATGACGCTGGCATGGTGGACCCCGTTCGTACTGATGCTTTGGGGCGGTGCGACGGAGGCATCAGCGCGTTATGTCGCACCTCAGCTCAGCAGGTACGTCCCCTTGGCCATCGCTCACAAGATGGTTCCCGTGCGGCCGGCTGCGCCTGTGCCAGCTGCTGTTCCAACCGGCTATGCAGCGCCTGGAGACCATCCCGCGCTGGCGCCGCGGGACCCGATGTCCGCCCGGACTAAGCGAACTCTTGGACTCGTCCTGGGAGCGGTCGGTCTCGTGGTTGTCCTGGTGGTCGGTGCAGTCATCACGGTCAACGTCGTCAAGGGCGGCAACGGGCCCGATAAAGCCGTGAACAGCTACCTCCAGGCGCTCCAGAACGGCGAGGCTTCGAAAGCGATGTCTCTGGCCGATCCCGGCTTGGCCAACGATCAAAGGGTCCTGCTTATCGATCAGATTTACGCCAAAGCCGGCAAGCGCATTGACGGCTTCGACATTGTTTCGTCGACGGTCTCCGAGGACCACGCCACGGTGGTCGCAGTCCTGCATCAGGATGGCCGTAAGCAGCAGACGACGTTCAATCTCCGCAAGTCGAACCCTGAGCTCTTGGACGACCACTGGAAAATGGAGTCCTCACCGCTCCGGAGCCTGTCCATCACCTCGGACACCCCGGTGCAGACCGTACTAGTCAATGGTCAGGAACTCAACGTCGGCCGTACCGGCAGCCCTACTGGCACCGCCAGCGTGAATTACCCTGCGTTACCTGGGGAGTACACGGTGGAATTGCCGTCCTCGGAAAAGTATCTGACGGCACCGAAGTCAACCACGCTGGTAACCATCGGGGCCGCTCAGGCCCCACCCACCGCCAGCCTCAAGGTGGACGCCTCTGACGCCCTCAAGTCCGAAGCCATGGCACAGGTCGACGCCCATCTTGCCGAATGCGTAAAGTCCACTGATGCACAACCGGCCAATTGCCCGCTCAATAACTACAGTTCATCGCGCTATTCACGGAACCTTCACTGGACACTCACAACGAAGCCCACGTTCAGCATGAGCAAGGATCCCTATGGCTCTTCCCCCTGGCGCATTCGTACGCAAACTCCGGGGAAAGCCACCGTCAGCTACGAAAGGGATAACTCATACGGTTTCGGCACACCTGATTGGAAACCCACAACAGACACAACCTCGGTTTCCATGAGCGCCAATGTCACCCTGGAGGACGGCAAAGTGAAGCTGACCTACAGCAACTATTAGGGTGCAGTATCCGCCCGACCGGGCCCCTGACACTACGCTTGTGGCGGTGTAAGCCAGTCCCAAAAAAAGAAGCCCTTCCCGGGTCACCGGGAAGGGCTTCTTTGTGTCCCGCTCATGCTGCGGTTACTTTACGGCCGCAGCAGGCGTTGTCCCGCTAATCGTTCTTGGCTGCGGCGACGAGGTTATTGCGGCCGTAGCGGTACAACTGGCGCTCTATGGATGGCCACTCCACGCCGGCCGGTCGGCCCAGCTGCAACGAACCCTAGTCGAATCTGGGAAGGATAAGGGTGTCCAAGAAAAACACTGCGTCAAACTTTCGGGGCGGGGTGAGTATTTGAGGCTTTGAGCACCACCCAATCGTGCGGTTCAGCACCACCGATCGTGCGAGAGAGCGCCAGTGGTGGTGTGGCTGGGAGCCACTGACGCCCTCCGTCATCGATTACGCGCTGGCCAGCGCGGTGTGCTCCCTCATGTTGTAGGTGCCCGTCTCAACCCAGATCGTGTTGTGGATGATCCGGTCCATGATCGCGTCCGCATGAACACCGGAGCCGAGGCGCTGGTGCCAGTCCTTCTGCGAATACTGGGTGCAGAACACCGTCGACGTTTCGCCGTAACGGCGCTCCATTAGCTCCAGCAGCATGGTGCGCATCGATTCCGTCGGCCGGTCCAGCAACCACTCGTCAATAACGAGCAACGTGAATGCGGCGTATTTGCGGAGGAACTTCCCGGCCCCGCCGGGGGTGTCTTGGGCGGCGACCCAGGCTTCCTCGAGGTCGGGCATGCGGACGTAGTGGGCGCGGATGCGGTGCTCGCAGGCGCGTTTGGCGATCGCGCAGCCCAGATACGACTTCCCCGACCCGGTGAACCCCTGGAAGACGACGTTCTGCTGCCGGTCCACGAACGAGCAGGTGCCGAGTTGGGCCAGCAGCTGCCGGTTCAGGCCGCGCTCGTCGAGCAGGTCGATGCGACGCAAATCCGCGTTCGGATAACGCAGCCCCGCCCGTCGGATGAGCCCGGCGACCTTGGAGTGCATGAAGGTGGAGTAGGCGTCATCGACGACCAACCTCACCCGCTCTTCGAACGACAGACTGATCGACAGCGTCTCGTCCTGGGTATCTATGGCTTCGAGCAGCTCGCTCGCGTTCATCTCCCGGAGCTTGCGTTTGGTCTCCCCGTCCAGGCGGCTCAACGGGTCCCTCCGGCGTAGTAGGCGCCGCCGCGGACGTAACCGCCATCATCGCCCTCAGGCTCCTCCGAGACGGGTCAAGTCCAAATGCGTGGTGTATTGCGGTTGCCGCGTGATCCTTGGTTTGTTTAGGCGCTGAGCGCCAGTTCTGGGGTGTTCGCTGCCTCCTCTGTGGTCGTGCTGCCGATGGTTTGGGCCTGTTGGATGAGTTCGAGGCCGAGGTAGCGGCGGGCTTCGATCCAGTCATCGTGTTGCTCGGCCAGGACGGCGCCGACGAGGCGGATCAACGAGTTCCGGTCCGGGAAGATGCCGACAACGTCGGTGCGGCGGCGGATCTCCCGGTTCAGGCGTTCCTGCGGGTTGTTGGACCATACCTGCCGCCAGAGGCCCTTCGGGAACGGCGTGAACGCGAGCACGTCGGCGCGGGCGGTTTCGAGGTGGTCCGCTACGTTGGGCAGTTTTTCTTCCAGGGCGCGCAGGACGCGGTCGAACT